>NZ_KB906474.1:296557-298173 GCF_000381405.1 Thioalkalivibrio sp. ALE20
GTATCTCCTCGGGCTGGTTGGTTGGTGGTACTTCCATTCCAGCCGGATACGCCGCCTTCCTCAATCCCCCCGTACACCACTTTCGACAGTAACTCATGCGGTTGAAGGATTCTGTCGGGCCGAGAATTGCTGCGCGCCGTGCAGGATCCGTCTAAAATGACTATAGTGGTAAAAAAAGGCCTTCGGAGTGTGAAGCCGCTCGCCTACTGCGTGAGCAAGGACGCTGCTAGACAAGGCTAAGCTCGGCTTGAAGAGTTGACCGCACAATGGCGCGTGAGCAAATCGATATCGAGGACATACGGCCTTATCGAGATGCTCCCGTTTATGAAGCGTGTTTGTCTTTCCGATGGGCGCGTCCTGGTGGGGATAGTGCGGCCCCAACATTCTGCGATATTGCACATGATGGTTTTCTTTGGGCGTACATTGAGCAGTTGGCCAAACATATCGGGACGTCCTTCTTTGATAAAGACACCAACAGCGGTGGCTACTTTTGGTAGGTGGTACACGTGACGGTCACGGAAGTCTGTCGAGTGTGCGGAATACATTGCGATAGACAACGACCATGGGTGGATCATCACAGGTGGTGATGGAGTCGTTTATATGAAGACCTTCAAACTTGGAAATCGGGCATTTTTCGCGTTACTAACCATCGGTTTAGTTCTCTTCAGTACAGCGAAATTGGCAGAAGCCAGCAGCCCCAGTGGGCTGCATGATTGGGAGTACTTTGAGAACTGGGGTGCCATGCCCCTGGGTCAGGGTTCTCGAGCGCTAGCTCCCTCGAATGAAGATGGGATTATGGTTAGCGTGGATTTTGCGCCTGAGTTGGGCTGTGGCGCAACTCTTGTGATTCACTTTAGCGACGCTCGTGTTAGCGACTTAGGGTATTTGAGTCAGATTGATTTACTAATACAATATCGCGTTGACCGGAATGATATATGGGAGGCGCCTCATCCAACGCTTGCCACGGGTGAGAGCATGGACGGTAGGGGTGTTGTAGATTCGCTCAGTGTGCCCATTACAGATGATTTCGTGGACGAGATTCGGAGAGGGCAAATTCTTAGGGTGAAGATAGAGGAAATGAGTGCATTTAGAATCGATTTATCGGGTTCTTTGGCGGCGATAGAGCGTGCTGTTTCCATGTGCTCGGCCACGAGGGAAGAGCAAAGGGGTGATGATGATTACTTTCCAGGTCCTGGGGAATCAATGACTGACGATGATTTCTTCTAGGTGACAGGGAAAATGTCGGATCTGGAGATTTTCTTTTTGGTTGTGGTGAGACGCCTGTGAGGTATCCGTGTCTTTAAATGGCCCATCATATGGTCCGGTACGCATGTTTGATTGGTTTCGATGACCTAAGGAAACACTGATCAAAGGCTCCGCATGCCGCTCCATATCCCGCCGAAGCGCGTTTGGCAGGACATCAGGGCCCCGGCGGCCTGTTTTGGCCCCTGTAACCGCCGTTTTGAGCGGTTACAGGGGCGATTTCCGGTCCTGCAGACACACTATCCCTGCGTGAGGAGCCCCCATCGTCGCGCGCGGTACAGGTTCGCCAGGGCGAACAGACTGTGCAGCTGCGCGGTGTTCTTATTGAGGCCGCGGTAGCGGACCTTGCGGTA
>NZ_KB906475.1:0-184801 GCF_000381405.1 Thioalkalivibrio sp. ALE20
GACTTTGCCGGCACGCCGGAACCGGTGGCCCTGGATGGAGATCGCCACGTCGCTGCGTGACTCGAGATGACGAGAGAGAGCCCCCGCGACTTACGACGGGGAAGAGAGCCTCGCGGCTCGCGATGGCGGGGGCATAAAACGGCGTCGCGCGGGCGGGTGCGGGTGGATGCCCCGCGGGTCCGTGTCAGGCAGAATGCGCGGGACGGTTCCGGACGAAGGCAGGCGCATGAACGAGCAACAGTTGCGCGAGGCGGTGATCGACACGGCGCTGGAAACCAACCGGCGCGGCCTCAACCAGGGTACATCCGGTAACGTCAGTGTACGCTGCGGTCACGGCCTGCTGATCACCCCCTCCGGCGTGGCGTACGAGGACCTGGCGCCGAAGGACCTGGTGTACATGGATGCCGACGGACGCTGGTCCGCGCACCAGAAGCCTTCCAGCGAATGGCATTTCCACCGCGCGATCCTGCGGGAACGCGAAGATATCCATGCGGTGGTGCACGTGCATTCGGTGTACGCCAGCGTGGTCGCGATCCAGCAGCGCGACATCCCGCCGCTGCATTACATGATCGCGGCCGCCGGCGGCGACTCCATCCGCTGTGCCCCGTATGCCACCTTCGGGACACCGGAACTCTCGCGACATGCGCTTGCCGCACTGGATGACCGCTACGCCTGTCTGCTGGCGAACCACGGGATGATCGCCACCGGGCCGGACCTCGCACGCGCGCTGTGGCTCACCGAGGAGGTCGAACTGCTGGCGCAGCAGTACGTGCTGAGCCTGTCCATCGGCGGCCCCGCCCTGCTGGATGCTGCGGAGATGCAGCGCATACGGGAGGCGTTCAGGCAGTACGGCCCGCGGCGGGAGGCGGCCCCGAACGGATCCGAACAGGAACCGGACGAACCCTGAGACGGCGTGACGCGCCCCGGGCTCGCCCGGTCTATTCTTTTGTTTTCACCCCTGCGAGCAGAGAGATTGCACCATGGCCAGCGGCACCCGTTTTTCGGTGGGCGAGATCGTCCATCACCTCAAATATGATTACCGCGGCGTCATCGTGGATGTCGACCCGGTCTACAACGGCTCGGACGAATGGTACGAGACGGTCGCGAAGAGCCGGCCGCCCAAGGACCAGCCGTGGTACCACGTGCTGGTGGATGGCTACACCCACAGCACCTATGTGGCCGAGCGTCATCTGGAAAGCGACACCTCGGGCGAACAGATCGATCACCCGGACCTGGGCAAGTTCTTCGACCGTTTCATGAACGGGCGTTACAGTCGCGAAAACCAGACCCGGACACACTGAGGACACCATGAGCCAGGACAACCGCCGCTCGCGCGTGGTCACCGAAGGGCCACGCCGCACACCCAATCGCGCCATGCTGCGCGCCGTCGGGTTCGGAGACGACGACTTCCAGCGTCCCATCGTCGGGATCGCCAACGCGCACAGTACGATTACCCCCTGCAACACGGGGATCGGCGCGCTTGCCGAACGCGCGGAACGAGCGGTGCGTCAGGCCGGCGGCATGCCCCAGACCTTCGGCACCATCACCATCTCCGACGGCATCTCCATGGGCACACCGGGGATGAAATACTCGCTGGTCTCGCGCGAGGTGATCGCCGACGCGATCGAAACCGTGGTCAACGGGCAGAGCATGGACGGGGTGCTGGCCACCGGGGGATGTGACAAGAACATGCCCGGGGCGATGATCGCCCTCGCCCGCCTCAACGTGCCGGCCATCTTCGTCTATGGCGGCACCATCAAGCCCGGCCATTACAAGGGCCAGGAACTGACCATTGTCAGTGCCTTCGAGGCCGTGGGACAGCACGGCGCCGGTCGGCTGTCCGACGAGGACCTGCAGGGGGTGGAGCGCAACGCCTGTCCCGGCGCGGGTTCCTGCGGGGGCATGTACACCGCGAATACCATGTCCTCGGCCTTCGAGGCGCTGGGGATGAGCCTGCCGGGATCCTCGACCCAGGCCGCCGAGGATCCGGAAAAGGGCGAGTCCGCGGCGCGCTCCGGCGAGGTCCTGCTGGAAGCGATCCATGCCGATCGCAAGCCGCGCGACATCCTCACCCGGCCGGCCTTCGAGAATGCCCTCGCGGTGGTCATGGCCCTGGGCGGCTCCACCAACGCGGTGCTGCACCTGCTGGCGATCGCGCACGCCGCCGAGGTGCCCCTGGATCTGGACGATGTCGAACGGATTCGCCGCCGCACCCCGGTCCTGTGCGATCTCAAGCCCTCCGGGCGTTACGTCACCACCGCCTTCCATCAGGCCGGCGGCACCCCGCTGGTGATGCGCCTGCTGCTGGACGCCGGGCTTCTGCACGGGGAGTGCCTGACGATCACCGGCGAGACCCTGGCGGAAACCCTTCGCGATGCGCCCGCCGCCCCGCCGGCGGAGGCCACCGACATGGTCCGAACACCCGCCGACCCGCTCTATCCGCAGGGCCACCTGGCGATCCTCAAGGGCAGTCTGGCCCCCGAGGGGGGCGTGGCCAAGGTGACCGGCCTCAAGCGGCGCAGCATTCGCGGACCCGCCCGGGTCTTCGACTCCGAGGAGGACTGCCTGGACGCGATTCTCGCCGGCTCGATCCGCGAAGGGGACGTGATCGTCATTCGTTATGAAGGGCCGCGCGGCGGGCCCGGGATGCGCGAGATGCTGGCCCCCACCGCGGCGCTGATCGGTGCCGGTCTGGGAGATGCAGTGGGTCTCGTCACCGACGGGCGATTCTCCGGTGGCACCTACGGCATGGTCGTGGGTCATGTCGCGCCCGAGGCGGCCGCGGGTGGTCCCATCTCGCTGGTGCAGGAAGGCGACCCGATCGTGATCGACGCCGACCGGAACCAGCTGGATCTGGACATCGACCCCGAGGAACTGGAACGCCGCCGGTCGGCCTGGAAGGTCCCGGAGCCCCCGGTGGCCCGCGGAGTGCTTGCCAAATACGCGCGCACGGTGGGATCGGCCAGCCGCGGCGCCGTGACCGACGACTTCTGAGCCGGACCGGCGCACCCTCCGCATGACCCATCCTGATCCGCGCTCGCCGCGCTTCAGCATGATGCCTCCGGTGATCGGTTTCCTGCTGGTCACCAACGTCCTGCTGTTCCTGGCCATGCCCGCGCTGGGCAACTGGCTGATGGCCCATTTCGCCCTGTGGCCGATCGGCACCCCGTCCACCATCATGCAGGACGGCTCGATGATGCGCGTGCCGGATTTCCAGCTCTGGCAGCTGGTGACCTATGGCTTCCTGCATGGCGGGCCGCTGCACCTGTTCGTCAACATGTTCGTGGTATGGATGCTGGGCGTTCAGGTCGAGAATTCATGGGGTTCGCGCATGTTCGCGACCTATTTTCTGATCTGTGTGATCGGGGCCGGTCTGGTGCAGCTGGTGGTCACTGCAGGGGGCAACGGTGATGCCATCTACCCCACCGTGGGGGCCTCCGGCGGGGTGTTCGGGGTGCTGCTGGCATTCGGGATGATGTTCCCCAACCAGCGCCTGTTCCTGATCTTCCTGCCGATTCCGATCAAGGCCAAGTACTTCGTGATCGGTTACGGCATCCTCGAGCTCTATCTGGGGGTATCCGGGACCATGTCGGGGATCGCCCATTTCGCGCATCTGGGCGGCATGGTGGTGGGGCTGCTGATGATCCAGTACTGGCGCGGGCGGTTGCCGGTTCGGCCCCGGCATCGGCGGCTTTGGTGGTGAGCGCCGGGCCCGGACGCGTCAGCTGTCCGTCCGGGTGCGAAGGTATTCGCGGAAATCGTCCTTGAGTTCGGGGTGATTGAGGGCGAACTCGACCGTGGCCTCGAGATAGCCCAGCTTGCTGCCGCAATCGAAACGCCGCCCGGAGAATTCCCAGGCCGTGACCCGCTCTTCCTGCCGCAGGCGGTCGATGGCGTCGGTCAGCTGGATCTCGCCGCCGGCTCCCGGCTCCTGCCGCTCCAGCAGATCGAAGATCCGCGGCGTCAGCACATAGCGCCCGACCACGGCGACGTTCGACGGCGCATCGGCCGGATCGGGCTTTTCCACGATGCCCTTCACGTCCCAGCTGCGGGGGCCGGTGCGTTCCGGATCGATGATGCCGTACTGATGGGTTCGGTCTTCGGGCACCTCTTCCACCCCCAGCACGCTGCAGCCATGGCCGTTGTACTGCTCCACCATCTGTGCGGTGGCCCCGCCATCCACGGCCTCGATCAGGTCATCCGCGAGGATCACGGCGAACGGTTCCTCGCGCACCACGGGGCGCGCACAGGCGACCGCATGCCCCAGCCCCAGGGCTTCGGCCTGGCGCAGGTACACGCAGGTGACGTTCGATGGGACGATGTTGCGGATGCGTTCGAGGAGCTCGGTCTTGCCCCGCTCCTCCAGCTCGTTCTCCAGCTCGTAGGCCTTGTCGAAATGATCGGGGATGGCGCGCTTGTTGCGTCCGGTGACGAACACCAGGGTGTCGATCCCCGCCGCGACGGCCTCTTCGGCGGCATACTGGATCAGTGGCTTGTCCACTACCGGGAGCATTTCCTTGGGGTTGGCCTTGGTCGCCGGCAGAAAGCGCGTCCCCATGCCGGCCACGGGAAAGACAGCGGTACGGATTCGTTTGCTCTTTTCGGTCATGTGCCCTCCGGGCTGCGGGGCATGGCCGCACAATGGCGGTCATGCCCCGGCCGCTCTCCCTATTCCAGTTCAATCCGATCCAGATTCATTTCCACCGTCCGTTCGCCAATGCCGGACACCTCGGTCAGGGCCTGCACGGATTCGAAATCCCCGTGTTCTTCCCGATGTTCGAGGATGGCACGCGCCGTGACCTCACCGACATTGCTCAGGGTGACCAGCTCCTCCAGCGGTGCCGAATTGACGTTGACGGGCACCTGTTCGCCGGCAGTGACCGCCGAGCCGAGGCTCAGCCCCAGCGCCATGGCGGGCAGCAACACCCGGGCGGAACGGAACATGGATACAGTACGGATCATGGTGAACCTCCTTGTTTTTTCAATGGTGGCGAGCGCCTTCTCCCGTGCGCTCACCATGGATCCTAGCCCGATCACTGCGTCGGGGAAACCCCCTGCATGCGTCCCGCGATCGTCCGCATCGCCGCGGCGGGATCCTGCGCACGGGTGATCGGCCGGCCCACCACAATGGCACTGGCGCCGGCCTCCAGCGCCCGTTCCGGCGTCATCACCCGTTTCTGGTCGTCGTCCCCGGCCGTTTCCAGGCGAATCCCGGGCGTCACCAGCCTGGGTGCCGCCCCCAGCTCCTCGCGCAGCATCGCCGCTTCGCGCGCGGAACATACCAGCCCGTCCAGCCCCGCCTGCTCCACCGCCAGGCGCCCCAGGCGCATGACCTGGCCATCCGGGGTGTCCTGCACGCCGGTCTCCTCCAGGGTCGCGCGGTCACTGGAGGTCAGCACCGTTACGGCCAGCAGGGCCGTCCGTTCATTGACCTCGCGGACCGCGTCACGGGCTGCCCGCATCATCGCCAGGCCGCCGGAAGCGTGCAGGTTCACCAGCCACACATCCATGCGGGCCGCCGCGCGACAGGCGGCCGCAACCGTGTTGGGGATGTCGTGAAACTTGAGGTCCAGGAACACCCGGAAGCCGAGCCCGTGCAGCCGTTCGACCAGATCCGGTCCGGCGACCACGAACAGCTCGAAACCCACCTTCAGCGCACACTGGTGGGGGTCCAGACTGCGGGCGAAGGCCAGCGCCTCGTCGCCGGAGGCGAAGTCCAGGGCGACGATCAGCCGCGGCTCCTGGAGGTTCGGGGTTTCCGTTACCGGGTCCATTCAGTGGCTCTCCTCGCGAATCAGCGCCGCTTCGGCGTCTTCAGTGTTCTGATCGATATCGAAATCCAGCCCGCGCAGGGTGTCCCAGCGCCGGCAGCTGGGGCATTGCCAGACATGGCCGCGGCCCTGGTACCCGCAGTTGGTGCATTGATACAGGTGCTGACTGCGCAGCTGGTCCGACAGAGCCTTCTCGAAGGCCGTAAATTCGCTTACGTAGCTCTGCACCGCGGGCAGTACCTTCATCCAGCGCACCGCCTCCAGCAGCCCCGAGGTGGGTACCGGGCGCTGGGCCAGGATGACCCCCAGCTCATGCAGCGCCCGGTCCATGCGTCCGGTCCGTCGATACAGCCGCATCAGCGCGATACGCGCCATGGTCACGCCGCGGGTCTCGGCGAGGTCGGTCAGTACTTGTTCCAGCGCCGCCAGACGATGCTCGCCCGGCAGGGCCTGATGCAGCTGCTCCAGCCGCGGGACCAGCAACGGTGCCAGCCGCGGCGTGCGGGCCACTGCATCACTGCCGTAATCGATGGCCTCGCGAATGCGTCCCTCGCGTTCGGCGATTTCCGATTTCAGCAGCAGGGCCCGCGACAGACCCGGTACCAGGGCTTCGGCCTGGCCTGCCCGCTCGGAGGCCTCGGCCAGGTCATTGCGTTCCAGCGCCTCGCTCGCCAGTTCGCAATGGTAATGCGCAACCCGCAGGGGTTCCTGTGGCGAGCCCTCGGCGCGCAGCCGGTTGCCGACCTCGATCGCCTTGTCCCACTCGCGCTGCGTCTCGTAGACGTGCCGCAGGCCTTCCAGTGCCTCGGAGGCCTGGTTCGGCGAATTCATCAATTCGCGGAACACCCCCTCGGCCCGATCGAGCACCCCCGCCAGCAGGAAGTCCTGGCCCAGTTCGCACAGCGCCTGTGCCCGCTGGGCATCGGTCAGCGCCGGGCGCGCCACCAGGTTCTGGTGAATGCGGATCGCGCGGTCCACCTCGCCCCGCCGCCGGAACAGCCGCCCCAGGATCACATGGGTTTCAAAGGTTTCATGGTCGACCTCGACCATCTCGATGAAGGTCTGCAGGGCGTCGTCGGTACGATCGTCCAGCAGGTATCGTACGCCCTGGAGATAGCGGTCCAGCGCGGGATCGCGGGTTTCTTCCTCCTCGGGAACCCCTCGGCGCGCGGCCCACCAGCCACTGGCGGCGGCAACCGGCAACAGCAGCCAGAACCAGTCCTCAATCATTCCGGTTCAGTAGAAATCCCGCATCGGCGCGGTCCGCAGCTGTTCCACCTCGACCCGCAGCGCACGGTTCTCATCCCGTAGCCGGTCGATCTTGCGTTGCAGACGCCGCAGCCTGAGCCAGAAGATCAGGGATGCAATCAGTACACCCGCCAGGGCGCTCAGGCCCAGGAGCACGATCAAGGGGGCCTCGAGGGTGAGACCGGGGAGATGGAGGGTGGCGGCGCCCTCGTTGAACACCACCAGGATCCCGATGCTCGAGGAGATCAGGATCAGGGCCACGAATGCGACCCAGTGCCGCAGCCGGGACTTTCCGCGCTCGGCCATTCGTCGTATCCGCCTACTGGTCCTTTTGCGCGCCGTCATTGACGCGTTCCCGCAATTCCTTGCCGGGCTTGAAGTGAGGGACATATTTGCCGGGCAGGGCCACGCCCTCGCCGGTCTTGGGATTCCGGCCCATGCGCGGGGGCCGGAAATGCAGCGCAAAGCTGCCGAATCCGCGAATTTCCACCCGCTCGCCACTGGCCAGTGCCTGACTCATCCGCTCCAGCAGGGCCTTGACGCTCAGTTCGACGTCGCGTGGCGGAAGGTGCGGTGATTTGCGGGCAAGATTGTCGATCAATTCCGATTTGGTCATCTGGCACTCGCAGCAAAGGGGGAGGAAAGACAAAAAAAGGCCCGCACCCGCGGTTGCGACGCGGATGCGGGCGGTGGAACAGGGCTTAGTCGTTCTTGCCCATCTGTTCCTTCAGCAGGTCGCCCAGCGAGGTGGTGGCGCCGCCGCCCTGCCCGTATTCGGACACGGCTTCGGCCTCCTCGGCACGATCCTTCGCCTTGATGGACAGGCTGATCGCACGGGTCTTCTTGTCCACGCCCATGAACTTGGCCTCGACCTCGTCGCCCACGTTGAGCACCGTACGCGCGTCTTCCACGCGGTCCTGGGAGATGTCGGCGGCGCGCAGGATCCCGTCGATCCCATCGGCCAGTTCGATCACGGCGGCCTTGGCGTCCACTTCCTTGACCGTACCCTTCACGATGCTGCCCTTGCTGTGTTCGGCCACGAAGTTGGCGAACGGGTCGCGGTCCAGCTGCTTCAGGCCCAGGGAGATGCGCTCGCGTTCCGGATCCACGGACAGGACCACGGCCTCGACCTCGTCACCCTTCTTGAAGTTGCGGATGGCCTCTTCGCCCGATTCGCTCCAGGAAAGATCCGACAGGTGGATCAGGCCGTCGATGCCGCCTTCCAGGCCCACGAATACGCCGAAATCGGTGATCGACTTGATCTGGCCACGGACCTTCTCGCCACGGTTGTGGTTGGCGGCGAAGTCGTCCCACGGGTTGGACTGGCACTGCTTCATGCCCAGCGAGATACGGCGGCGCTCTTCGTCCAGGTCCAGGATCATCACCTCCACCTCGTCGCCAATGGCCACGACCTTGCCCGGGTTGACGTTCTTGTTGGTCCAGTCCATTTCGGAGACGTGCACCAGGCCTTCCACGCCGTCTTCGATTTCGACGAAGCAGCCGTAGTCGGTGATGTTGGTGACCTTGCCGAAGATGCGGGTGCCGGTCGGGTAACGGCGAGTGATGTTCTCCCACGGATCCTCGCCCAGCTGCTTCAGGCCCAGCGAGACACGCATGCGCTCGCGATCGAACTTGAGCACCTTGACTTCGACTTCCTGTCCGATTTCAACGACATCGGACGGATGCTTGACGCGCTTCCAGGCCATGTCGGTGATGTGCAGCAGGCCGTCGATGCCGCCCAGATCCAGGAACGCACCATAGTCGGTGAGGTTCTTGACGATACCCTTGACCTGCGCACCTTCCTGCAGGTTCTTGAGCAGTTCTTCGCGCTCGGCGCTGTATTCCTGCTCGACCACGGCGCGACGCGACACGACCACGTTGTTGCGACGGCGGTCCAGCTTGATGAGCTTGAACTCCAGCTCCTTGCCTTCCAGATACGCGGTATCGCGCACCGGACGGACATCCACGAGTGAACCCGGCAGGAATGCACGGATGTCGCCCAGTTCGACGGTGTAGCCGCCCTTGACCTTGCCGGAGATCTTGCCGGTGACGTATTCCTCGTCTTCCATCGCCCGTTCGAGGCGATCCCAGGCCTTGGCACGCTTGGCCTTCTCGCGAGACATGCGGGTCTCGCCGAAGCCGTCTTCCGGGGTTTCCAGGGCAACTTCCACGACATCGCCCACGGCGACTTCGAGTTCCCCTTCGTCGTTCATGAACTGCTCGTTGGGGATGACTCCCTCGGACTTCAGGCCCGCGTTCACCACGACGACTTCCGGGTTCACCTCAATGACGGTGGCACTGAGGATGGCACCCGGCTGCATCTGGGTGTAGGCCATGCTCTCTTCGAGCAGTTGCGCGAAACTTTCACTCATGGATTTAAAAACCTGTTAAATTAAATGCGGTTACAGAAACTTCCTGAAACCGGTTTCAAGTGTTGTCGATCCCGCTGCCCGGGGTTTCGTCGGCAGGGGGGCGGTCTTCCGGGAGTACGTCCCGCAGGCGCTCCAGGATGAGATCGACCACGGCGACGATGTCCAGATCCGTGGTATCCAGGACCCAGGCATCCTCGGCCGGCTTGAGCGGCGCCACGCTGCGTTCGCGGTCGCGACGGTCGCGTTCTTCCATCTCTTCCCGAAGTTCTTCAAGGCTAGCACTAAGTCCTTGTTCCAGCAACTGCAGTTGGCGACGCCGCGCACGTTCCTCGGCACTGGCATCGAGAAAGATCTTCAGATCCGCTTCGGGGAACACGATGGTCCCCATGTCGCGCCCGTCGGCGACCAGGCCGGGCGGCACCGCGAAATCGCGCTGGCGCTGCAGCAGTGCCTCGCGCACGGCGGGAATGGCTGCTGCACGCGAGGCGTCGTTGCCCGCCTGCTCGGTGCGGAGCTCCTCGTCCACGGGGTCGCCTTCCAGCAGGGTCGTGACCCGTGTGGCATCGCGGTCGATTTCAAAGCGTACGTCCAGCGCCTGAGCCAGGTCGGGGACGGCCGCCGCGTCGTCCGGCTCCACACCCTGCCGGCGTGCGGCCAGGCCCACCAGGCGGTACAGCGCGCCGCTGTCGAGCAGGTGCCAGCCCATGGCCGCCGCGATGCGCATGCAGACGGTACCCTTGCCTGCGCCGCCGGGACCGTCGATGGTCAGTACCGGGGTCATTGGGCCTCCAGATGCAGTCCGGTCTGCCGCGCCAGGTCGGCGAAGTCGGGGAACGACGTCGCGACGTTGCGGCAATCGTGAATGGTGACGGGCGCGTCGGCGCGGAGTGCGGCCATGGCGAAGGCCATGGCGATGCGGTGATCTCCGTGGCTCTGGATCTCGCCACCCTGAAAACCGTCGCCCCCCTGAATGCGGATGCCGTCCGGCCGAACCTCGCAGTCGACGCCGAGGGCCGCGAGGCCGTCGGCCATCACCTGGATGCGGTCGCTTTCCTTGACGCGCAATTCCTCGGCGCCGGTCAGCACGGTCTCGCCGTGGGCGCAGGCGGCGGCGATGAAGATGGCCGGGAATTCGTCAATGGCCAGCGGCACCTGATCCTCCGGGATCTCGATCCCGCGCAGCTCGTGCGACAGCACCTCGATGTCGGCCACCGGCTCGCCACTGACCTCGCGCAGATCCAGCAGACGAATATCGGCGCCCATGCGGCGGAGGATCTCGATCACGCCGGTCCGGGTCGGGTTGACCCCGACGTGGCGCAGGATCACGTGGGAACCCGGCGCGATCGACGCCCCGACCATGAAGAAGGCGGCCGAAGAGATGTCCGCGGGTACGTCCACGTCGCCACCGCGCAGGCGCCCGCCGCCGGCCACACAGGCCGTGGCCCCGTCGCGTTCCACTTCGACGCCGAAACCTTCCAGCATGCGTTCGGTGTGATCGCGGGTTGGCGCGGGTTCGGTCACGCAGGTGCGGCCCTCGGCCCACAGGCCGGCAAGGAGCAGTGCGGACTTGACCTGGGCGGAGGCGACCTCGAGGGCGTATTCCGTGCCCTGCAGCGGCTGTCCGCCCCGCACCCGCAACGGCGGGGTGCCGCCTTCGGCGGTGTCGATCTGCGCGCCCATGCGCGCCAGCGGCTCGGTGACCCGGCGCATGGGCCGACGCGACAGGGAGGTGTCGCCGGTGAGTTCGCTGTCGAACGCCTGCCCGGCGAGCACACCGCACAAAAGTCGCATGGCGGTACCCGAATTGCCCATGTCCAGCGGACCATCGGGGGCATGCAGGCCGTGCATCCCGACCCCCTCGATGATGACCTCGCCCGGCCCTTCGCGGCGGATGGGGACACCCATCGCGCGAAACGCTTCCAGGGTAGCGAGGCAGTCCTCCCCTTCGAGGAAGCCGGTCACGTGGGTGGTGCCTTCGGCCAGCGCCCCCAGCATGATCGCCCGATGCGAAATCGACTTGTCGCCGGCGACCCGCAGGGTCCCGCTGAGGACGCCGCCGGGTTGAACGGTCAGGGTATCCATCGGTTCAGGTATCCAGTTGAGCTCGGGCGGGATCACAGAAACGATCCCGCGTGGTCTTGGCGTGGGTGAATTCCTGCTCCAGGCGCTGCCCGTCGCCCTGCTCGATCGCCTGCCGCAGGGATTCGAGATCGGCCTGGTAACGTTCGATCACCTCCAGGATGGAGGGCCCGTTGGCAAGACAGATGTCGCGCCAGACGACCGGGTCGCTGGAGGCAATGCGGGTGAAGTCGCGGAAACCGCCCGCAGCATAATGGAAGATCTCGTCGCGGTCGCTCATCTTCGACAGGGACGCCACCAGGGTAAAGGCCAGCACGTGCGGGAGGTGGCTGGTGGCTGCCAGCACGTGATCGTGATGCGCCGGCGTCATGAATTCGACCCGCGCGCCGGCGGTCTGCCACATCGCGGTCACGCGGTTGGTCGCCATTACGCTGGTGGCGTCGGCCGGCGTCAGGATCACCAGCCGTTCGCGGAACAGTTCGGGAAAGGCGGCCGCCACCCCGCTCTGCTCGGTGCCCGCGATCGGATGCCCGGGGACGAACTGCCGCGGAACCTCGCCGAACCCCCGCGCCAGGGCCTCCAGCACCGCCTGTTTGCTGCTGCCCACGTCGGTCAGCGGCGCATCCTCCGGCCAGATCCCGGCGAGCGATGCCGCCAGCCCTTCCATGGCCCCCAGCGGTACGGCCAGCACACCCATGTCGGCCCCCCGGGCGGCCTCGGCGGGATCGGTGGTCCATGCGTCGATCACACCCAGGCGTTCGGCCTCGCGCAGATTGTCCGGATTGCGCGAACAGCCCACGACCGTCCCCACCTCCCCGGCCACCCGCAGCGCCAGCGCCAGCGAACCGCCGATCAGGCCGACTCCGAAAATGACCAGCCGGTCGATCATGCAAGGGCCTCGCGCAGGGCAGCCAGGAATCGTTCGTTATCCTCCGCGGTCGAGACCGTGACGCGCAGATGCCCGGGCAGCCCGTAGTTTTCCACCGGCCGGGCAATGACCCCACGCCGCTGCAGGCGGTCATGTACCGCGTTGACGTCGGTGCCGGTGTCGAAGGTAATGAAATTGCCGACCGAAGGGATGACCCGCAGGCCCATGGCCCGGAGTTCGCGATCCAGCTGCACCAGGCCTTCCCGGTTGACCGCCACCGAGTGCCGGATGTGGTCGCTGTCCTCGAGCGCGGCCAGACCGGCCGCCTGAGCGACCGCGTTCACGTTGAACGGCTGACGCACCCGGTTGAGCATGTCGGCCACCGGCGCCGAACTCACGGCATAGCCCAGGCGCAGCCCCGCCAGCCCCTGGATCTTGGAAAAGGTCCGGGTGACGACCACGTTGGGATAGCGGTCCAGCCAGCGCGTGGCATCCGGATAACCGTCTTCTTCCACGTATTCGGCATACGCCTCGTCGATCACGACCACCGTCTGCGGCGGCATCGCCGCCACGAAGGCCTCCAGCGCCTGCGCATCCACCCAGGTACCGGTCGGGTTGTTCGGGTTCGCCACGAACACCACCGCGGCGTCGTCATCCACCCGGGCGCGCATCGCATCCAGATCGTGCCCGAACGGCTGGCGGGCATCGTCCGCCGACACGCCCGGGACCACGCGCGCCTCGGCCCCGGTGGCCTGCGTCACCAGCGGGTACACCGCGAAGGCGTGGGCGGAAAACACCGACGCCCGCCCCGGCGCCAGCCAGGTCCGCGCGATCAGCTCCAGCACTTCGTTGGAGCCGTTGCCCAGGGTGATCTGCGCCGGAGCCACTCCATGACGCGCGGCCAGCGCCGCCTTCAGCTCGAACGCATTGCCATCGGGGTAGACATGGGCCTCGCCCAACACGCCCCGGGCCGCCTCCACGGCGCGCGGCGACGGGCCCAGCGGGTTTTCGTTGGAGGCGAGCTTGACCGCCTCGCTGATGCCCAGCTCGCGTTCCAGCTCGGACACCGGCTTGCCCGGCTGATACGGCTGCAGTCCCTGCACGCCGGACACGGCCCGGGCGGCCGGACCCGGCCCGGGGGCTGCGGATTCGGAAGGATTCGTTGCCATGGATGCCTCTCAGGTTGCGGCCCGGGGGTAGCTGCCCAGGATCTTCACCGTGTCGGCGGTCTCCCTCAGCTGTTCCAGGCACCCGGCGATTTCCGGGTCCTCCCGGTGTCCCAGCAGGTCGAGGAAGAACACGTAGGTCCACTGCGCACAGCGCGAGGGACGGGATTCGATGCGCGTGAGGCTGATGCCGGCCTCGGCGATCGGCTTCAGCAACGCATACAGCGAGCCCGGCCGGTTGGCCGTGCTCAGCATGATCGACGTACGGTCCGCGCCGCTGGGACGGGTGGTGGCCGTGCCGATGATGAGGAACCGGGTGGTGTTGTCGGCGCGGTCCTCCACGTGCTCCACCTGCACCGGAACCCCGTAGTGCTCCGCCGCCACGCGCGACGCAATCGCCGCCGCGGACCCATCCCCGGCCGCCAGTTCCGCCGCGCGGGCGTTGCTGGCCACCGCATGACGCTCGGCGTGTGGCAGCCAGGTATCCAGCCACTCACGGCACTGCGCCAGGGCCTGGGCGTGGGCCAGGACCTGGCGGACCTCGCCGAGATCGGCACTCTGCGACAGCAGGTGATGGTGGATCGGCGTCACGACCTCGCCGCAGATCTGCAGCGACGAGTCCATGAAGCAGTCCACCGTATGCGTGACCACGCCCTCGGAGCTGTTCTCGATCGGAACCACGCCGAACTGCGCCCGCCCGGTTTCCACCGCGCCGAACACGGCGTCGATGGACGCCAGCGGCGTGGTCGTGACCGCATGGCCGAAATGCTTGCGCGCGGCCAGGTGGGTGAAGGTCCCCTCCGGCCCCAGATAAGCCACCGTGAGTGGGTGCTCCAGGGCCAGACATTCGGACATGATCTCCCGGAACAGCCGGACGATCACGTCATCCGCCAGCGGCCCCGGATTTTCCTCCCGCACCCGACGCAGGATCTCGGCTTCGCGTTCCGGCCGGTAGAACACCGGCTCCTCGCCGTTGTCGCGCTTGACCCGCGCGACCGATTCCGCGCAGCGGGCCCGCTCGCTGAGCAGGGCCAGCAACTCGCCGTCGATCGCATCGATCCGCGCGCGCAGCGACGCGAGGGACTCCCCTTCGCTCACGACCTAGAGCACCCGCGCCCGCAGTACACCGTCGATGCCATATAGCGCATCCAGCGTGCTCGGACTGGGATGTCCGTCCACGTCCAGCATGGTGTAGGCGATGTCCCCGCGCGAGTCATTCATCAGATGCAGGATATTGATGTCGGATTCACCGATGACATGCGAGATCTGCGCCACACGGTCCGGCAGGTTGCGGTTAACCACCGCGATGCGCGCCTGTCCCTTGCGCTCCAGCACCAGGGTCGGCAGGTTCACCGAATTGACGACGTTACCGTTTTCGAGATAGTCACGCAGCTGATCGGCGATCATCACCGCGCAGTTCTCTTCCGACTCGGTGGTCGACGCGCCCAGGTGCGGCAGCGTGATCACCCGCGGGTGATCCAGCAGCCCGGGGACCGGGAAGTCGGTCACGTAGGCGTGCAGGTGGCCCTCGTTGAGGGCCGCGCCGGCCGCGGCATCATCCACAATCCCGTCGCGGGCCATGTTCAGAACCATCGCACCGGGGTTCATCGAACGGATGCGTTCGGCATTGACCAGGTTCTGCGTGTTTTCGGTCAGAGGCACGTGCACCGTGACCGCATCCGCCCCTTCCAGCGCCGCATCCACCGAACGCGCGCGCTCGATGTCCGATGCCATCTGCCAGGCGCTCTCCACGGTGATCTTGGGGTCGAAGCCGACCACCTCCATCCCCATGGAGCGGGCCGCGTTGGCGACCTTCACCCCGATCGCGCCCAGCCCGAGGACGGCCAGCCGTCGCCCGGGCAGTTCGAAGCCACTGAAGCGTTTCTTGCCCTGCTCCACCGCCTCGGTGAAGCTCGAGTCATCGGGATCCAGGGACTGCACGTAACCCGCCGCGGGGACCAGGTTGCGTGCCCCCAGCAGCAGCCCCGCGATCACCAGCTCCTTGACCGCGTTGGCGTTGGCCCCGGGGGCGTTGAAAACCGCAACCCCGCGCTCGGTGAGATCCTGCACCGGGATGTTGTTCACCCCGCTGCCGGCGCGCCCCACGGCCAGCACCGAATCCGGGATGGTCTCCCCGTGCAGGTCATGCGAACGCAGCATGATCGCATCCGGGTCTTCCAGACCGGAGGCGACTTCGTAGCTTTCGCGCGGGAAGCGTTCCAGCCCCCGCAGCGCAATGTTGTTGTAGGTCTTGACGCGGTACATCACGACCTCCTTTTCAGGCGTGGCGTTCCTCGAAATCCGCCATGAATTCGATCAGGGCGTCGACGGCCTCTTCAGGCACTGCGTTGTAGATGCTCGCGCGCATGCCGCCCACCGAGCGGTGGCCCTTCAGCGAGGACAGACCGGCCGCGTCGGCTTCCTTCAGGAACGGACCGTCGAGGCTGTCGTCGGCGAGGATGAACGGCACGTTCATCCACGAACGCGCACTCGGTTCCACCGGGTTGCGATAGAACGCCGAGTTGTCGATGAAACGATAGAGCTTCTCTGCCTTGCGCTGGTTGATCTCGGCCATCTTTTCCAGCCCGCCCTGCTCCAGCAGCCATTCGAAGACCAGGCCGGCGAAATACCAGCCGAAGGTCGGCGGGGTGTTGTACATCGAGTCGTTGTCGGCCTGCAGCTTCCAGTCCAGGACGGCGGGTACCTGGCCCTTCTCGCGTTCCAGCAGGTCCTTGCGCACGATCACCACGGTCACGCCGGCCGGACCGATGTTCTTCTGGGCGCCGGCGTAGATCACGCCGAACTTCGAGACATCGATCGGACGCGACAGGATAGTGGAGGACATGTCCGCGACCAGCGGCTTGTCACCCACATCGGGGACCTCGTGGAATTCCACGCCGCCGATGGTCTCGTTCGGCGTGTAGTGCACGTAGGCGGCGTTCGGATCGAGCTTCCAGGTCGAACGCTCGGGGATGGACGCATAGCCCTCGGCCTGGGAACTGGCGACGATGTTCACCGGACCGACCTTCTGCGCTTCCTTGATGGCCTTGCCCGACCAGGCGCCGGTGTCGATGTAGTCCATCGGCTGGCCGCCGGTCTGCAGGTTCATCGGGATCGCGGAGAACTGGCCGGTGGCCCCGCCCTGCAGGAACAGCACCGCGTAGTCGTCGGGGATGCCCATCAGCTTGCGCAGATCGGCTTCCGCCTTTTCAGCGACTTCCATGAAGGGTTTGCCGCGATGACTCATCTCCATCACGGACATCCCGGCACCGTGGAAGTCCAGCATCTCGTCGCGTGCCCGTTCCAGCACCGCCTGCGGCAGGGCCGCGGGACCGGCGCTGAAGTTCCAGATTCGGCTCATTCTTCATCTCCCTTTTCGCTGGGTTCGCGGCCGCCCTGCGGCTCGTCCTCGTGCGTTTCCGGGGCGGCCGACTGTTGATTCTCCGCGTCGGCTTCCGCGTCAGTATCGTCCTCGTCGCCGGCGAAGCGCGCCACCCGTGCCAGTTCCACCAGCTGTTCGCCGGAATCCAGACGGATCAGGCGTACGCCCTGGGTGTTGCGGCCAATCAGCGGAATCTCTTCCACCGGCATGCGCACCAGCGTTCCGCCATTGGTGATCAGCATCGCCTCGTCGTCTTCCTGCACCCGGGCGGCTCCCACCAGGGCGCCGTTGCGCCCTTCGGTCTGGATCGCGATCACGCCCTGGCCGCCGCGCCGGTGGACCGGGAACTCGTCGAAGCGGGTGCGCTTCCCGTAGCCGTTCTCGGTGGCAAACAGCGCCGCTCCTTCGTCCACGTTCAGCAGCGCGATCACCCGCTGGTCGTCGTCCATGCGCACGCCACGCACCCCGCAGGCCGTGCGACCCATGGCGCGCACGTCGGTCTCGGAGAAGCGCACCGCCTTGCCCGCGGTGGTCACCAGCATCACGTCCTGGCTGCCGTCGGTCAGCGATACGTCCACCAGGTGGTCGCCCTCGCGCAGATCCACGGCGATGATGCCGCTGGCGCGCCGTCGCGAGAAGTCCGTCAGCGGGGTCTTCTTGACCGTGCCCTGGGCGGTGACCATGAACACGTAAAGATCCGGATCGTAGCTCCGCACCGGGAGGATCGCATTGATGCGTTCGTCGGATTCGAGAGGCAACAGATTGACGATGGGCTTGCCCCTGGATGCGCGCGAGCCCTGTGGCAGCTCGTAGACTTTCAGCCAGTACACCCGGCCGCGGCTGGAGAAACACAGCACCGTATCGTGGGTGTTGGCCACCAGCAGGCGGTCGATGAAGTCCTCTTCCTTGAAGCTGGCCGCCGCCTTGCCGCGGCCGCCGCGGCGCTGCGCGCGGTAGTCCGCCACCGGCTGGTACTTCACGTAACCGGCGTGCGACAGCGTGACGACCACGTCCTCCTCGCCGATCAGATCCTCCAGCGTCAGGTTGGCCTGCTGCTCGCGGATCTCGCTCATGCGCTCGTCGCCGAAGCGCTCGGCCACGCCCAGCAGCTCGCCCCGGATCTCCTGCTGCAGGCGTTCGGGCGAGCCGAGAATGTCCAGCAGGTCCTCGATGGTATCCAGCAGCTGGCGATATTCGTCGACGATCTTGTCCTGTTCCAGCCCGGTCAGGCGGTGCAGGCGCAGGTCGAGGATCGCCTGGGCCTGGGTCTCGGACAGGCGGTAGCCGTCCTCGCCCATGCCGAATTCGGCTTGCAGGTCTTCCGGGCGCGAGGCCGCGGCCCCGGCGCGGTCGAGCATCCCTTCCACCATGCCCGGCGGCCAGCTGCGCGCCAGCAGGCCGGCTTTCGCTTCGGCCGGATTGGGCGCGTTGCGGATCAGTTCGATTACCGGATCGATGTTGGCCAGCGCGATCGCCAGCCCTTCCAGAACATGGGCCCGTTCCCGTGCCTTGCGCAGGTCGTAGATGGTGCGGCGGGTCACCACCTCGCGGCGGTGGCGCAGGAACGCCTCGAGGATCTGCCGCAGGTCCAGGACCTTCGGCTGGCCGTCGACCAGCGCCACCAGGTTGATGCCGAAGACGTTCTGCATCTGGGTGTGCATGTACAGGTGGTTGAGCACCACCTCGCTCATCTCGCCGCGTTTGAGCTCGATGACCAGGCGCATGCCGTCCTTGTCGGACTCGTCGCGCAGCTCGGAGATGCCCTCGATGCGCTTTTCCTTGACCAGCTCGGCGATCTTCTCGGTCAGGCGCGCCTTGTTCACCTGGTACGGCAGCTCGGTGACCACGATGGCCTCGCGCTGCCCGCCTTCCAGCGGCTCCACGTGCGAACGCGCACGGATCACCGCCCGACCGCGCCCGGTGCGGTAGGCCTCGCGGATCCCCTCGACGCCGTTGATGATCCCGGCGGTGGGGAAATCCGGGCCCGGCAGGTATTCCATCAGGCCGTCGACATCGATCTCGGGGTGGTCGATCAGCGCCACGCAGGCATGGATGACCTCGCGCAGGTTGTGCGGCGGGATGTTGGTCGCCATGCCCACGGCGATCCCGGAGGAGCCGTTCACCAGCAGGTTGGGGAACTTCGCGGGCAGGACCGAGGGCTCCTGTTCGGAACCGTCGTAGTTGTCGACGAAATCGACCGTTTCCTTGTCGATGTCGGCCAGCAGCTCGGTGGCGATGCGCGCCATGCGCACTTCGGTATAGCGCATCGCGGCCGGCGAATCGCCGTCGATCGAGCCGAAGTTGCCCTGTCCGTCGGCCAGCATGTAGCGCATCGAGAACGACTGCGCCATGCGGACGATGGCGTCGTAGACGGCCGAGTCGCCGTGCGGGTGGTATTTACCGATCACGTCACCGACCACGCGGGCCGATTTCTTGTACGGCTTGTTCCAGTCGTTGCCCAGTTCGCGCATGGCGTAGAGCACACGACGATGGACGGGCTTGAGGCCGTCGCGCACGTCGGGGAGTGCGCGTCCCACGATCACGCTCATCGCGTAATCGAGGTAGGACTGCTGCATCTCGTCTTCGAGATTGACCGGGAAGATTTCCTTGGCGAATTCAGCCATTGATGGGTCACGCCGTCCGTTAGAACAAGCCCGCGATCATACCATATTCCCCCGCCGGAGGCGCCCTGCCGGGGCGGTCAGGTTCCCTCGTGAACGCCTCGCGGTTCGGGGGTATCTCCGGGGTCCGGCCGCCATGCCGCCAGGCGTTCGGCGTCGGGGTTCTCGACCACTCCCCGCTCGGTCACGATGGCGTCGATCAGCCCGGCGGGAGTGACATCGAATGCCGGGTTGTAGGCGGCGGCCCCGGCGGCTGCCAGGGGCTGGCCCGCGAGCGTCAGTACTTCACCGGCATCGCGCTGTTCGATCGGGATGGCATCGCCGGCGGGGGTTGCATAATCGATGGTGGCGACCGGAGCGGCGACCATGAAACGCACGCCGTGCGCTCGCGCCAGCAATGCCAGCCCGTACGTACCGATCTTGTTGGCGGTGTCGCCATTGGCCGCAATGCGATCCGCGCCCACCACCACGCAGCCGACCTCGCCGCTCTGCAGCAGCCGCGCCGCGGCGCCTTCGCACAGCAGGGTCACCGGAATCCCGTCATGCACCAGCTCCCAGGCCGTAAGCCGGCTGCCCTGCATCCAGGGACGGGTCTCGTCGGCGTAGACCCCGGTGATGCGCCCCTGGTCCCAGGCGGCGCGAATCACTCCCAGCGCGGTCCCGTAGCCCCCGGTCGCCAGGGAGCCGGTGTTGCAATGGGTCAGCACGGCGCGGCCCGGTTCGATCAGCGCGGCGCCATGGGCGCCGAGCTCGCGATTGCCGGCGATGTCGGCTTCCAGCATCGCCATGGCTTCCTCGCGCGTCGCGGTCAGCGCGGCCCGGGCGCTTCCGGCGGCCGCGACCACCGCCTGCATCCGGTCCAGCGCCCAGAACAGGTTCACGGCGGTGGGTCGTGCCCCCCGCAGGGTCGCGATGTCGGCGCCCACGCGCTCGCGCCAGTCCGAGGCCTGCAGCGCCCGATGACAGGCCAGCACCACCCCGAACGCCGCGGTGATGCCGATCGCCGGTGCCCCGCGCACCACCATCTCGCGGATCGCGTCCGCCACCGCCGGGGCATCATCCAGAGCCAGGAAGGTTTCCTCCGCGGGCAGACGGCGCTGATCCAGCAGCCAAAGACGGTCGTCGGCAAAGCGGACGGGGCGAATCGTATCGGAAGCAAAATCATTCATCCGCCCAGTCTAGGGAAACTCTGATCAATGTACACACTCGCGCTCGAGTCGCTTTTGCGTGCGAACAAGGCGCGGTGACCGCCGTGCAGTCATTCTGCACAAGGGAGCCGCAACGCCGTGCGCGCTCAAAAGCGGCCGAGCCCCTTCGGGGTTGGCACCCCGGGTTCCCCGATCCTGCGTTGCGGCACTTGCCGGTAGAACCACTACCGGCTGCGCGCCAC
This sequence comes from Thioalkalivibrio sp. ALE20, assembly GCF_000381405.1. Classification (NCBI taxonomy): domain Bacteria; kingdom Pseudomonadati; phylum Pseudomonadota; class Gammaproteobacteria; order Chromatiales; family Ectothiorhodospiraceae; genus Thioalkalivibrio; species Thioalkalivibrio sp. ALE20. The sequence continues at coordinate 20,898 of NZ_KB906475.1, forward strand.
GCCTTGTCTCGGAAAACCCGGGGTGCCAACGCGAGCGTGTACATTGATCAGGGTTTCCCTGGCTTGGAGTGACATGGATTGCCTCGGTCGTTCAGGGGTGCGGCCGTTGCCAGAACCGGCGACGTTCGTTCCGCCAGCCCGCGCCCGCCTCCCAGGCGGTTCCGGCCCGCAGGCGCAGGGCCCCGTCCGTGGCCGTGGCACGCAGGTCGACGGGGCCCGGCCTCTCGGGACCGTCGGGCATCGTGCCCGCTAGCCAGCGGGTGGGTGCCCGCACCCCGGCCAGCCCCTCTTCACCGTCGACGGCCATCGCGGGTTCGGCGGTCACCAGCAGGCGTGCCTGCAGGTCCTCGTCGGGCGTTTCGTGGCCCAGCACCGCCGCACCGAGTCCGCGCAGCCCGCCGGTCAGCAGCAATGCGCCACCGGCGCTCTCGATGCGCAGCACGCAACTGGCGGCGCGCGAGGCATCCCAGCCGCGTGGTGGATGCAGGACGCGAAACACTACCCCGTCCCGTTGCCACTGCTGCCCGGCCCGGCAGGCCCGATAGACCGGACCGGACTCGCCGATCCGTCGGGGGTGTCGCTCGTCACGGTGCAGCACCCGCTCGACCTCCACGGCCGCGGTCAGGGCCTGCAGTGCGGCGGCGCGCGACCCGCTGTCGTCAAGCAGCCCGTCGGCCACGATGACCCGGTCGACCCGGGGTCGCTGGCGTGCCCGCAGCGCAGGCAGCAAGGCCGATTCCACGTCGCGGGCACGCCCCGGCCCGTAGACCACCACGTGGTTGCGGGTCTCCAGCAACACCACTGCCTCGTGCCCGGTATCCAGCAATTCCGCCCGCAGCTCGCCGTGGGACAGGTCCGGGCGCAGGGGCAAGCCCAGCGGCAGGACCGCCAGCAGCACCCAGGGGGCCATCCGGCGACGTCCGGGCAGGAGCAGAAGAATTACCGCCAGGCCGGCGAGCAGGGCCGCCGCCAGCGGAACGCCCCGTTCGGCCACCGCGGCCGGCAGGTCGGCCAGGGCCTGCAGCAGCGTGACCAGCAGCCCCAGAACCGCATCGCCGAGCCACAACGGCGGGCCGCCCAGGGGCGGCCACAGCATGGCCAGTCCGGCCCCTGTCAGCAGTGCCGGGAGCACCACAAAGGAGATCAACGGGACGGCCACGATGTTGGCCAGCGGCGCGATCCACGATCCCAGCTGGAACCATGCCAGCGCCAGCGGCAGCATGGCGAGCGCCAGCAGCACCTGGATCGCCATGGCTTCGCGCAGCCCGGGGCGAGCGCGGCGCCCCTGAAGCAGGCCGAGGATCACCGCCACGGCACCAAACGAGAACCAGAAGCCCGGCGCCAGTACGCCGGGCGGGTCACGGATCAGGATGATGAGCGCTGCCAGCACCAGCGCCCGCCACGGGGCTCCGCCCCGCCCCAGCAGCAACGCGGCCAGCACCGCCAGCAGCATCAGCAGAGCGCGCTGGGTAGGGATGCTGAAACCCGCCAGCGCCGCATATCCCAGCGCGGCCAGGGCCGCCGCGGTGGCCGCCAGCACGCGGCGGGGCCAGCGTTCCCGTACGCCGGCCACATGACGCCAGAGCAGCGTGGCCAGCAGGGCTGAGAACCCCGCCACCAGGCCCACGTGCAACCCCGAGATCGCCATCAGGTGATTGGTGCCGGTCTGCAGGAAGGCGGTCCATTCGGCATCCGTCATGCCGCTGCGCTCGCCGATCACCAGCGCCTGCACCAGTCCCGGGTGGCGCAGTTCCGGAGCGGCGGCCTGCAGGCGGTCCCGGAGCGTGGCGCGCTGTCGGTGCAGGGCTCCGCGCAGGCCCGCCGGGGCCGTGTCATCGGCCGCGTGACGCAGGTCAGCGGCCGAGACGTTCAGGCGACCATGGAGGCCTGCGCGATAGAACCACGCCTCACGGTCGAAGCCGGCACGATTGGCACGACCCTGCGGTGGATAGAGGCGCCCCTTCAGGCGCAGCACGTCCCCGGCCCCGACATCCGCCCGCGGGGGGTAGACCGAGACCTCCAGCCGGCGCGGTGGGTCGCCATGCGTCGCCAGATGGAATCGCGAGCTGCGTTCGCCGTGGCGCGGCAGGTCCACGACCCGGCCACTCAGCGTGGACTCCGGTTCGACCTGCGTCACCACCCGGTCCAGCCAGGTCGTGGCATGAACGGTTCCCAGCAGCAGCCCCGCGAGGCTCCCCGCCAGGACCGCGGACAGTGCCACCGGACGGCGCGTTATCATGGAAGTGACCAGAGTGGTGGCGAGCGCCACGAAGATCCACGGTGGCGGCAGGGCCGGCAGCTGGTGCACCAGCCACAGAACGGCCACAAAACCCGCGGCGAAGGGAATCATGTCCGCCCCGGCATTGTCCGCGGGGCATCCACGGGGTAGGGTCCACCTGCCCCAGGCGGTGACGCGCAAGGCCGGCAGGAGTCGAACCCGAGACCATGGCCCGACACATCATCAAGAAGCTGTTCCCCGGCATGGATCGCCTGCGGGGACACCGTGCGCTGGCCCCGCTGGGGCCACGCCTGCGCTCGCCGGATCTGTGGCATCTCAACCGCCGCTCCGTGGCCGGTGCTTTTGCCGTGGGGCTGTTCGTGGCCTTCCTGCCACTACCGATGCAGATGCTGATCGCGGGGGCGATCGCCATTCTGGCCCGGGTCAACCTGCCCATCTCGGTCATCCTGGTGTGGATTTCCAACCCGGTGACCATGCCCCCAATGTTGTATACGGCCTATACCGTGGGCCGCAAGCTCCTGGGCGAAGAACGGCGCGAATTCAGCACCGAGATCACCTGGGAATGGTTCGCCACCGAGATGCTGACGGTATGGAAGCCGTTGACGACCGGTTCACTGGTACTGGGCGCGGTGGCAGGCCTGGCCGGCTATCTGCTGGTGCGAGGTCTCTGGCGCCTGAACGTGATCCAGCGCGTGCGCCATCGGCGCTATCTCGCACGCCAGCGGCGCGAGCGCGAGGCCGAGCTGCGCGAGGTCTTCTCCCGCACCCCGGTGGATCCGGAAGCCCCGCGGGAATCACGCGAGACGAAGGCCGCCGAACCGGAAGCGGACTCCCGGGCTTCCGGCACTCGTTCCGACGGCGACGACCATTCGCGCCCGCATTGACCCGGCGTACCGCCGTGCTCAGTCGCCGTTGCCCTGCAGGTGTCCCTTGACCAGGTGAACCGAACGGTCCATCTGCGCGGCCAGCGTGGTGTCGTGGGTCACCAGAGCCAGCGCCGTGCCCGTGGCGCGGTTCATTTCCCGCAGCAGCGCGAACACGTGCTGTGCCCGTTCCTGGTCGAGATTGCCGGTGGGCTCGTCCGCGAGGATCGCCGAGGGTCGTGTCACCAGCGCCCGGGCAATGGCGACGCGCTGCCGCTCGCCACCGGAAAGCTCCGCGGGCTTGTGCTCCGCACGATCACCCAGATCCACCTGTTCCAGCCAGTGCAACGCCTCGCGACGTGCCTGCGGCCCCGAGGTCCGGCGGATCAGCAGCGGCATGGCGACATTTTCCGCCGCCGTCAGCTCGGGCAGGAGATGGTGGAACTGGTACACGAAGCCCAGATGGCGGTTGCGCAGGCGCCCGCGACGGGCCTCGCTCATCCCGGACCAGGGCGTGCCCAGCAGCCGGACTTCGCCGGCGGTCGGACGGTCCAGGCCGCCGAGCAGATGCAGGAGCGTGCTCTTGCCACTGCCGGAGGCGCCGATGATTGCCACCAGCGCGCCGGGCTCCAGGGTGAAATCCACCCCGCCGAGCACGGTCACGTCCAGCTTGCCGTCGCGAAAGCGGCGTTCCAGACCCCGCGCCTCCAGCACCGCTGCATGCACGTCGTGTTCAGTCATGGCGCAGCGCCTCCGCCGGCTGAGTCCGTGCCGCACGCCAGGCCGGGAACAGGGTCGCCAGCACGGTCAGCAGGAACGCCACCCCGCCCACGCGCAGCACATCCGCGGGATCCAGTTCCGATGGCAGATCGCTGATGTAATAGACATCGGCGGACAGGAATTCGACCCCGGTCACCTGTTCGATGAACGGCACGACCACGTCGATGTTGAGCGCCAGCGCAACACCCGCCGCCGTCCCCAGAAGGATCCCGAACAGACCGATCACCATCCCCTGAACCACGAATACCGCCATGATGCCGGAGGGTGGCATCCCGAGGGTGCGCAGGATCGCGATATCGCCCTGTTTGTCGGTGACCAGCATGATCAGCGTGGAAACGATGTTGAAGGCCGCCACGGCGACGATCAGCGACAGGATGATGAACATCACCATCTTCTCGATCTGGATCGCCCGGAACAGATTCGCATGCTGCCGGGTCCAGTCGGAGATGAAATAGGCGCCGTTGAGTTCGCGCGTCAGGTCCTGAGCGATCCGGCCCGCCTGCATCATGTCGTCCACGCGCAGGCGCAGCCCGGAGACATCCTCGCCGGTGCGGAACACCGCGCGGGCGTCGTCCAGATGGATGAAGGCCGTACCCCGGTCGTATTCATACATGCCGACCTCGAACAGCCCGACCACCTCGAAGCGCCGCATGCGCGGCATCACCCCGGCGGGAGACACGCTCGCCTGCGGGGCCATCAGAATCAGCGATTCACCCACCCGCACCTGCAGTTCCGCGGCCAGCTCGCGGCCCAGGATGATGCGGTAGGCGCCGCCTTCGAGCTGTTCCAGCGCCCCCTCCTCCATGTGCTCGCCGATCGGCGCCACTTCCAGCTCCAGTGCCGGATCCACACCCCGGATCATGCCGCCGGAAATCCGGTTGCGTGCACTCAGCATGGCCTCGCGCTGGACGTAGGGGGCCGCGGCCTGCACGCGTTCGTCGGCGGCGAGCACGCGCTCCTTCACGCTTTCCCAGTCCGCCAGGGCCCGTCGGCTCTCCTCCAGTGTGGCGTGCGACGCCATGCCGAGGATCCGCTCGCGCAGCTCCTTCTCGAAGCCGTTCATCACCGACAGCACCGTGATCAGCGCCATCACGCCCAGGATCAGGCCAAGGATCGAGACCACGGAGATGAACGAAATAAAGTGATTGCGACGTTTGGCGCGCGTGTAGCGCAGGCCGATCGCAACGGACAGGGGTCGGAACATTCGGCAAGAATGCCAGAACTGCGAACGTCCGCCCATCCCCCGAGGAAACAATGATCGATGTACACGCTCGCGCAGGGCACCCCGGGTTTTCCGGGGCAAGGCGCGGATGCACAAAATCCCGTATTCCCCTACTATAAGTGCGAGCCAGCCCGGTCCGACCCCGGGACCCACATCCAGACGGAGACATGGCCATGCCAGGGAAACGCGTTGCCTCCCGATCCCCGATCCACCGTGCGTCCGGAGTGCTTGTCGCCCTCCTTCTCGCCGGCGGCGCGGGGCTTGCCGGAACCGCCCAGGCCGACATCCTGCGGCTCGAGGACGGTTCGTTCACCATCAAGGAACGCGAGAGCGTGCCAACTCGCGGGCAGACCAAGGAAACGGTACGCGGCCGTTACGGCGAGCCGGCAACCCGGCACCCGACCGTGGGCGAGCCACCGATCACCCGCTGGGACTACGACAGTTTTTCGGTGGTGTTCGAGGATCGCTGGGTGATCCACACCATCGTGCACGGCAACGACGACTGACGCCGCCTTGGAAACCGGACACGAAAATATCCGCCGGCTGCCGGCGGAATGGGAGCCGCATGCGGGTATTCAGCTGACCTGGCCGCATGCGGACAGCGACTGGGCCGACAGCCTGGAGGAGGTCGAGCCGGTGTTCGCCCGACTTGCGGCCACCATCAGCCAGTACGAACCGGTCCTGATCGTGGCCCGCGATCCCGAACATATCGAGTCGTTTTCCGGGCTGCTGGTGGAAGCCGGTATCCGCAGCGACCGTCTGTGGTTCGCGCTCGCCGATTCCAACGACACCTGGGCGCGCGATCACGGCCCGATCACGGTGTATCACCAGGGCCGGCCACATCTGCTGGACTTCACCTTCAATGGCTGGGGCGGCAAATATCCGGCCGACCGGGACGATGCGATCACCGCCGCGCTCGCCGCGCAGGGGGTCTTCGGCACCAGCCCGGTGGAAGATGTCCCCCTGGTGCTGGAGGGGGGCAGCATCGAGAGTGACGGTCAGGGCACCCTGCTGGTGACCCGCTCCTGCCTGCGCCACGCCGGTCGCAATCCGGAGCTCGACGATGCAACCATCGAGGCCGCGTTGCGCCAGCACCTGGGCGCCCGGCGGATCCTCTGGCTGGAGCACGGCCATCTGGAAGGCGATGACACCGATGGCCACATCGACACCCTGGCGCGCTTCTGCGCCCCGGACACCATCGCTTACCAGCACTGCGACGACCCCGAAGACCCGCACTACGCGGAACTGGCGGCGATGGAGCGACAACTCGAGGCACTGCATCAGGCCTCGGGCGAGCCCTACCACCTGATCCCCCTGCCCTGGCCGCGGCCTCTGGAGCATGCCGGCCGGCGCCTGCCGGCCACCTACGCCAATTTCGTTCTGCTCAACGGCGCGGTGCTGGTGCCGGCGCACGATGATCCGGCCGATGCCGTGGCCCGCGAGCGTCTGGCCGAGGCCTTTCCCGGACGGGACATCCTGCTGCTGGACGCCCGTGCGGTACTGCGTCAGGGTGGCAGCCTGCACTGTCTGACCATGCATTATCCGCGGGGCGCCCTCGGCATCCCGGAGGAAGACGAAGCCGCCAGCGCATGACCGCCGCCCCCCGTCCCGAACGCCGGGCGCCCCTGCCGGCCGCACTGGTCCAGCACCGTGATGCCGGCAGCGTCGACGCCAACCTTCAGGCCACCGAGGACGCGGTGGCGGAGGCCGCGGCCGGTGGCGCACGGCTGGTCGTGCTGGCCGAGCTGCACACCGGCCCCTACTTCTGCCAGACCGAGGACGCCGCGACCTTTGATCGCGCCGAGCCGATCCCCGGCCCCTCCACCCGCCGCCTCGGCGAGATCGCCCGGCGCCACGGCGTGGTGCTGGTGGGGTCGCTGTTCGAGCGCCGCGCACCCGGCCTCTACCACAACACCGCGGTGGTGCTGGAAAGCGACGGGCGCCTGGTGGGCACGTACCGCAAGATGCACATCCCCGACGATCCGGGCTATTACGAGAAGTTCTACTTCGCCCCCGGCGATACCGGCTTCAGGCCGATCGATACTTCCGTCGGCCGGCTGGGCGTGCTCGTCTGCTGGGACCAGTGGTACCCCGAAGCGGCCCGGATCATGGCCCTGTCCGGGGCCGAGGTACTGATCTACCCCACGGCCATTGGCTGGGATCCGGAGGATACTCCGGACGAACGCGAACGCCAGCGCGAGGCCTGGATCACGGTTCAGCGCGGGCACGCGGTGGCCAACGGTCTGCCGCTCGTCGCGTGCAATCGCACCGGGCACGAACGCGACCCTTCGGGCGCGTCTGCCGGCGCCCATTTCTGGGGCAGCAGCTTTGTGGCCGGCCCGCAGGGCGAATTTCTCGCCCGCGCCGGCGAGCAGGCGCCCGAGGTCCTGGCGTTTACCCTGGACATCGCCCGTGTGGACACTGTCCGGCGCATGTGGCCGTTCCTGCGGGACCGGCGCATCGACGCCTACGATCCCATCCTGAAGCGCTACATCGACCCGGAATCGTAAGCGCGGAATCCGTATAATGCCGCGTCCGCCATTCCGGAAGCTTCACACCGCATGTCCGAAGAACTGCGCAACCCCCTGAATCCCGGCCGCCTTCCCCGCTCCGGGTTCGAGACCTGGACCGGCCTGGGAGCGAGCGCCAGCACGCTGGCACTGGCGCGGGCCGCCGCGGATTTCCCGCACCCGCTGCTGGTGATCACGGAATCCAACGAGGCCGCGGACCAGTGGGAGGAAGAGTGGTCGTTCTTCACCGCCGGGCAGGACATCCCCCTGCTGCGCCTGCCCGACTGGGAGACCCTGCCGTTCGACGTGTTCTCGCCCCACGAGGACATCATCTCCGAGCGGCTGCGCACCCTGTACCGCCTGCCCGGACTCGAACGCGGGATCATCCTGATGCCGGTCGCCACCCTGATGCAGCGCCTGCCCCCGCGCCAGTGGCTGGCGGAACAGGGCATCGCGCTGCACAAGGGTCAGCGTCTCGACCGCATGCAGCTGCGCGAGGACCTGGTTCAGGCGGGCTACAACCCGGTACAGCAGGTGATCAGCCACGGCGAATTCGCGGTGCGCGGGGAGATCCTGGATCTGTTCCCGATGGGCGCGGAGCAGCCCGTGCGCATCGAGTTCCTCGACGACGAGATCGACTCGCTGCGTCATTTCGACCCGGAATCCCAGCGCTCCACCGAGACCACCGAGCGCCTCGAGATCCTGCCCAGCCACGAATTTCCGCTGCATGAAGAGGCGATCCGGGAATTTCGTAGCCGCTACCGCACCCGTTTCGAAGGTGATCCCGGCAGCCACCCGATCTATCGCGACATCTCGGAAGGACTTGTGCCGCCGGGCATCGAATCCTATCTGCCGCTGTTCTTCGAAGCGCTGGATACGGTGTTCGACTACTGCCCGCAGGCCCGCGTGGTGCAGGTGGGCGACATCGCCACCGCGGCCGGACAGTTCGCCGACGAGGTCTTCCAGCGCTATGACCAGCTGCGTCATCAGGTGGACCGGCCCCTGCTCCCTCCGGACGAGCTGTATCTCAACCCCGAGGCGCTGGCCGGAGCACTGGGGGACACGTCCGGGCTCGCCCTGGGAGCCAACCCCGCTCCCCTGCCCGCCGGGCGCGGGCGCGAGGTGAGATTCCAGTGCGAGGATCACCCCGACATGGCCCTGGAACCCGCCCGCGACGACCCGGCGCGGCGGCTGCAGGACGTGCTCTCCGGAGGCCCGCGTGTGCTGGTGACCACCGAGTCCGCCGGACGCCGCGAGGCCCTGCTGACCCTGCTGCGGGATCACGGCCTGGACCATCATGCGGTGGCTGGCTGGGAGGACTTCCTCGCGAGCGAACCGGGGCTGCACGTGACCGTCGGTACACTGGCGGCAGGATTCCGGCTGCCGGATGACCGCATCGTCGTCCCCGAATCCGCCCTGATGGGCGAGCGCGCACGCCAGACCCGGCGGCGGGCGCGCCCGACCCGCGACGCGGAGGCGGTGATCCAGAACCTCTCCGATCTGACCATTGGCGCCCCGGTGGTGCACGAGGAACAGGGCGTGGGCCGTTATCTGGGCCTGCAGACCATGGAGATCAACGGCCAGCCCTCCGAATTCCTCACCCTCGAGTATGCCGATGGGGCGCGGCTGTACGTGCCGGTTTCCTCGCTGCATCTGATCAGCCGTTACGCCGGGGCCGATGCCGAACACGCTCCGCTGCACCGCCTCGGCAGCGAGCAGTGGAGCAAGGCCCGGCGCAAGGCCGCGGAGAAGGCCCGCGACGTGGCCGCGGAGCTGCTAGATATCCATGCCCGCCGGGCCGCAACGCAGGGCACGGTGTTCGAGACCGAGACCCCCGAATATCACGCCTTCGCCGCCGGCTTCCCGTTCGAGGAGACCCTCGACCAGCAGCAGGCGATCGATGCCGTGCTGTCCGACATGGCCGCGGATCAGCCGATGGACCGGGTGATCTGCGGCGACGTGGGCTTCGGCAAGACCGAAGTGGCGATGCGCGCCGCCTTCGTCGCGGTGCAGAACCACAAGCAGGTGGTGGTTCTGGTGCCCACTACCCTGCTCGCGCAGCAGCACCACCAGAACTTCATCGACCGCTTCGCCGACTGGCCGGTGCAGATCGAATCGCTGTCGCGGTTCCGCTCGGCCAAACAGCAGGAAACCGTGCTCGAGGGCCTGCGCGAAGGGAAGGTCGACATCGTCATCGGCACTCACAAGCTGCTGCAGAAGGACCTGAAGATCGACAATCTCGGGCTGGTGATCGTCGATGAGGAGCAGCGCTTCGGCGTGCGCCACAAGGAGGCCCTGAAGAAGCTGCGCGCTCAGGTGGACATGCTGACCATGACCGCCACCCCGATACCGCGCACGCTCAACATGGCGTTGGCCGGGCTGCGTGACCTGTCGGTCATCACCACCCCGCCGCGCGAGCGTCTGGCGGTGAAGACCTTCGTCAACGAATGGAACGACGCGGTCATCCAGGAGGCCTGCCTGCGCGAGATCCGGCGCGGCGGACAGGTGTACTTCGTGCACAACGAGGTCAACACCATCGACAAGACCGCCGCGCAGGTGCGTGAACTGCTGCCCGGGGCGCGGGTCGGCGTGGCGCATGGCCAGATGCGCGAGAGCGAGCTGGAACAGGTGATGCTCGATTTCTATCACCGTCGCTACAACATCCTGGTCTGCTCCACCATCATCGAGACCGGGATCGACGTGCCCACTGCCAACACCATCGTGATGAACCGCGCCGACAAGCTGGGTCTGGCGCAGATGCACCAGCTGCGCGGGCGCGTCGGCCGCTCGCATCACCGCGCCTACGCCTATCTCCTGACCCCGCCGTGGAAGAGCCTCAGCGCGGACGCGAAGAAGCGCCTCGAGGCGATCGCCTCGCTGGAAGACCTGGGAGTCGGCTTTACCCTCGCTTCACACGACCTGGAGATCCGCGGTGCCGGCGAGCTGCTGGGTGACGAGCAGAGCGGGCAGATCACCGAGGTCGGCTTCAACATGTACAACGACCTGCTCAACCGCGCGGTGAGCGCGCTGCGCTCCGGCAAGATGCCCGAGCTGGAGGCCCCCGAGCCAACCGGGACCGAGGTCGAGCTGGGAATGCCGGCGCTGCTCCCGGACGAATACGTCCCCGACGTGCATACCCGGCTGATCCTGTACAAGCGGATCAGCAACGCCGATTCCGAGGACGCCCTGCGTGATCTGGAAGTGGAGCTGGTCGACCGCTTCGGCCTGCTGCCGGATCCGGCGCGCACCCTGTTCGCGGCGGCACGCCTGCGTTTGCGCCTGACGCCGCTGGGCATCCGCAAGCTGGAGATGGGGCCGGCCGGCGGTCGCCTGGTCTTTGGAACGGATCCCGATCTGGACATCGGGGCCCTGGTGGAACTGGTGCAGTCGGACCCGCAGGGGTATCGTCTGGACGGACAGAAGGCCTTCCACTTCCATGGCAGCATGGAGACGCTGGAAGCCCGAACCGAGGCGGTTCGCCGCCTGTTGAACACCATCAGCCGCAACCAGGAGGCGGCCTGAATGTCACGCAAACATCGCGAGTCCCCGACGACCGACGTCCGGTCCGGTCCGCACAGCCCCGGTCGGCGCCGGCTGCTGGGCACGCTGGTGGCCCTGCCCTGGCTGGCGCCCGCCGGCCCGGCGCTGGCGCAGGTCGGGCGTGAGTACCGCATCGAGCTGGTGATCTTCCAGCACCTGACCGAAGAAGGCCGCCGGTTACTGGAAACCACGGGGGCCGCGTTGCAGCCATCGCCGGGATCCGGCCCGATCGGCGAAGGGACCTACCGGCATTCGCGCCGGGGCTTCGACCTTGGCCATGTGGTCCGGCGCATCGAGGACGATCGCGACAGCCGCCTGATAGCCACCCTCGCCTGGGACCAGCGCGGCCGGGACCATGCCTCCACGCCGTGGCTGACGGTACGTGAGGGGCGCCCGCTCGAGCGCCGCACGCCGCTGTACGACGATCGCGGTCCGGCCTCGCCGATCCTGCAGGAACCGGCAGAGGAACGTCACGAACTCGAAGGCCGTTTGCGGGTCTGGGTCGGTCGTTTCCTGCATCTGGAGACCGACCTGATCTTCCATGACGCGACCGCCGGCAATGGCGCCATTGCCGTCCGGGGCCATCAGCGGATGAATTCGGGCGACGACCTGTTCTATCTTGATCACCCGGTCGTCGGCATGATCGCGCGCGTCACGCGCATCGACACCAGCGACTGAGGCGCGCGCCCACCGGACATGGAGTCCGCGGGGCGGCCCAGCCCCTGCCGGGTTCCGGCTCACCGGCTCATCGCCACTGAGGCGTGGATTCCAGATTCAGCACCTGCTGCATCACCACCGTGCCCAGGTCCTCCAGGAACAGCTGGATGGGCGTGCGGCGCGGACGGAATTCCACCATCTCCTCGATACCGATGACGTCGCGAGCCACGCTGCGCGGATTGCCGAGACCGTCGGTCAGCCCGAGCTCCACGGACCGTTCGCCGGTCCAGGTGAGGCCGTTGAAAATATCGGCGTCCTCGTCCAGACGTTCGCCGCGTCCGGCACGGACCACATCGATGAACTGCTGATGGACATCCGTGATCAGGCCTTCCATGTGATCCACATGGTCCGGCTCCAGCGGCAGGAACGGGTCGAGGAAGGCCTTGTTCTCGCCCGCGGTGAACAGCCGGCGCTCGACACCGATGTTGTCGATCAGGTCCACCACGCCAAAGCTGTCCAGACGCACGCCGATGGAGCCCACCAGGCTGGCGCGGTCGGCGTAGATCTCGTCCGCCGCTACCGCGATGTAATACGCGCCCGAAGCCCCGATGTCGCCGATCACCGCGTACAGGGGGATGTCTTCGTGTTCCTCCTTCAGGCGCAGCAGTTCGTCGTGGATGATCCCGGCCTGGACCGGACTGCCGCCACCGGAGTTGATGCGCAGCATCACCGCCTGCGTGCCGTCATCCTCGAACGCCCGTTGGAGCGTCCGGGTAAGGTCCTCCGCATTGGCGCGGGCCGAGGCCGCGATCATGCCGTCCACGTCCACCACGGCCACGTGTTCCCCGGGTTTCCTGTCGGTTTCGAACCAGCTGTCGAAGCCGTCGCCCCGCACCAGGATCAGCAGGGCGAACAGATAGGCGAACAGCAGGATCTTGAAAAAGATGCCCCAGCGGCGCGCGCGGCGCTGTTCGATGACCTGCGCCTGGACCAGGTTCTCCAGGGTTTCACGTTCCCAGCCCGGCTTGTCGTCTTTCGACCATCCCATCTCGTTCGTCCTCTTCCAGGGAAACACTGATCCGCGTTCCGTCACGGTTCCATCAGTCGGCGGTGCAGCGCGGGAATGTCCGGCACCAGCGCCGCCGGTTCCTCGGCGGCGAGGCGCGCATCCGAATGGGCCCCGTGGGTGATCCCCACCGCCCGTACCCCGGCCGCCCGCGCCATCTGCAGATCGTAGATGCTGTCGCCCACCATCAGCGCCCGCTCGCGGGCGACCCCCGTACGCCGCAACAGGTCCTCCAGCATCGCGGGGGCGGGCTTGGACGGCTGCTCGTCACTGGTCACGGTGGCCACGAAGCGGGGGCCCAGTCCACTGGCCGCCAGCGTCCGGTCGAGCCCGGCGCGGGATTTGCTCGTGGCTACCGCCAGCAGGATCTCGCGCCGGTCCAGGTCCTCCAGCAGCGCCTCCACGCCGGGGTAAAGCGGCTCGTCCGGGGCATCCGTGGCCTCCAGGTAGCACTGGCGGTAGCTCGCGGCGAACGCCTGTATCCCGGCGTCGTCCAGTTCGGGGTGGAGCTGACGTACCGCCGCCTGCACCCCCAGCCCGATGATGCCACGCAGCGCGCTTTCCTCGCGCTCGGGAAGACCGTGCTCGCGGGCCGCGCGGCGCAGGCAATGGATGATGCGCCGCGGCGAGTCCATCAGCGTCCCGTCCCAGTCGAAGACCACCAGGCGGAGTTCCCCGGTGTCGGGCGGAAGCAATGCCACCTGCGTATCCTTGCCCGTTGCCGTCATGTCGTCGCGTCCGCCGTGTCCAGATTTTCCAGCACCTGCTGCAGTTCGTCCGGCAAGGGAGCGGAAAAGATCCGCTCCTCGCCCCTTCCGTCCTCGAAGCGCAACGCCTGGGCATGCAGGAACAGGCGTCCGAGGCCCAGCTGACGCAGCCTGCGATTGGCATCCGGCAGGCCGTATTCATGATCGCCCGCGACCGGATGACCGATCTCGCGGCCATGCACCCGGATCTGGTGAGTCCGTCCGGTGCCGATGCGGACCTCGGCCAGCTGAAAGGCGCCATGGGCTTCCAGCGGCATGAACACGCTGTTCGCTGCGCGCTGGCGTCCGCCGGAGTCGCCTGCCGCGGACATGCGTCGGCGCCCGTCGTCGCCGCGATCCGCGCTCAGCGGGGCATCGCAATGGATGGGCTGGTCATCTTTCCAGCGGCCAACCAGCAACGCCAGGTAACGCTTGTCCACGCGCCCGTCACGCAGGGCTTCGTGCAGGGCCTGCAGCGGCTCGCGCCCCTTGGCCAGCACCAGACACCCGGAGGTCTCGCGGTCCAGACGGTGACCCAGTTCCAGCGACGCATCCGGCCGCAACACCCGCATCGCCTCGATGATCCCGAACGGCAGACCGCTGCCCCCGTGCACCGCCAGACCCGAGGGCTTGTCCAGCACCAGGTAGTCGTCGTCCTCGAACAGGATCGCCCCGCGCAGGCGTTCCAGCACCTTCGGCGGCACATCCGGGGTGCCGGTCTCCTGCGGACGCTCGAGGTCCGGCACGCGGACCTTCGAGCCCGTGGACAGGCGCTGGCGCGCGCTGGCCCGCCGGCCGTCCACGCGGATGGCCCCCTTGCGGATCAGCCGGTAGAGCAGACTCCGCGGCACTCCCTTGAGTTCGCGCAACAGGAAATTGTCGAGACGCTGGCCGTCGGCGCGCTCGCCCACCACCAGCTCGCGGGGGCCGGAAGCGCCGGCGTCGGAAGATCGGGATTTCATGCGCGGAATGCTACCGCAGTCCCCTGCCCGCGGCCATGCGCGCCGTGCTTGCCGACGCCGCGACGATCGTCACCCGGGGGACAGAACGGATCCTGCCGTGCGTCGTCATAAAGTAGCAAAAAACTTGCCGCGGCAGGGCCTTGTATCCTACATTGCCCGCTGGCGGTACCCCGTTTCGGGCGTACGCCGCCACGAATCATCCACCGCTCCGGCCCGCGCCTCAGGCGCCGGGGCCGGACGGCCCTCGCCAAGAGCGAACGCGTGACACTATTTCTTTTAACCCAGTCCTGCTTCCCCGGTCGCTGTCCAGAAGGACGGCTGATCCCGTGGCTGCTGGTGAATACCTGGCTGGCGCGCTGGCTCACGCTACGCGCCGCCCCTGCGCGCACTCTTTCAGCACAGCATCCGTGCCGCACGGTCACCGCCCGCCCGACCGGCCCTGTCGGGGAGCAGCGGGACGCCCCAACGAGTCCATCGCATGAAACGCATCCTGATCAACGCAACGCAGCCGGAAGAGCTGCGCGTCGCCATGGTCGACGGCCAGCGGCTGTACGACCTCGACATCGAACTTCCCTCGCGCGAGCGCAAGAAAGCCAACATCTACAAGGCGAAGATCACCCGCGTCGAGCCCAGCCTCGAAGCGGCCTTCGTCAACTTCGGGGCTGACCGCCACGGCTTCCTGCCGTTCAAGGAAATCGCCCAT
Source organism: Thioalkalivibrio sp. ALE20 (assembly GCF_000381405.1). Taxonomy (NCBI): domain Bacteria; kingdom Pseudomonadati; phylum Pseudomonadota; class Gammaproteobacteria; order Chromatiales; family Ectothiorhodospiraceae; genus Thioalkalivibrio; species Thioalkalivibrio sp. ALE20. The sequence continues at coordinate 36,186 of NZ_KB906475.1, forward strand.
TCGGCGGTGGGAGCACCGGCCGACAGCGACAAGCCCGTCCGCGAGTTCCTGAAGGAAGGCCTGGAAATCCTGGTCCAGGTCGAAAAGGAAGAGCGTGGCACCAAGGGTGCAGCGCTCACGACCTTCATCAGCCTGGCCGGGCGCTACCTGGTCCTGATGCCCAACAACCCGAAGGCCGGCGGCGTCTCGCGCCGGATCGAGGGCGAGGACCGGGCCGAACTGCGCGAGGCCCTGTCGGGCCTGAACATCCCCGAAGAGATGGGCCTGATTGCCCGCACCGCCGGTGTCGGCCGCAGCACCGAAGAGCTCCAGTGGGACCTCGATTACATGACAGCGCTGTGGTCGGCGGTGACCGAGGCCTCGAAAAAGGCCCGGGCCCCTGCCCTGATCCACCAGGAAAGCAACGTCATCATCCGTGCCCTGCGCGACCACATGCGCACCGATGTCGGCGAGGTGATCATCGACGATGACACCATCTACGAACAGGCCGACGAGTTCGTGCGCATGGTCATGCCCAACAGCCTGCGCAAGCTGAAGCACTACACCGACCCGGTCCCGCTGTTCAACCGCTACCAGATCGAAAGCCAGATCGAGAGTGCCTTTGACCGCGAGGTGCAGCTGCCCTCCGGCGGTGCCCTGGTGATCGACCATACCGAGGCGCTGATCTCCATCGACGTCAACTCGGCGCGCTCGACCAAGGGCGGCGACATCGAGGAGACGGCCTTCCACACCAACCTGGAAGCGGCCGAGGAAGTCGCGCGGCAGCTGCGGATCCGTGATCTCGGCGGCCTGATCGTCATCGACTTCATCGACATGAGCGCCAACAAGCATCAGCGCGAGGTCGAGAACCGCCTGCGCGAGGCGCTGGAGATGGATCGCGCGCGCGTCCAGGTCGGCCGCATCAGCCGCTTCGGGCTGCTGGAAATGTCGCGCCAGCGGCTGCGCTCCTCGCTGGGCGAATCCAGTCAGATCACCTGCCCGCGCTGCCACGGCCACGGCCAGATCCGCAGCGTGGAATCCATGGCGCTGTCCATCCTGCGCCTGATGGAGGAGGAAGGCATGAAGGACCGTACGGGCCTGGTCCTGGCCCAGGTCCCGGTGGATGTGGGCACCTTCCTGCTCAACGAGAAGCGCCAGGCCATCGGCGAGATCGAAGAGCGTCACGGGGTCGAGATCAGCATCATCCCCAACCCGCAGTTCTTTACCCCGCATTTCACCGTGCAGCGCGTGCGCGGTGACGAACGCGAGGAAGTGGTCAGCGATCGCAGCAGCCACCAGCTGGTGGAAATCGTGGAGGAAGACCCGGACCCGCATCAGGAGCGCCGGCAGAAGCCGGAAAAACCGCTGGTTCAGGGCGTCAGGGTATCCGCACCACCGCCGGAGTCCCCGGCCGCGCCGCCGACCGGTGCGGGTTCCTCCGCTCCGGCCGGGCCGCCGCCGGAACCGGTGGCCCAGCCCGGATTCTTCGGACGCATCTGGTCCGCGCTGTTCCCCAACAGCCGTCCCCCGGCCAGCACTGCCGGCACGCCGGCCGAATCGGACACGGCGCCAGAGGGCGAAGGGCGTGGCCGGCGCCGTGGCAAGGGTGGCGAGCGCGGGCCGGATCGCAACCGCAAGTCCGGCGACAGGAGCGGCGACAGCGGTGGCAATGGCAGCCGCCGTTCCCGCGGCGGCAAGGGTGACAAGTCCCGCAAGTCCGACAAACCCGACAAGTCCGGGGAGGAAACGCGCACCGGCAAGGGTGGCGGCCGGAGCGGCGGCAAGCCCGAAGGTGATGACAAGCCGCGCAAGGAGAAGACCGGCGACCCCGGCGAAGTCAAGGACCAGTCCCCCGGCGGCGGGCGTTCCGGGAAGAGCGGCGGCGCCGACAAGTCCCGCAAGGGTGAAGACAAGAGCGAAGCCAGGACCGCCCCTGAAGGCGCGAAAACGGCCGAAATCAGCACCGAAACGCCCGTGGAGGCCACCACACAGGAAGCCGCGGATCGTGCGCCGGAGACCTCCGGTAGCGGCGTGGACAGCGGGGATGACGGCAAGGGGCGGACGCGCAGCCGGCGTTCCCGCCGTGGTGGCCGGCGTCGTGGTGGCCGTTCCCGCAGCGCCGACGCGGCAGCGGACAGCCAGGAGCCCCGTGGCGACCTGGACGCCAGCGCCACCGATTCCGGCGGCACCGACTCCGGCGAGCCCACGACCGACAACAGCGAATCCGGATCGCAGGCCCCTACCCCGGTCCGCTCCGACGCCGAAGCACCGGAGGTGAGCCCCTCGCAGGAAGACAGCGAGGCGGCACCGGCATCCGGCGGTCGCAAACCCCGCACCCGCAAACCGGCGAAAAAGAAGGAACCCGCCGCCAGCGAAGGGGACGCAGACAACCAGGCCCCGGCCGAGGCACAGACGGAGCAGGCTCCGGAGGCGGCCAGCGATGACACCGGCGAAGACGCGAGTGGAAGCAGCAGCCGTCGGCGGCGCTCCTCCGGGAGCCGCGGACGTTCGCGGGCCGCGCAAAAGGCGGAGGGCAATACGAGTGACGAGGGCAGCGCGGAGCCGGTGACGGAGCCCGCCAGCGAAGCGGCTACCGCATCCGCGCCCGAAACCGGATCATCCGACGGATCCCCGGAGTCCAGCACGGCCCCGTCCAGCCGCCGTCGCCGCACGAGCTCGACCCGGTCCCGCAAGAGCGCACCCGCGAGCGAAGCCTCCGACGCCGGCCCGGCAGCGGACGCCGGGGACAGCAAGCCCGCGGACAGTGAGCCCGCGGATACCGGCGGCGAGACGGACGCAGACGGTTCCGGGTCGAAGAAGGACTGAGGCCCGGTTCCATGAATCCCGTCCCCGCAGGCATGTACCTGTGGAGGCGGGTTTCCCGGTCAGCCAGTGGATCCCTTCCGCGGCCGGATGCCGTGCTCGCGTTCGAAGTGCTCGAGCAGGCCGTCCGCGGCCGCCTCGACCAGGTCCATCACATGGACGAAACCCTCCCCTCCACCGTAATACGGGTCCGGGACCTCGGTTTCGGGCCGGTTCACGGCGTACTCGGGGAAGCGTTGCAGGCGGGCGCGCGTATCCTTGCCCTGCAATTGGCGAGCAATCCGCTCGTTCGCCTCGTCCATTACCAGGATGTAGTCGAATTCATCGAAGTCTTCGCGTTCCAGCTGGCGCGCGCGCAGGTGGCTGATGTCGTAGCCGCGGCCCCGGGCTTCATCGCGCGCCCGGGGATCCGGCCCGGAGCCGATGTGATAGCCATGGGTCCCGGCCGAATCGACTTCGATCGCGTTCTCCAGCCCGCGCTCGCGCAGGCGCTGTTCGAGTACGCCATGTGCCATCGGCGAACGACAGATGTTACCCATGCAGACCATGAGTACACGCAGCTTGGACATGTTGTTTCCTCTGTTGATGAATAAATGACTCGACGCGGCGGGAGCCTGCCCGGCCGCGGCCCTTGTGACAAGCAGGCATGCTCGTGCCCGAGATTCCGCCCGAGCCGGGCTTTGTGCCATGCTGATCCGGCATTCCAGCGAGAAGAGCGTTCCCCATGGGCGATTTCACCGGATCGCGTCCTCTGCTACCCCTCCCCGCCTCCGCGGACGGTGCGCGTGCCGGCGGGGTCCGCGATCCGCTGGCCGCCGTTGGACAGCGGATGGAGGTCCGCATGATCGAGCGCCTGGCGGACGGCAACGTCCGGCTGCAGCTGCCCGCAACCGGGGGTGGTAGCGGTGGCAGCGGCGATCGCCCCGGCGTGATGGTCGCTCGGCTGGCCGGCGCGATGTCCGAGGCGCTGGCTGCCCGCGCCGAAAGCGGCCAGCGCCTGATGGCCGAGGTCACGCGCAGCTCGCCCTCGCTGGAAGTGCGGCTCCTGCCGTCCGCGGGTTCACCGGGCGTCGGGACCGGGTCGCCGGCGGAGATGGATCGCCTGGCGGCCTTGTTGCGCCGGACCCTGCCCGCGGCGCGCGCCCTGGCACCAACGCTGCAGGCCCTCTCCGCCGCCGCAACGCCCGCGGACGCCCGCTCCGACACGGCCTCGATGCGCATCGACGCCCTGGTGCGCGGTCTCCCCGACGTCTCCGGCCTGACCCGCCCCGAAGGCCTGCAGCAGGCGACGCGTGCCTCCGGGGTGTGGCTGGAGTCCATGCTGGCCCAGTCCGGTACACCGGGCAGCGCGGGCCCGAACGTGTCGGGCGACCTCAAGGCCCGGCTGCTGCGGGCGGCCGACGCCCTGCGGCAGATGCCCGGCACCGGCCCGGGCGTCAGTGCCGGGTCGGCCCCCGCGGGCGGGACGGGCCCGCTGCTGGAGGGCATGCTGGCCCGCCTCGCCAGTCTCCAGCTGCAGGCCGCCAGCGACGGAGCGGATCCTCAGCGCTGGTTGTTCGAACTGCCATTTCGGACCCCGCAGGGTATACAGGGCCTGCATGGCGAGATCGAAAAACACGCCGGCGAACACGACGGGGCCACCGAAGGGGACTGGCGCTGTCGCCTGACCCTCGATCTGCCGGCCCTGGGCCCGACCCTCATCGTGCTGCATTCACGGGCCGGACAACTGCACATACATTTTACCGCCGAACGTGCGGAGACCGTGGAACGCCTGCAGGCCGGCCAGGGGTCCCTGCGCGACAACCTCGCCGCGCGCGACCTGGAACCGGCGAGTCTTGCGGTGCGTCAGGGCGACGTGGATACCGATCCGCAGGCCCGGCCGGACCGGGTGCACGGCATGCTGGACGAACGCGCATGACTCGTGGCCGCGACAGGCGAACGGGCGGGGCCACGGGGGCGCCGGGGCATGACCGGGCGGTCGCCCTGGAGTGGGATCGCCGGCAGGCACCGCGCATCACAGCTTCGGGCGCCGGAGTGACCGCGGAGGAGATCCTCCGGATCGCCGAGGAAAACGATATCCCGCTGCATCAGGACGCCGCCCTGACCGAGGCCCTGGCCCAGGTCCCGCTGGGCGAGGAGATCCCCGAGGAGCTTTATGTGGCCGTGGCGGAGGTACTGGCCTTCGTGTTCCTGCTGGCGGGGATCACCCCGGAGGACCTCGGACGATCCTGATCAGCCCCCGTCATCAGCCCCCGTCAGTCGTCGTCACGCGCACTCCCGGCACCGTGCAGGCTGTAGATCAGGTCCAGTTCCGCGGCGGTCAGGCTGCAGAGCCGGCGGACTTCCTCGCGCGGATAACCCTCGCGGACCAGCTGAATGGCCTTCTCGTACGAGCCCTGATCCGGGTCACGCGCGCGCAGCTCGGTGTGCTGGTCGTGCAGGCGTTCCAGCGCCCGCTGTACCGAAGCCTGCGCCTGACCGTGATTGATCACCCCTTCGGACAGGACCTTCATCGCCCCCTGCAGGGCCATCAGGGAGGTCGCCTGGCGCTGGTAGTCCTGCCGCAGAGCCGTGAGCTGCCGCCGCAGCAGCAGCACCAGCGCAACGGCGAATCCCGCCACGATGGTGGCCAGCAGCGCGATCCCCGCCGCAAGCCAGACCAGTAGATTCTCTCCCATCAACCCGTGCTCCCCGTTGGCTGGCCCGATTGTCGCGTGAAGTCACGGTCCGAGGCCAGTCCGGAGATGCGATGCGACGGCAATCAGGCGTATTCGTCGATCCGCCCGCCCCGGCGCCGTTCGCGTTCGGCCAGGCGTGGCGGTTTTTGCTGGGCCGGGGGGATCCCGGGGCGCAGGATCGGGTCGCGATCATGGTCGTCGCTGAGGGCGTGGCCGGCCACGCTGGTGTGCACCGGACGCACGTCGCGAGGTGGCCTGAGGACCGGGTAAAGCGGCCGTACGGAACGGTCGTGCTGGAGCTCGTCCACCATTTTTTCACCTCCCGCACGGTCGGCCCGTGCATCGGTGCGCCGTCCCGCCCGACCGGGCGAATCCGGCGCCGGGCTACAGCTCCCGCAGCTGCGCCCACTCCTCGTCGGAGAGGAGCTTGTTCAGGTCGACCAGGATGGTCAGACCCGCTTCGGTACTGGTTACGCCCTGGATGAAACGGCTGCTTTCGTCGTTGCCGACCTCCGGCGCCGCCTCCACGCTGTCGGGCGAAATCCGCACCACCTCGGACACCGAATCCACCAGGATGCCCACGTTCTGGTCGTCCACGTCGATGATCACGATGCGCGAGGCATCGTCCGGCTCGCGGTCTTCCAGCCCCATGCGCCGACGCGCATCAATCACCGTGACCACGTTGCCGCGCAGGTTGATGATGCCGAGGATGTAATCCGGTACGCCGGGTACCGGCGCGATGTCCGACACCTTCAGCACCTCCTGGACCTGGAGCACGTCGATGGCGTAGGTCTCGTCGGCCAGGCTGAAGGTCACGTACGGAGCGGTATCGGCCTTGGCCATGGATTCAACGTCTTGTGCGCTCATGCTCATCCTCTTGGAGCGGTCGTGTCCGGCGGGACGGACACGCAACATGGATTCTTTTTCAATGTAACGGCCGACGTCCGGGCGGCTTGAAGGCCACCTGGTCCGGCCGGTGGTTCACCCCTGGCCGGACTCCCAGTCCCCGGCCTCGAGACTGCCGTGCAATGCCGTCAGGTCCAGCAGGGTCGCCATCTTCTCGCGATCCACGCCCGCGAGCCACGGCAGCCGGCGCCGTTCGCTGCGCCAGCGAAGCTGTTCGGGATCGATCGTGCGGGTCCCGTGAATCGCCCGGCAGGCCAGCGCAAAGCGCGAGTTCGCGAGAAAGACCACCTGACGCGCGGTGTCCGGTTCGTACTCCCGGTCCGACGGCGTCACGATGGCGGCGAGGTCGATCAACTGCACCCGGCCCTGCTTGCTGTCCGCGATGCCCAGATACCACGGAGAATGCGCCGGCGTCGGGCGGATGTTCAGCTGATCCAGCGGTGTCACGCCTCCGAGGTCCACCAGGGGAGCCAGCAGGGTCAGTGGCCCGGCTTCGATGACCAGGGCCGAAAACGGCTTTTCCGGCCGGGGATACGTCGGACCCGCGGGAGATTCCGGCGGCGCGGCGGGGCCGGCAACCGGCGCCGGTTCGCTCGCCGGAACCTCCACCGGGCTGTCCACCGGCTCCAGGATGTCGTCGCGCATCAGGCTGCGCGGGCCGGCCGGTGCCTCGGCCACCGGTGTACGCGAATCCTGCGCGGACCGTTCCTCCTTCTGCTCGGCGGGGGCCGGCTCCGGCGCGTCCAGCAGGTCGCCGAAGTAGTCCTCGAGGGCCTGTGGCTCGGCGAGCAGCGGCCCGTTCTGTTGCCGGTGACGGCTCATTTCGCCTGTCTCCTCTCCCCGTGGGTCCGTGGCAGCCGTCCGCCGATGGTTTCCAGCAGGTCGGCATAGGCCAGCACGCCGCGGGCATCCGGGATCATGAAGCAAAGCGGCTGTCCTGCGCTGGAGGCATCACGGAACTTGGTATCCACCGGAATCACCCCGGACCAGACCTCGTCGCCGTACTGCCGCCGCAACTCGGCAAGCGCTTCGTGTGCCGCGCGGGTTCGCCGGTCGAACAGGGTCGGGATGATGCGGTAGTTCAGTTGTGCCTTGCGCGATTTCTGGACCATCGTCAGGGTGTTGATCATGCGCTCCAGCCCCTTCAGGGCGAGGAATTCCGTCTGTACCGGGACCAGCAGTTCGTCGCAGGCCGCCAGGGCGTTGACCATCAGCACGCCCAGCATCGGCGGACAGTCCATCAGGACATAGTCGTAGTCGTCCTGCACGCCCTCCAGCGCATGGCGGAGCACCAGCCCCATGCCGCCCCGCGTACCGAGCTGACGGTCCAGGGTTGCCAGCGCGGTACTCGCGGTCAGCAGATCCAGTCCCGGGAACGGCGTCTCGCGTATTAGCCCGGCCGGGTCCGGACGCTCCCCTTCCACCGCCTGATTGAACAGTTCGTACACGCCGCGCGTCGCGGTCTCGGGGTCGTGTCCGAAATACGCGGTGAGCGAGCCGTGCGGGTCCATGTCCACCAGCAGCACACGCTGGTCCGGACCGGACAGCAATCCGCCCAGGGTCACCGTCGTTGTGGTCTTGCCCACCCCGCCCTTCTGGTTGGCTACTGCCCAGATCTTCATGCGACGTCCTCTCGTGGCTACGGCGACGGCACCGCACGCAGCTGTTCCGGTTCCCGTTGTCCGTCCTCGCGCGGGGGGGCCCCGGGCAGCACCACGATCGCCACCCGGCGGTTTTCCGCCCGCCCGGCCGCGGTCTCGTTGTCGGCCACGGGTCGGTGTTCCCCGTGCCCCAGCGCCACCATGTCGGCCGGGTCCATGCCCTGCTGTTCGAACATCCTGACCACTGTGGCCGCCCGCGCGGCGGACAGTTCCCAGTTGGAAGGATAGACCTCCGTGGTGATCGGCACATTATCGGTATGCCCCTCGACGTGAATGCGCGCCGCGCGCGGCGCCAGCACCCCCGCGATATCTTCCAGCACGGGCTCCGCATCCGGGTTCAGGGTGGCCTCGCCGCTGGGGAACAGCAACTGGCTGGTGATCTCGATCTCCAGCCAGTAGGTGTCCCGCGTCACGTCCACCTGCCCGTCCTCGATCATCGGTGCCATCGCCGATTCGATCTCGGCGGCCACCTCGGCGATCTCGTCCAGCAGGCCCTGCAGGTCTTCGTCACCGCGCTCCTCGAACAGACCCGAGGCCGCCCGGTCCAGCGCTTGCGGGCCGTCGTCCAGCAGCCCCGGCCGGATGTCGATGGGTGCCAGCGTACGCGGTACGTCCGCGTCCGACGGTGGTGCGACCACGCCGGGATCGCCGACCTGGATCGGCTCCAGCTGCCCCGGGGTCCCGAAGGCTTCCACCAGCGAATCGGACAGCACCCGGTACTTGCCCTCGTCGACCGAGGAGATCGCATACATCACCACGAAAAACGCGAGCAGCAGCGTCACGAGGTCGCCGTAGGGGATCGCCCAGGCTTCGTGGTTGGCTTCCTCCTCCTGACGTTTGCGCCGGGCCATGTTCGTCCTACCCGTGCACGTAGCCGCCGAGCTTGCTCTCGATATTGCGGGGGTTCTCCCCCTCCGCGATCGCGATCAGACCCTCCATCAGCATCTCCTGGTGACGGGAGCGCTCCTGCACCAGTGCCTTCAGCTTGTTGGCCACCGGCAGGAACAGCAGATTCGCCGAAGCGATCCCGTAGACCGTGGCCACGAACGCGGCCGCGATCCCGGCGCCCAGACGATCCGGATCGGTCAGGTTCTGCATCACCGCCATCAGCCCCATGACCGCGCCCACGATGCCCAGCGTGGGCGCATACACCCCCATGCTCTCGAAGACTTTGGCGCCCTGCAGATCGAAGGCCTCGCGGTTGTCCACGTCGGATTCCAGGATCTGCCGGATCACCTGCGGCTCGGTTCCGTCCACCAGCAGCTGCAGCCCCTTGCGGGCGAACGGGTCGCGTTCCTCTTCGGCCACGCTCTCCAGTCCGAGTAGTCCTTCCTTGCGGGCGATGTTCGACCAGTCCACCACGCGCCGAATCATCGCCGCGTTGTCGATCGCCGGCGGACGAAAGACCCACGGCAGCATCTTCATGCCGTGCGTGAAGACCCCCAGACGCGCCTGCACCAGGGTCGCGCCGAGGGTGCCCAGCACCACGATGATGAACGCCGCGGCATTCCACAGCGCGCCGATCCCGCTTCCCTTGGCGATGCTTCCGCCCAGCACCGCAACGAGCCCCAGGAGAATCCCGATGAGGCTCAGGATATCCATGTCAGCAGAACCCCTTGACCAGGGCCGGTCCAATCTCCGGCAACGGATACACGTGGTCCGTCAATCCGGCCTCTGCGACCGCCGCCGGCATGCCGTACACCACCGAGGTCGCCGCATCCTGCGACCACACCTGGGCCCCGCAACCCTTCAGCGCGCGCACGCCCTCGCGGCCGTCCGCCCCCATGCCGGTCAGGATGATGGCCAGGACCTGGCCGCGCAGCGCATCGACGGCCGATTCGAAGGCCGCGTCCACGCTCGGCTTGTAGATGGTGCCCGCCGGACTCTCGGTCACCCGCACGCGGGTCTGGGAACCGCGTTCCAGCGTCAGCTGCTGGCCACCGGGGGCCAGCAGAGCCGTGCCCGGGCGCAGGAAGTCGCCGTCCACCGCCTGCTTGATGCGGATCGGGCAGATCGCGTCCAGCCGCTCGGCAAACGCCGGGGTGAAGCTTGCCGGCATGTGCTGGACCAGCACCACCGGGAGCGGGAAGTTCGCCGGCAGGTGCTTGAGCACCTCCTGCAACGCCACCGGCCCCCCGGTGGAGGTCCCGATCAGCACCGCGCGCAGGGAACTGAGCGGTGCCGGCGGACGGGCCACCGGCGGCTTGGGCGTCTCGCGCGCGGTTTCGCTCGCCTTGCGGTCCGCAGCCTGCCGGCGTTCCGACACGGGTGCCTCGGTTTTCGGCCGGTCCCCTCCCGGCGCACTGGAGGAACGCGCGCGGCTGCGCGCCAGACTGCGGACCCGCCGGCGCAGCAGGGCACGGGCACTGTCTTCGTCCCCGGCCATGTCGGAGAAGCGTTTGGGCAGAAAGTCAACCGCCCCGGCCTCCAGCGCGTCCAGGGTCGCCTGGGCACCCTCGGTGGTCAGGCTGGAGAACATCAGGATCGGTCGCGGATGGTCCGCCATGATCTTGCGGACCGCCGTGATGCCGTCCATCACCGGCATCTCGATGTCCATGGTCACGACATCCGGGTCCAGTTCCTTCACGGCGTCGACCGCCTTCTGGCCATCCTCGGCCGTACCCACGACCTCGATCCCGATATCCGCGTTCAGGATCTCCGCAATCCGGCGTCGGAAAAACCCGGAATCATCCACCACCAGAACCTTGACCGGCATCCTCAGCCCTCAGCTCGTCGGGCGGCCCGGCGCGCGCGCCCGCTGCCCGGTACCTGATTCACCAGCAGGGTGACCAGGTCCGAGACATCCAGAATGAGTGCAATGCCACCATCGCCGGTAATGGTCGCCCCCGCCAGGCCCTTGACCCCCTGAAGATTCTGGCCCAGGGGCTTGATGACAACCTCTTCCTGCCCCACCAGACCATCCACTACCAGGCCGACCTTGCGGTCGGCCGCATGGACCACGACCACATGGGCGTTCTCGCGGGGTTGTGGTTCCACGCCGGGCTTCGCCCAGCGCGACAGATAATGGATCGGCAGGGTCTGGTTGCGCACCACGATGACTTCCTGCTCGTCCACGTAATGGGTCTGGGTGAGGTCCAGGTCGAGGATCTCGGAAACCGCCGCCAGCGGGATCGCGAAACGCCGTTCGCCCAGGATCACCATCAGCGCCGGCAGGATCGCCAGGGTCAGCGGCAGCTTTACCCGCAGCGTGGTGCCGACGCCCACCTCCGAATCGATCTCCACGGTGCCGTTGAGCTGGTTCAGGCTGGTCTTGACCACGTCCATGCCCACGCCCCGGCCGGAGACATCCGAGATCTCGGCCTTGGTCGAAAAGCCGGCCATGAAGATCACGTTGAAGGCCTCGCGGTCGGTCATGCGCTCGGCCATCGCGGGCTCCATCAGCTCCTTTTCCACCGCCTTGCGGCGCAGGGCCTCCGGATCCATGCCGCGTCCGTCGTCCTTGATGATCAGGGCGATATGGTCGCCCTCCTGGGCGGCCCCGAGGACCACCGTGCCGCGTCGCGGCTTGCCGGCCGCCTCGCGCTCGTCGGGCATCTCGATCCCGTGGTCCACCGCATTGCGTACCAGATGCACCATCGGGTCCGACAGGGCCTCGACCAGGTTCTTGTCGAGGTCGGTCTCCTCGCCAAAGATCTCCAGATCGATTTCCTTGCCCAGGTTACGCGACAGATCACGAATCACGCGCGGAAAGCGATTGAAGACCTTCTTCACCGGCTGCATGCGGGTCTTCATCACCGACGCCTGGAGATCCGAGGTCACCAGCGCCAGCGAACTGATCGCCTTGCCCAGTTCATCGTCCACGTGCTCGGAGCGCAGCATGCTGAGCCGGTTGCGCACCAGCACGAGCTCGCCCACAAGGTTCATGATCTCGTCGAGCCGCTCGGTATCCACGCGCACCGAGGTTTCGCCCTGGTGTCCACCGCCGCCCTGGCCGCCGCCCCCGGTACTCCCGCCGGCGCCGCCACCGCCGGAAGCGCCGCCGCGCGCACCGCCGGAGGCGGGCGCAGGACCGGAACTTTCCGCTTTCTGTTCCTTTTCCTTCCCGGCCATGTCCCCGGGCGAGGCTGCCGCCGGTTCTGCGGCGGGCCCGGTGTCCGCATCTCCGGTCCCGCCCGCCGCGGCGGCGGACGGGCCCGGCTCGGCCGGTTCGGCCGGGGCTGTCGGTGGACCAGCGCCTTTCGCCTGCAGTTCGTCAAGCAGGCTCTCGAACTCATCGTCGGTGATCTCGTCCTCGCCCCCACCCGTGTCACCGCCATCCGCAGCCGCGACCTCCGGGGCCGACTCCGCTGCCGTGCCCGGATCCACCGGTTTCGGTGGCTGGTCTCCGTGCAGGCTGTCCAGAAGGGCCTCGAACTCGTCGTCGGTGATCTCGTCCCCGGCACCCACGCGGACTTCGTCATCGCCCGGCGCGTCATCCGCTGCCGGCTCCGGCGCGGACGGCGACTCGGCCGCTTCCTCCAGCGCCTCCGACGGCCAGTCGTCGGCCGTCGCCGGCGCTGCCTCCCCGGCCGGAGCCGCGTGCGGCGTTTCTTCCGCGACCGGGGCGGCTTCGTCCCCGCCGCCGACGGGGACCGTTTCGTTGCGGGCCATGCGTCGCAGGGTGTCGACCAGATCTTCGGGCGCCGGCGTCGGCTCCTGGCCGTCGCGCAGCTCGCCGAACATCACGTTGAGGGTGTCCAGCACCCGCAGCATGGTGTCCATGAGCTGGCCGTCCACCTGGCGCTCGTGATTGCGCAACAGGTTGAAGACGTCTTCGGCGTTGTGGCAAACCGTCACCAGCGGGTCGAGCCCGAGAAAACCGGCCCCGCCCTTGATGGTATGGAAACTGCGGAAGACCGCATTCAGCAGATCGGTATCGTCCGGATGCTGTTCCAGGTCGATCAGCTGTTCGTTCAGGCCTTCCAGCAGCTCCCCCGCCTCGATCAGGAAGTCCTGGAGGATTTCGTCGTTGGGGTCGATGGCCATGCGGTCTCTCCGTTCCGGTGACTCGAATCGTCGGCAGATGGCTGCCGGTGCAAGGGGATCCCGGGACGGACCCTAGAACCCCAGGCTCGACAGCAGATCGTCCACCTCGTCCTGTCCTTGAACGACATCCGTGCCGGAATCTTGAGTGTGGGGCACCGCGGGTCCATGCCCGCGGCGGTCCTCCTCGCGCGCGGTTTGTTCCGCCTCCGGGGCCTGTTCGGCCGCCGCCCGGGCATCCTTCTCCAGGCGCCCGGAAGACAGGCGGATCAGCGAGACCAGGTTTTCCTCCAGATCCGTGACCAGACGGATGACCCGCCGGATCACCTGCCCGGTGAGATCCTGGTAGCTCTGTGCCATCAGGACCTGTGACAGCAACCGGCGCAGTTCCTCGGTGTCCTTGCCGGTCTGTTCGAAAAATGCATCGAGTTCGCGCGCGAACTCGCGGAATTCCTCCACCGACAGTTCGCGGTTGCGGAACCGGGTCCATTTTTCGGTGAGTTCCGCGGCACGCCCGGCGAATGCCTCGGCAATCGGCAGGGACGATTCCACTGCATTCAGGGTTTCGTGCGTGGCCTGTTCGGTCTGGGTCACCACGTAACTCAGACGCTCGCGCGCATCCGGAATCTCGTCCTGCGCCAGCTCGACCAGACGCGAATCGCCCCGGAAGCTCTCCAGTGCCTCGTGCAGTTCGCGGGTCAGCTTGCCCAGTTCGTCGAACAGTTCGCGTTCATAAGGCCGCGCGAGCTCCTGGATCAGGCGGCGCGAAGCCTCCTCGTCACCGCCTTCCAGAGCGCCCACCAGCTCCCGCGCCAGCGCGAGCCGGTCTTCCCCGGAGGCATTCTCTTGTTCGGTCATCGGGTCTCTCTTGCCGTGTCAGCCGGTCGCGGTATTCAGCCTTGAGCTTCAATACGTTCGAAGATCTTTTCGATCTTCTCCTTGAGCGTCTCGGCCGTGAAGGGCTTCACAATGTAACCGTTCACGCCGGCCTCTGCCGCCTCCACGATCTGATCGCGCTTGGCTTCGGCCGTGACCATCAGCACCGGCAACGATTTCAGCCGCTCGTCCTTGCGTACCTCGCGCAGGAGGTCGATGCCCGGCATGTTGGGCATGTTCCAGTCGGTGATCAGAAAATCGAAGTCGCCGTTCTGCAGCATCGGCAGGGCCGTGCTCCCGTCGTCGGCCTCCATGGTGTTGTTGAAGCCAAGATCCCGCAGGAGATTCTTGATGATGCGCCGCATCGTGGAGAAGTCGTCCACGATCAGGATTTTCATACCCTTGTCCACAGTTCGCTCCGGGAATGTGTTTGAACCTTAGAATATCTGCAGGGACTCGACGTCTTCGAGCCACGAGCCCAGACGCGCCCGCAGACGGTGCACCGCCTGGCTGCGGATCTGGCTGACGCGCGATTCGGTCACGTCCAGCACGGCACCGATCTCGCGCAGGTTGAGTTCTTCGGTGTAGTACAGGTTGAGCACCAGTCGTTCACGCTCGGGCAGATCGCCCAGTGCGCCGGCCAGTTCCTCGCGGAACTCCCCGGCCTCGATGCGCCGCGACGGGGACTGCTCCTGCCCTTCCAGCACGCGATCCGCCTCGCCCTCCGGGCCGCCCACCTCGTCCAGCGCGAACAGATGGGCACCGGCGTGATCATCCAGCATCTGGTAGTAGGTTTCCACCGGGACGCCCAGCTCCTCGGCGATCTCCGGGGCGCGAGCGGCGCGGCCCTCGCGGGCCTCCACCGTCTGCATCGCCTCGGAGATCCGCCGGCTGTTGCGGTGCACCGAGCGCGGCGTCCAGTCGCTGCGACGCAGCTCGTCGATCATCGCCCCGCGGATGCGGATCCCGGCGTAGGTGGCGAAGGTCGCCCCCTGGCCGCCTTCGAACTGCCGCGCGGCCTCGATCAGCCCAACCATGCCTGCCTGCACCAGGTCATCCACCTGCACCGAGGCCGGCAGCCGAGCCATCAGGTGATGGGCGATCCGATTCACCAGCTCGACGTGGTCCGCGACCAGCTGATCCGGTCCCCCGGTCCCCGCCCGGGCGTATCCCGAAAGTCTGTTCTTTGGCGTGTTCATGCGCTTTGCAGCATCCTCTCGACGAAGAATCCAACCCCCCCGCTGGCGCCGCGGGCCACCGGCCAGCCGTCGACCTTGCGCGCGAGCTCGAGGAACGCCCGTCCCGCCGGGCTGCCCGGAGACTGCTGCACCACCGGCGCCCGTTTCTGCACCGCCTGGCGCAGGGCATCATCCAGCGGAATCACGCCCACCAGATCCAGTATGACCTCCGGCAGATAGGTGGAACAAACCGCCTGCAGCTTCTGCATCACGCGTTCCGCCCCGGCACGGCCCTGCACCATGTTTGCGACCACGCGGAACCGGTTCACGCCATGATCCCGATGCAGGACCTTGATCAGTGCATAGGCGTCGGTCATCGATGCCGGCTCGTCGGTGACCACCACCAGGGTCTCCTGCACGGCCTGACAGAAACTGGTCACCGACTCCTGCAACCCGGCGGCGGTATCCACCACCAGCACGTCCAGCGGTCGCGTATACATGCTGAAGGCCTGGATCAGGCCGTGATGTTCCGGCCGGCTCAGGTTGGCCATGGTCGCGATCCCGGACGCGGAAGGCACCACACGGATTCCCTCCGGGCCCTCGATGATCACGTCCTCCAGATCCTCGACGTCCCCGGTCACCAGGTCGTGCAGCGTCCGCTGCGGACGCAGGCCCAGCAGCACATCGACGTTCGCGAGCCCCAGGTCCGCATCGAACAGCATGACCTCGCGTCCCAGACGGGCCAGTCCGACCGACAGGTTGACCGAGACATTGGTCTTGCCGACCCCGCCCTTGCCCGAGGCCACCGCGACCACCTTCAGGGGCTTAGTGTTGTGTGACATGACGTCCCTTCAGCACCGGTTGAATCATTTCCAGCGGGGCGGGCTCCTCGCCCGCGGCCGGCTCGTCCGCGGATCGCGGCCGCCGGGCCTCGCGTTCCGTCGCCTGGCGCCGCCGCCAGGCCTGCATCGCCTCGTCGACCCAGGCATCGGCCGCCCCGTGTTCGGGTTCCTCCTGCAGCGCCAGGCGGGTCAGATGTCCGGTATCCACGCGATGGAAATCCTCGGCGATGCGCTGGCCGTCGCTCATGAACGCGACACCCAGCGGCTGGTCCAGCAGCACCGAAAGCACCTCCCCCAGCTGTTCCGCCTCGTCCAGCTTGGTCAGCACAAGGGCCGAGGGTTCCGTGGGGGCGAATGCCTCCAGCACCCGCCGCAGGGCCATGCCCTGGGTGGTGGCCGCGATCACCAGCCAGGTCTCCGCGCGCACGTCGGCAGGCATGTCCGTCAGCAGGGGTTCGCGCGGGGCGGTACGCGGCGACTGTCCGGCGGTATCCACCAGGATCAGGTGCCCGCTGCCCGCCGAGCGCCGCGCCATCTCGCGCAGCTCGGCCTCCGTCTCCACCACACGCACCGCGGTGCCCGCCATCTGGCCGAAGGCCTGCAACTGCCGCGTCGCGCCGATGCGCTGGGCGTCCATGGTGACCAGGGTGACCGAATCCGGCCCCATGCGGCGGATCTGGCGCAGTGCAATCCGCGCAATGGTGGTGGTCTTGCCGACCCCGGTCGGTCCCTCCAGCGCGAGTACCCCGCCCTCGTCGAGGATCGAGGCGCGCGCGGTCACGATGGCGCCCGACAGGCGCGCCCGCAGGCGCTCCCATGCCTCCTCCGAGGTATGATCGTCGAGGATGCTGCCGGCCAGGCTGCGCGCCAGCGGCTCGCGGAAGCCCAGATCCATCAGCCGCGCCTTGCATTCGGCCGCCAGTGGATGCCGCGCCGCCCAGCGGGCCTGCTCGTTCTCTTCGTACTGCCGCGTCAGCAGGCTGCGCAGATCCCGCAGTTCCTGACGCATCGCGGACACCTCGGGGTCGGTGGGCCATTGCGGGGCCGGCCGCTGCCGGGACGCGGCACCCGCCCCCCCGCCGGTGGAAGCCGCCGCGGGCTCCGGTGCGCGGGGCTGCTCAGTACGTGGCGCCGGTTCATCGCGCACGCCCTGGCGCATCGATCCCCGGGCGGGGCGTGCCCCGCTGCCGGCGTCGTCCTGCCGCGGGGCACCCCGGCCGTCACCCTCCGCCGTTCCGGCGGGCGCCTCGCCGCCATCGAGGGCGGCGACCACCTCCAGCCAGCCGTCGACCCGGCGGCTGGACAGGATCACGGCGTCCTCGCCCTGCTCCTCGCGGACCTGGCGCATCGCGTCGCGCATGTCCCGTGCCCGGTATCGTCTGACATTCATCGTTCGCTCTCCCGCCGATCGTTGACTGGTGCTTCAGGCCATGCCCGTTCGCACATCACGCCGACTTCTTGTCTGCTTCATCCTGTCCCACCGTGGCCACCACCCGGATCCGCCGGTTGTCCGGGATCTCGGTGAATGCGAGCACGGTCAGGTTGCGCACCGCGCCCCGCAGCCACCCGGCGATCCAGGAGCGGATTTCCGGGGCCACCACCAGCACCGCCGGCTGTCCCGCCGCCTCCTGACGCTGGGCGGCCTCGCCCACCGATCGCTGCAGGCGCTCGGCCAGGCCCGGCTCCAGCCCGACGGTGTCGCCATTGCTGCCCTGCAGAGACTTATGCAAAAGCTGTTCCAACGACGGGTCGAGGGCGATCAGGGGCAGTTCTTCCTCCGGTCCCACCAGGTCCTGGACGATGGAGCGCGACAGCGCGACCCGCACCGCAGCGGTCAAAGTGCCGGGATCCTGACTCTTGGCGCCCTCCTCTGCCAGGGTTTCGGCGATCGTGCGCAGATCGCGGATGGATACCTGTTCGGCCAGCAGGTTCTGCAGCACCTTCAGGATCACGCTCAGCGACAGCGTCTTCGGCACCAGGTTTTCCACCAGCTTGGGCGAACGCTGCGCCAGCTGGTCCAGCAGGTGCTGGGCCTCCTCGTGGCCGATCAGCCGGTGGGCGTTCTCGCGGAACACCTGCGACAGATGGGTGGCGATCACCGTGGAGACGTCCACCACGGTGTAGCCGGCCCCCTGCGCCTGTTCGCGGTTCTCGGGGTCGATCCACAGGGCATCCAGGTTGAACGTCGGATCCTTGGTCGGCGTGCCCGGCACCTCGCCGAAGACCTCGCCCGGATTGATCGCCAGCTCCTTGTCCGGGAACACCTCCGCCTCGGCGACGGTGACGCCCAGCAGAGAGATGCGGTAGGTGTTCGGACTCAGTTCGAGGTTGTCGCGGATATGCACCGGCTGCAGCAGGAAGCCCAGCTCCTGCGACAGCTTGCGGCGCACGCCCTTGATCCGCCCCATCAGCTGCCCGTCCTGGGTCCGGTCCACCAGCGGGATCAGGCGGTAGCCGACCTCCAGCGACACCAGATCCACCGGCGGCACGTCGTCCCACGACAGCTCGCGGTTCTCCGGCGAGGGTTCCTGCTCGGCCTCCGGCAGACGCTCCACCTCGGCCGCCTCCTCGCGACGCTGGCGCGACATCAGGTAGCCACCTCCGGCGGCCAGCGAGGCCAGTCCGAGGAACACCGCATTGGGCATCCCCGGCACCATGCCCAGCGACGCGATCACCCCGCCGACCACGTACATCACGCGCGGGTTGGAGAACATCTGCCCGACCACCTGCTGGCCCATGTCCTGGGTGGTGGACACGCGCGTCACGATGATGGCGGTGGCCGAGGACAGCACCAGTGACGGGATCTGCGCGACCAGCCCGTCGCCGATGGTCAGCAGCACATAGTTGGTGGCGGCATCGCCGATCGACATCCCGTGCTGCAGGGCGCCGATGGTCAGTCCGCCGATGATGTTCACGAACAGGATCAGGATGCCGGCGATGGCGTCACCGCGCACGAACTTCGAGGCCCCGTCCATGGAACCGTAGAAGTCGGCCTCCTGGGCGATCTCGTCGCGCCGCCGGCGCGCCTCCTCCTGCGTCAGAAGTCCCGCATTGAGGTCGGCGTCGATCGCCATCTGCTTGCCCGGCATGGAGTCCAGGGTGAAGCGGGCGCTGACCTCGGACACGCGCCCCGCGCCCTTGGTCACCACCACGAAGTTGATGATGATCAGGATCGCGAACACCACCAGGCCGACCGCGTAGTTGCCGCCGACCACGAAGTCGCCGAAGGCCTGGATGACCTGCCCGGCCGCGTCCGTCCCGGTGTGCCCTTCCAGCAGGATCACCCGGGTGGAGGCGATGTTCAGTGCCAGACGCAGCAGGGTGGCCACCAGCAGCACCGTCGGGAACACCGCGAATTCCAGCGGCCGCGGGGTGTACACCGCGACCATGATCACCACCAGCGACAGCGCGATGTTGAAGGTGAACAGCACGTCCAGCGCCACCGGCGGCAGCGGCAGCACCATCATCGACAGCATCGCGATCAGCAGCAGAGGGGCCCCCAGCCCCCAGCGGCCCATGCCGCTCAGGCGATCGAAGAGGTTCATGCGTCACCCTCCCGGCGCCGGCCGTAACGTCCCTGGTGGGGATCGAGATATTCGTCCGGCACCGGCAGGTCGTCCGGCATGTCCACGCCCTGGTCGGCCCGCTTGAGCTGGTAAACGTAGGCGAGGATGCGCGCCACGGCCACGAACAGCCCGTCGGGAATCTCGCGGTCGAGGTCGGTGGTGAAATAGAGCGCGCGCGCCACCTTCGGCGCCTCGACCCGGATGATCTCGTGCTCGTCGGCGATCTCGCGGATATTCGCCGCGACCTCGTCGACGCCCTTGGCCACCACCTTCGGCGCCGACATCTTCGAGGCCTCGTAGACGATCGCCACGGCATAGTGCGTGGGGTTGGTGATCACCACGTCGGCCTTCGGCACCTCTTCCATCATCCGGCGCTGGGCCATTTCCTGCTGTTGCTGGCGGATCTTCTGCTTGACCTCGGGCTTGCCGTCGGTCTCCTTGTACTCGTCCTTGAGCTCCTGCCGCGTCATCCGCAGCTGCTTCTGGTGATTCCACATCTGGAACGGCGCGTCGATCGCCGCCACGATGATCAGCGCCGCCGACACCGCGATGAAGGTGCCGAGCGCGATCTGGGCCGCATGCGACACGCCCTGGTGCAGTGGCTCGTAGCCCAGTCCCAGCAGACGGTCGGAGAACGTCCACAGGGTCAGCATCGCGACCGAGCCGACCAGCGTGAACTTGGCGAGGGTCTTGCCGAACTCCATCAGCCCCTGCCAGGAAAAGATCCGCTGCAGGCCCTTGATGGGGTTCAGCTTCGATGCCTTGGGCGCCGCCGCCTGCCAGGAGAAATTGGCGCCGCCGATCAGGATGGGCGCCATCACCGCCGCCACCATCAGGATCCCGAACAATGGCAGCAGAGCCATCAGCGTCTGAAAGATCTGATCGGCCAGGTACGGCAGCAGCAGATCCGGGTCATGGGCCAGCTCCGGCTCGAAATCCAGGCGCGCGCGGGTCTGGTTGGCCAGCTGCCCGCCCAGGGTAGGCCCGAAGAACAGCATGAAGATGCCGGCGGTGATCAGCACCAGAAAGGTCGACAGCTCCCGCGAGCGCGGGACCTGCCCCTTTTCGCGCGCCTCGCGGAGCCGTTTCTGGGTCGGCTCTTCGGTTTTTTCCTGTCCGTTCTCGTTCTCGGCCATGTCAGAACCCCAGCAGGACCTGCATCAGTCCGAAACCTTCCATGGCCAGCTCGCCCACGCGCTCGGGCAGCCCGGGCAGGATCAGCAGCAGGAGGACGAAGCCCATCAGGATCATCATCGGGAACCCGACGGCGAAGATGTTGAGCTGAGGCGAGGCCCGTGTGATCACTCCCATGGAGATGTTCACCACCAGCAGCGAGGCGACTGCGGGCAGCGCCACCAGCACCGCCCCGGCAAACATCGTCTGGCCGAACAGCGCCACCTGCATGAAGGCCTCCGCATCCAGTCCGGACGGCGCAACCGGCATGGTCTCGAAGCTCGCCAGCAGCATTTCGAACAGGATCAGATGGCCGTTCAGGGCGAGAAAGATCAGGGTCGCCATGGTCACGAAAACCGTGGAGATCACCGGTACCTGAACGCCCTGCGCCGGATCCATGACCGAGGCGAAGCCCAGCCCCATCGACAGGGCCACTACCTCCCCCGCCTGCGTCATTGCGGAGAACACCAGCTGCAGGATGAAACCCATGGTCAGGCCGATCAGGACCTGATGCAGGGTCACGATCGCCCCCTCCAGGCTGATCGGATCCACCTCGGGCAGGGCGGGCTCCTGCATCGCCACCACTACCGCCAGCACCAGCGCCAGGCCCATGCGCATGCGCGCGTTCAGCTGGTCGCCGCCGAAGATCGGCATGACCACCAGCATCGCGCCAATCCGGGCCAGCGGCCACATCACGGCGGCCACCCACACCAGCATCTGGTCGGTGGTGATCTCCACGAGGCCCCCTAGCCCACCATCCCCGGCGCGTTCTCGTACAGGCGCTCGGTAAACTCGATCACCAGCGACAGCATCCAGTGCCCGCTGATCAGTAGCGCGGCGAACATCGCCAGCAGTTTGGGAATGAATGACAGGGTCATTTCCTGAATCTGGGTCGCCGCCTGCAGCATGCCGATCGCCAGGCCCACGGCCAGCGCCGTCAGCAGCGGCGGTGCCGCCAGCAGCACCACCACCATCAGCGTCTCGCGCCCGATATCCACAACCGTTTCGGGTGTCATCCGCCTCTCCTAAACAAAAAAGCTGGTTGCCAGCGTGTTCATCAGCAGGGCCCAGCCGTCCACCAGCACGAACAGCATCACCTTGAACGGCAGCGAGATGATCAGCGGCGACAGCATCACCATGCCCATCGACATCAGCACCGAGGCCACCACCAGATCGATGATCAGGAACGGGATCAGGATCAGGAAGCCGATCTGGAACGCCGTCTTCAGCTCACTGGTCACGAACGACGGCACCAGCAGCGACAGCGGGATGTCGTCCGGATCCTCGAAGCCGTCGATGCCGTTGATCTCCGCGAACATGCGCAGATCGCTTTCGCGGGTCTGCTCCAGCATGAAACCCCGCAGCGGCTGGATACCCGTTTCCAGGGCCTCTTCGGTGCCGATCTCCTCGGCCAGGTAGGGCTCCACCGCCACCTCGTGGATCTCTTCGAACACCGGCGCCATCACGAACAGCGTGAGAAAGAACGCCAGCCCGATCAGGATCTGGTTGGACGGTGTCTGGGACGTGCCCAGGCCCTGGCGCAGGATCGCCAGCACGATCAGGATCCGGGTGAAGGCGGTCATCATGATCAGGGCCGCCGGCAGCAGGGTCAGCAGCGTCATCAGCACGAGGATCTGCAGGGTCACCGACCAGGTCTCCCCGCCGTCCTCGTCCGTGGTGATGGTCACCGCCTCGATGCCCTGCCCCACCTGCGCGCCGGCCAGGCCGGGCAGCAGCCACAGCCCCAGCAGCAGCCAGGGGAAATAGCTCCGCAGACTCACGACTCCTGACCTCCCCCGCCGGCGCGGCGCGAACGTACCGCGCGTTTGAGCACGCCGGAAAAATCGGGGCCTTCGCCGCCGGCGGGCACCTCGACCGGCGTCTCCATGGTGTGCAGCGTCCGGATCCCCGAGGGCGCCACGCCGATCAGCACCTGTTCATCACCCACGCGAACCAGCATCAGCCGTTCACGGGCACCCACCGAGCGGACCGACTGAACATCGATCATCTGCCGACCGTGGCCCACGCTCCCCTGGGTACGCCGGAGCACCCAGGCCAGCACCACGATCGCCACGATCACGATCATCAGGCCGCCGATCAGCTGCGTCAGGTAGGCCGCGGCGTTCATTGCCCCGCCGTCCTCGTCGGCCAGGGCGCCGGCCGGCAGCAGCGCCAGCAGCCAGAGCGATCCGGGAAGAACACGCGAGAACATGGCTATTTCAGCTTCCGGATGCGTTCGCTGGGGCTGATCACGTCGGTCAGACGGATCCCGAATTTCTCGTTCACCACCACCACCTCGCCGTGGGCGATCAGGGTCCCGTTGACCAGCACGTCCAGCGGCTCGCCGGCCAGGCGTTCCAGTTCCACCACCGAACCCTGGTTGAGCTGGAGCAGATTACGAATCGGGATGCGGGTGCGGCCGATCTCCATGGAGATGGTCACCGGCACGTCCAGCACCATGTCCAGATTCACGTCTTCTTCTTCGCCGCCCCCGGAATCGGTGAGTTCATCCGGTTCCAGCGGCTGCGCATTCGGATCCGGCTTGTGCTTGCGTTCCCGCTCGCCCCCGGCAGCCGCCTTGCTGCGGCCGCCGGTGCCAGTGGAGGCGGCGTTGGCCGCATCGCTCTCGTGCGAATTGGACTGCGCCTGGGCCAGCAGCGCGTCGGGGTCCTCCGCCTCGCCCCCGGAGCTGTCATCCTGCTCCGCCAGGGCCGCGGCCCATTCATCGGCCAGGGCATCCTGATCCACCGATTCCTCGCCGTCGCCCTGTTCGGTTTCCTGATCCGGACGCTTGTCGTCGTCTGCCATCGTCCTGTCCTCTTGCCTATCGTTGTACGCGACCGGTGATCTTGATCGCGTTCTGGCCATTCGAAACCCCGAACTTGCCGCGCAGCAGCGGGATGTCCTCGACCTTCAGAGTGACTTCTTCGGGGATGTCCACCGGAATGATGTCGCCCGGCTTGATGTCCAGCAGCTCCTGCACGGTGACCTCCGCCTCGGTGAGCACCGAGGAGATCTCCACGTCCGCGTCCTGAACCTCTTCCCGCAGGGCGTTCATCCAGCGCTGATCGACATCGGAGCGATCCGACTGGATACCGGTATCCAGCTGCTCGCGGATCGGTTCGATCATCGAATAGGGCAGGGTCACGTGGAGATTGCCGCCGCCCCCATCCAGCTCGATGTGGAATTCGTTGATCACAACGATCTCGGTGGGGCTCACGATGTTCGCGAACTGGGGGTTGACCTCGGAGTTGAGAAACTCGAAGTCGATGTCCATGACCGGCTCCCAGGCCTTGGTCATGTCCTCGAACGCGCCCTCGAGGATGCTGTGCACCACCCGCATCTCCATCGGGGTGAAGTCACGGCCCTCGATGCGGGTATAGAAGCGCCCGTCGCCGCCGAAGAAGTTGTCCACCAGGATGAACACCAGCTTGGGGTCGAACACGAACAGTCCGGTGCCATGCAGCGGATGCGCGCGTACCAGATTCAGGCTGGTGGGCACGAACAGGGAGTGCATGTACTCGGAAAACTTGGTCAGCCGGGTGCCGCTGACCGAGATCTCGGCCGAACGCCGCAGCATGTTGAACAGCCGCACGCGCAGATGCCGCGCAAAACGCTCGTTGATCATCTCGAGCGTGGGCATGCGCCCGCGCACGATCCGGTCCTGGGTGGCGAAATTGAACTCGCGCGCCTGACCGTCGCTGGGGAACTCTTCCTCCTCGGTCTCGACGTCACCGGCATCGACGCCGTGCAGCAGCGCGTCGATCTCGTCCTGGCTCAGGATATCGGTTTGCTGTGCCATGACGCGCGCCTTATTGCATGACCAGTTCGGTGAACACCACGCGCTCCAGATCGGAGGGCGCTTCGCGCGACTCCAGGATCGCACGGACAGTGGCCGTCAGCTCCTCCGTCAGCGCTTCCTTGCCTTCCCGCGTGTTCAGCTCGGTATATTCCTGATCCGAGAGGATGCCGAGGATGTCGTTGCGGACTACGGGCAGGTGATCCTCCACGGCTTCCAGCACCGCCGGGTCGGTGGACACCAGACCGATCTGCACGCGCAGGAACTGCACGCTTCCCGGGGCATCGATGTTCACCGTCATGGGATCGAGCGACGAATAGTGGCGCTCGGGCGGCAGATCTTCCGCCGTTTCGTCAGCGTCCTGCGACAGCAGGTACCAGGCGGCCGCGCCCCCGCCGCCGGCGAGCAGAACCGCAATGACCAGGAGGATGATGATCATCCATTTCCTGCCGCCGCCCCCCTTGTTCTCGAGTTCGACTTCCTTCTCCGCCATGACACACCCGCATTGCGTGGATTCGCTGACGGAACCCAAGCAAGCGCGGTGCCATGAATAATTACTACTTTATAAACAGAGAGTTGAACCCACTTTAGGGGTGTCGTTCGTCATCCCGAGGGTCGAGCGCCCGGCGTATGCGTCAACGAACCGGACGCTCCATCGAGCGAGAAGTCGAGATTCTGGCGGCCGGTCTGCCGGAACGGGCCTCAGGCAAACAGGTCCACCCGACGGTTGAGGAAGGAAAGGGTGCTGCCGGGAGCGACGGGACCTTCATCGTCCTCGCTCCCTTCGCCCTCCGCACCCGTGGCGACGCCGGGTTCATCCCCGCTTCCGTAACCGTCGCCGGCCATTTCGGTATCCGCGGAATCGTCCGGCGGTTCATCCGACACCGAGGCATCGGCGAGCTCGAGCCCGCTGTCGGCGAGACTGTCACGCAGGCGCGGCATTGCCGCTTCCAGCACCTCACGGGTCACGGGGTTGGTACTGAAGAACTGTACACTGGCACGGTCCCCATCCATGCTGACCCGCACATCCAGGACCCCCAGCTGAGGCGGATGCAGTTTCATCTCGGTGCGCCCGCCACGGGCCTGCGCCATCATCTGGATCTGCTCCGCGAGCTGGCGATCGCCCGAAGTCTGCAGCAGCCGGGTCAGATCCAGCCGCATCCCGCCGCCCCGCGCACCCTCGGCATCGGAGGCCTGGGCTGCCGGTTGGGCCAGTGCCTGGGCATTCTCACGGCCGCTGCGCGCCGATTCCGAGGCCTGTGTCAGCCACTGGGCCAGGACCTCGGTGGTCCCCTCACGCGAACCACCGCCGGTCAGCGTCCCCGGAGCCAGTTCCTGCAGCCGGGACCCCGGGTTCTGCTCTTCCGGACCGGCCTGCAGGAACAGGCGCATCAGAGAAACCGGGATGCCGTCGCCCGCCGCTCCGGACCCGGGCCCGTCTTCCAGCAGACTGCGCAGCTCGCGGCCGTCGATCTCTCCGTCACCTTCCTCGCCGGTCAGCCAGCCGGGCGGCAATTGCATGCCGTCCACAGCGGTCAGATCCTGCCCCTTCAGGAGATCCTGGAAGCGCTGGATCAGTCCTTCCAGATCCAGTTCGGCCAGCTCGGAATCATCCACCCCGAGCGCACCCAGCATCGCTTCCAGCTGCGGGCGGAGTGCCTTCAGGAAACCGTCTTCCCCGCCTTTTCCCTTGTCTTTCAACTCCTTGAGCCGATCCATGCCCTCGCCGCCGTCGAGCAGCTGCGCCAGCGCCCCCAGCCCCTGTCCCGATGCCTGTGCTGCGATCATGTCCCGTCCTCGCCTGTTGCGCGCACCGCGCGCGTCCACCCCTGCGGGGGCTGCGTACTCGTGCCTTTCAAGATTCCTGCCAGTTCACCGTCCGTTCACCGGATTCCGGTTCCCGTGCGAAGGCCTGGCGGGTCGCCCACATGTCCTGCTCCACCTGCTGCCGCCGGGCCTGATGACGCTGGTCTTCGGCTCGCGTGCGTTCCAGCAGCTTTTCCAGCGACATGCAGTCGCGATGGTGTTCCAGCCATTGCTCGCGAGCCGTCTCCACCTGGCTTTCGGCCGCCTGGATGCGCAGGGCCTGCTGTTCCAGCGCCTCGCGCAGCTTCTGCCGCATGCCGGCCAGCCACTTGAGGGTGTTGGGGTCCTGCGGCATGGAGGCCGCCAGGTATTCCTGCTGGAAGGTTTCCAGCTGCTCGCGCTGGGCCTCCGCGGCGTTCAGCTGAGCAATGCGTTCGCCCAGTTCGCGAGTCGCCTCGGTCTCGCCGATCTGGCGGATGCGCAACAGCCGTTCGATGCGCTGCGGATTCATGCCCCGCCCCCGGTGAGTGCGATCAGCTGATCCCGCGCGGTGGCAAAATCCACCGCCTCGGTCGTGCCCTGCGCCAGGAACTGCTCCAGCCGGTCATGCATCGCCACGGCCTGGTCGAGGTGTGGATCGGCACCCTTGCGGTAGGCCCCCACCGAGATCAGGTCGCGGTTGCGCTGATAGGTGGCGGCCAGATCACGGAACCGCCGTGCCGCTTTCTCGTGTTCGGGCGTCGTCAGCGCACTCATCACGCGCGAGATCGATGCACCGACATCGATGGCCGGGTAGCGACCGGTCTCGGCGATCTCGCGCGAGAGCACCACATGCCCGTCAAGGATCGCCCGCGCGGCGTCCACGATCGGATCGTTCGGGTCATCTCCCTCGGCCAGCACCGTATAGAATCCGGTGATCGAGCCCCCGCCCACGTCGCCATTGCCGGCACGCTCCACCAGCTGCGGCAGGCGCGCGAACACCGAGGCCGCATAGCCCTTGGAAGCCGGCGGCTCGCCGATGGCCATCGCGATCTCGCGCGCGCCCTGGGCGAAGCGGGTCAGCGAGTCCATCAGCAGCAGCACGTTCAGCCCCTGATCGCGGAACTGTTCCGCCACCGTAGTCGCCACCCAGGCCCCGTGCTGGCGCAGCAGCGGCGACTGATCCGCCGGGACCGCCACCACCACCGTACGCCGGCGGGATTCCTCGTCGAGGATCTCGTGGATGAAATCGTTGACCTCGCGCCCGCGTTCCCCGATCAGCCCGACCACGATCACGTCGGCGCTGGTGTGGCGGGTCATCATCCCCAGCAGCACGCTCTTGCCCACGCCGGAACCGGCGAACAGGCCCAGCCGCTGGCCGCGCCCGACCGACAGCAGCGCGTTGATCGCGCGTACGCCGGTGTCCAGAGGCTCGCGCACCGGGGCGCGCGACAGCGGGTTGATCGGCTGTCCGTTGAGCGTGGCACGATCATGCGTCCGGATCGGCCCGAGGCCGTCCAGTGGCTCGCCACGGGCGTCGATCACCCGCCCCAGCAGGCCATTACCCACCGGGATCGAACGCTGGGTGTCCACCGGCTCGATGCGGGCCCCGGGCACCAGCCCGGCGGCCGCCTCCTCCGGCATCAGGAACGTCCGGTCGTTCTGGAATCCGACGACCTCGGCGGGCACGGTTTCGCCGCGTTCGCCATGGATCAGGGCGCGGCCGCCCAGCGGCAGACGCAGGCCCTCGGCCTCGAGGGTCAGACCGGTCACGCGCGA
This sequence comes from Thioalkalivibrio sp. ALE20, assembly GCF_000381405.1. Taxonomy (NCBI): domain Bacteria; kingdom Pseudomonadati; phylum Pseudomonadota; class Gammaproteobacteria; order Chromatiales; family Ectothiorhodospiraceae; genus Thioalkalivibrio; species Thioalkalivibrio sp. ALE20. Next base: position 64,214 of record NZ_KB906475.1, read on the forward strand.
CAGGATCCCCTGCGACTGCGGGGCCGCCACCCGTTCGACCCGCCCGCGCGACTGCTCCAGCCGTTCGCGCAGCCCCGCGGTGAGCCCTTCGCGCTGGCGTGTATGGGCATCGCGAATACTGGCGGTCATGCCGGATCCTCCTCATCACGGGCGGACGCATCGTCCCCGGGTTCCTTTCGCTTCTCCGTACCCGCCCCGTCATGCGCCGACGTCGTGACCGGCTCGCGCGGCTCCGGATCCGTGTCCGGCACGCTCGCGTGGCCGTCCCAGATGGCCTCCACGGCCTGCCGCAGGCGACGCTCCAGACTGGCATCCACTTCGGACGCACCCGCCTCGACCCGACAGCCTCCGCGCGCCAGTTCCGGGTCCGGGATCCAGGTGATCTCGCCCGCTTGCGCGGACCCCCATTGCTCCACCAGGGCCTGATCCTCGGGATGCAGGTGCACCCGCACGCTGCGGTTGCGTCCCGGCAACTGCTGCATCGCCTCGTCCAGCACCTCGCGGATGATCTCCGGTCGGGTCTGCAGCTCCACCCGGATTACCTGGCGCGCCAGCGCGGTCACCAGCGACAGCAGTTCCGGTTCCAGTGCATCGGCAGCCTCGGCGAGTGGATCACTGAGGCCCTGACCCACCGACTCCAGGGCCGCCACGGCCTCGCGCAGCTTCTTTTCCTCGCGCGCCCGCGCCGCCTTTTCGGCCTCCTGCTTGCCCAGTTCATGGCCCTCGGCGTAGCCCCGCTCGAAACCGTTCTGGCGCGCCTCTTCCTCGATCGCCTCGATCTCGGCGGCGGTGGGCAGGCGCCGCTGTTCCGGCTCGTTGCCGTTCTCGTCGAACTCCGGCGGCTCCCACAGGGAGGCCGCGCTGGCGGACCCGGCGTCGTGCACGCTCACAGCATCTGCTCCCCGCCCTTGCCGCCAAGCACGATCTCACCGTTCTCCGCCAGGCGGCGAGCGACCTGCAGGATCTCCTTCTGCGCCCCCTCGACCTCGGACACGCGCACCGGCCCCTTGGCTTCCAGGTCCTCGCGCAGCATTTCGGCGGCGCGTTTGGACATGTTGCTGAAGATCTTGTCTTTCAGGTCGTCGTCGGCACCCTTCATCGCCAGCACCAGGGACTCGGTGGACACCTCCCGCAGCAGGGTCTGGATCCCGCGGTCGTCGACGTCGATCAGATTGTCGAAGACGAACATCAGCTCTTCGATACGCCCGGCCAGGTCCTGGTCCATCTCGCTGACCGTATCCATGATCTCCGCCTCGCGCGACCCGTCCATCAGGTTCATGATGTCCGCGGCGGTCTTGACCCCGCCGACCATCGAGGTCTTGGCCGTGTTGTTGCCGGAAAGCTGACGGTCGAGGATGTCATCCAGCTCCTGCAGCGCGGAGGGCTGCACCCCGTCCAGGGTCGCGATGCGCATCACCACATCGGACTGCACCCGCTTGGGCAGGTAGCTCAGGGTCTCGGCGGCCTGGTCGGCATCCAGATGCGACATCACGATCGCCACGATCTGCGGGTGCTCGTTGCGCAGCATGTCGGCGATCGCGCGCGGGTCCAGCCACTTCAGCGCGTCGATGCCCTTGGAATTGCGCCCCAGCAGGATGCGATCGATCAGGCCCTCGGCCTTGTCCTCGCCCAGCGCGTTCTGCAGCACGCTGCGTACATAATCATCGGCGCCAATACCCAGCGCGGTCTGCTCGCGCACGTGCCCGGAGAAGTCCTCCAGCACCGCGTTCACGTCGGTGCGCGAGATGCGCTCCATGTTGGCCATGGCCGCGCCGATCTTCTGGACCTCCTTGGGCCCCATGTGGCGCATGACCTCGGCGGCGGAATCCTCACCGAGGCTCATCATGAACACGGCCGCCCGTTCCGCGCCATCCAGTTTGGACTTCTTGCTATCGGCCATCTTCGTTCAACCAGGTCTTCATTACCTGCGCCACGCGTTTGGGATCTTCCTTCACCATCCCCCGCACGGCCTCGAGGTCCATCTCCTGCTGATCCTCTTCGGGCCCGGTCAGCGAAGCCACCGCGGAGCCCTCACCGCTGGGACCGCCACCACCGGCCGCGGATTCCCCGCTCTGGTCGGTCAGAGCCAGATTCTCGTCCGACTCCGCCTGCGGCTGCTGCGCCGGGCGTGCGGTTGCACCGCTCATCAAATGTTTCAGGGCCGGACGGATCACGGTCAGCAGGATGATCAGGGCCAGCAGCAGCGCCCCGATGAGCCTGGCCAGCTCCATGAACCAGGCCTGGGTCCAGAACGGGCGTTCTGCCTCGACGATTTCTTCCTCCACCGGCGCCTCGAACGGAGCACTGACCACGTTGATCGAATCCCCGCGCTGCTCGCTGAAGCCCACTGCCTGGCGGACCAGGTTCTCCAGACGCTCGATCTCCTCGGCGTCGCGTGCGACGCGCTGGACCTCGCCATCCTCGCCCACTTCCTCGCGGAAATCGACCACCACGGCGGTCGACAAACGCTCGACGCCGCCGGGCATTTCGCGGATGTGAGCGATGCGGCGGTCGACTTCGTAATTGCGCGTCGCCGAGCCCGAACGTTCACCGGTCGCCCCGTTCTCCGCGTTCTCGGCACCTTCGCCTTCTTCTTCGCCCACGGCACCCCCGGCAGGCGGCTGATTGGTCAGCGCCCCCGGCACGCCCATCGGTCCTTCGCCCGCGTCCCCGCGGACATCCTCGGAGATCTGCTCCGAGCGCAGCGCGATGGTGTCGGGGTCGTAGAGTTCTTCGGTGCGTTCGATTTCGGAAAAATCGATGTCCGCCGATACCTGGACCCGCACGCGGTCGCCGCCCACGAGCGGCGACAGCAGGTCCCGGATCGCCTCGGCATAACGGCGCTCCACCTGACCCTGGAACGACAGACGGTCGCCGCTGCTGCGCATGCCGCCCTCTTCCAGCCCGTCCTCGGTCAGCAGCCGGCCCTGCTGGTCGACCACGGTCACGTTTTCGGGCGACAGGTCCGAGGCACTGGAGGCCACCATGTGGACGATGGCCCGGACCTGGGATTCGCTGAGGGAGCGGCCCCCGTGCAGGTGCACGGTGACCGAGGCGGTCGCCGGCGTGCGTTCACGCACGAAGACCGAATCCTGTCCTTCGGCGATGTGCACGCGGGCACGCTCGACCGCGTCCAGCGAGGAGACGGTACGGCCCAGCTCGCCTTCCATCGCCCGGCGATGGCGCGCGCTTTCCATCATCCGGCTGGTGCCGATGCCGGTGTCCTCCTGCAGCAGTTCGAAGCCCACATCCCCGGAGCGCGGCAGCCCTTCACCGGCCAGATGCAGGCGGGCTTCACCCACATCGCCGCGCGGTACCTTGATCTGACCGGTATCCGTATCAATGCGGTAGCGGATGCCGGCCCCGTCCAGCGCGGTCACCACCTCCGCGGCCTCGTCCTGCTCGAGCGACGAATACAGCGGGACGAAGGTGGGACTCGTCGCCCAGAACACGATCCCCGCGATCACGGCCAGCGCACCGGCCAGCATGCCGATCAGGGCCAGCTGCCGGCCGGCCGGCATGGTGCCGAAATCCTTGATGCCGCCGCTGACGACGGCGGGCAGAGTTTGCTGTGCTGCGGCCATGATCACGTCTCTCCGGAGGGATTACAGGCCTACACCTGCATCCGCATGATTTCCTGATAGGCATCCAGCAGGCGGTTGCGCACCTGATTGGTGGCCTCGAATGCCAGGCTGGATTTGTTCATCGCCACCATCACCTGCGGCAGGGACACGTTTTCATCACCCAGTTCAAAACGGGTCTGCAGATCGGTCGCCTCCTGCTGCACCTCGTTCACGTTGCGCAGCGAGTCACGCAGGACGTTCTGGAAGTCGGCGCCGCCGGCCTGACCGGTTCCGCCTCCGGACGCAGGAGCCTCGACGCTCCCGCTTTCCGAGAGCTGCCGCATCTGCTGCAACACGTTCTGGATCTGCATTTCACTCATGCGTTACCTCCGGCTTCCACACGGGACGACGGTGCCTCGCCCCCGCTCAACCCAATCCCAAGCAAATGCCGGGCCAGTTCTCAGACCACTCCGGTGCGGGGGACATGGATGCCCGATTCGCGCAGTCGGGCGAGCTTGTAGCGCAGGGTGCGCGGGCTGATTCCCAGCCGTTCCGCGGCCTCCTTGCGTCGCCCTCCCGCTTCTCGCAACACGTTGAGGATCACCCGGCTTTCCTGGGTCTGCAGGGTCTGTTCCAGCAGAGGGGCCGACGGGATGTCGTCATCCGAAGCCGCCGGAACGGAAGGAGCGCCAGCCGCACTGACACCTTCGCCATGCTCCAGCATGTCGGCATCCAGCCAGATGGACTCGGCGGTGACCCGCCCGTCGCTGCGCTCGCCGGCCAGGGTGGCCGCCCGTTCCATCACGTTGGCCAGCTCGCGGGCATTCCCGGGCCAGTCATGCCCCATCAACCGCGATTCGGCCTCCGGTGCCAGTTCCACCAGCCGGCCCTGGCTTGCGCGGGTCAGCAGCGCCCGCGCCAGCGACGGAATGTCCTCCGGCCGCTCGCGCAGCGGCGGGATCCGCACCGGGAACACGCTCAGGCGGTAATACAGGTCCTCGCGGAGCACCCCTTCCGCCACCGCCTTGCGCAAATCACGATTGGAGGTTGCGATCACCCGCACGTCGACCGGACGGGTGCGCCGCCCGCCCAGCGGTTCCACTTCCCGTTCCTGCAGCACACGCAGCAGCTTGGGCTGCAGATGCACGGGGATTTCCGTCACCTCATCCAGCAGCAGCGTGCCCCCGTCCGCCTGTACGAACTTGCCGGGCCGCGCCTCGATCGCGCCGGTAAAGGCCCCCTTCGCGTGCCCGAACAGCAGGGCCTCCAGCATGGCCTCGGGCAGAGCGGCGCAGTTGATCGCCTCGAACGGCCCCTGAGCCCGGGCCGAGCGCGCATGGATCTGCCGCGCCAGCACCTCCTTGCCGACCCCCGACTCGCCCGTAATGAAGACCGTCGCAGCGGTTTGCGCGATCCGTTCGGCAAAGGCATCCAGCGAACGCATGCGCTCGCTGTGCGCCACCATTTCCGGGATCCGGGCCCGGGTGCCGGGGCCGGGGAGCTGATCGCGCAGCCACTGCGCCAGCGGCGCGGCCATGTCCGGGAGGCCGAAATGGGCATCCACGCCGGCGCGCATGGCGGCGATCTCGTTTTCATGGGTCGCATCCGGACTGATCACCGCGACCGGCAACCGTGCCGGGATCCGTTCACGCAGCGCGGCGGTCGCGGGATGCGCGATCAGGACGACCTCGGGGCGCTGCGCTTCCAGGGAACGTTCGAGCTCCCCTTCGTTGCAGTCCTGGAGGCGAACCCGCGGGATGGTGGCCAGCACCTGCACCACGCGTTCACGCAGGGCGGCGTCGGCATTGACCAGAAGAAGGGTCGCTCGAGGCATCGGTGCAGTCCTGTCGATGGGATTCGGACTGCCTCAAGCAGTTAGTGTGCCACTATGAATAAACCCCGGTTATTCAGGGACCTGCAAACAAGGTTGCCGGTTTTCGTCGGGATCTCGACAGCGGCAAGGCCTTGCCACGGAGGCTCAGCCGTCAGAATCCCGTCCCAGCCCGAACTTGCGCATGCGCTCAACCAGCGTCGTCCGCCGCATGCCGAGCCGCCGCGCGGCCCGCGCCACCACATGACCGGTATCGGCCAGCGCCGCTTCGATCATCGAGCGTTCCAGGTCGTTGAGATAATCGCGCAGATCGACGCCTTCCGGTGGCAGGCCATCCGGTCCCGGCATGTTCGGGCCGGTGGCCGATGCCGACGACCCGGCCGATGCCCCGCCCGGTTCGGCCGCCGCACCGCTGCGATCCTCCACCCCTTCCGGACGCACGCGCGGCGGCAGCTGCCCCAGGTCCACCGGCAGATCGGGGTACATGATGGACAGCTGTTCCAGCAGATTGCCCAGTTCGCGGATGTTGCCGGTCCAGTCCAGACGTTCCAGGTGAGCCACCACCGCCGGCGTCAGGTGCGCGGGGCTGCCCCCCTGTTCGCGCAGCCGCTCCTCCAGCGCCGTGATCAGCTGCGGAATGTCACTGGCGCGTTCGCGCAACGGCGGCAGCTCAATGGGGAAGACATTGAGACGGAAGAACAGGTCCTGACGGAAATTCCCCTCCGCCACGGCCTCGTCGAGGTTGCGATGGGTCGCCGCAATGATGCGCGCGTGGGTGGTGATCGACTTGTTCGAGCCCACGCGTTCGAACACCCGTTCCTGCAGCACCCGCAGCAGCTTGACCTGCATGGGCAGGGGCATGTCTCCGATTTCGTCGAGGAACAGCGTGCCGTCCTGCGCCAGCTCGAAGCGTCCGGTGCGCGCGGTGAAGGCCCCGGTGAACGCACCCTTCTCGTGACCGAAAAGCTCGCTTTCCAGCAGATCCGGGGGAATCGCGCCGCAGTTGACCGCGACGAACGGCTTGTCGGCGCGATCCGAGGCATCATGGATGGCCCGGGCGACCACCTCCTTGCCGGAACCGGTCTCGCCCAGGATCAGCGCGGTGGCATCGGTTCGTGCCACCTGCGCCACCAGCCGCTTCACCCCGACCATGGTCGGATGGTGGCCGACCAGTCCGGGCACGTCGTCATGCACGCGCTGACCGCCGAACCGCAACCACTGCAGGATCTGGGTCACCCGGGAAACCGACACCGGGTGTTCCACCACCCAGTCCACGGCCTGGTGCTCCACCTTGCCACCGTCGGTCGGCTGGGCCACCACTGGCAGGCTGTCGGGTGCGGCATCCGCCTGGGCCGCGACCGTGGATGCCGGGCCGCACAACCAGATGGCGGCAGGCTCGCGAGGGCCGTCGGTGAGTCCGTTCGCGTCGATGCGTGTCTCGGCCTCGCACCCCATGGAGGCCAGGACGGCCCGCGTGTCGCGGGCGGCATCCGGCTCGCCGCCCAGGGCGATGTGAAGGCCGGTGTCGTCTTCCTCGGGTGTCGCCATGCCGTGAGGGCTCCGGTCGGGGTATGAGTGGCCTCATACGTGAAGCCGATCACAGTATTATAGCGATCACCCGCCCCCGTCAACTTTCTGTCGTTTCTCCGCGACGTCGCGTCGATGCAGACGGAAAATCCACCGGCCCAGGGCGTCATGCATGCGGTCATCATGCGGGGTCCAGCGGATCAACTGGGCCTCGTTACGACGTGTCGGGGGTTCGACACCCAGCACCAGGGGCTGGGGCAGAAAGTCGCTCAAATACAACGCCAGACGATCGGCATCTTCAGGCAGCGTGCCCTCCGGCAGCACGATCCCGCCGCGGCTGATGACGACCGGCCGGACCGACGGGCGTTCGGGCTCCAGCGATTCGGCCAGCAGATGCACCAGCAGGTCCAGCTTGCGTTCCAGCCGCTGCAGTTCCTGGGTAGTCTCGTCCGCCGACCCGTGGGCGGCATGGTTGCGTCCACCGCCGGCCTCGAACAGTTCGATACCGTCCACCAGACGCTCGGCCAGTTCGCCGTGGGTGAGCGGACGGCTGGTCGGGCCCACCGCCAGCGATGTGTTCACTGTCAGGGTCTCCCCCAGCCAGTCGCTCCAGTCCTGTTCGCTCATCATTTCCCCCTGTGCGGCCGCCGGTCAGCCAACGAATGCCCGGGCGTTGCGGAACAGACGCATCCACGGACCGTCCTCGCCCCACTCCGCGGGGTGCCAGCTGTGCTGCACGGTGCGGAACACCCGTTCGGGATGCGGCATCATGATGGTCGCGCGGCCATCCTCGCTGGTAAAGGCGGTGGCGCCGCGCGGCGAACCGTTGGGGTTGGCCGGGTAGGCCTCGGCCGGCGACTCGTCGGCCTCCACGTAGCGCAGCGCCGCCTGGTCGTACACCGGGGCCTCGCCGGGATATTCCACGCGCCCTTCTCCGTGCGAAACCACCACCGGAAGCACCGAGCCCCCCATCCCCTCCAGCAGCACCGACGGCCCCGGCTCCACACGCACCAGCGACAGGCGCGCCTCGAACTGTTCCGAACGATTGCGCACGAAGCGGGGCCAGTGCCCGGCCCCCGGGATCAGCGGCGCCAGCCGCGACAGCATCTGGCAGCCATTGCACACGCCGAGACTGAAGGTATCGTTGCGCTCGAAAAAGGACGCAAACTGCGTGCGCAGCCCTTCGTGATTGAGAATCGTGCGGGCCCAGCCCCCGCCGGCGCCCAGCACGTCACCGTAGGAAAACCCGCCGCAGGCCGCCAGGCCCTGCATGTCGGCCAGATCCCGCCGGCCCTCGAGCAGGTCCGTCATGTGCACGTCCACCGGCTGGAAACCGGCGCGCTCGAAGGCCGCCGCCATCTCGAGCTGACCGTTGACCCCCTGCTCGCGCAGGATCGCCACGCGTGGCCGCGCCCCGCTGGCGATGAACGGCGCCGCGATATCTTCCGACGGATCGAAATGCAGGCGTTCGGTAAGTCCGTCATCGGCGTCGATGCGTGCGTATTCCTCGTCGGCGCATTCGGGATTGTCGCGCAACCGCTGCATGTGTCGGGTGGTCGCCTGCCACTGGCGCTGGAGCCCTGCGCGCGTCGACTCCAGCAGGTTCCGCCCGGCCTGCGCGACCGTGACCGTCTCGTCTCTGCGCAGACGGGCCACCTCGTGCAGATGCGCGCCGAGACCGGCCTGTTGCATCGTCTCGCGCAGGGCCTCCTCCGCCCCGGCCCGCACCTGCAGGACCGCCCCCAGTTCCTCGTTGAACAGCCAGGCAGCCGGGTCCATCCCCGCCGGCACGTCGATGTCCAGGCCGAGACGCCCGGCAAAGCCCATCTCCAGCAGGGTCGTGATCAGGCCTCCGTCCGAGCGGTCGTGGTAGGCACACAGCAGCCCCTCGCGGCGCAGGTGGCCGACCGCGTCCACGAATGCGCGCAGCGCCGCCGGATCTTCCACATCCGGGGGCACTTCACCGATGCCACCCGCCGTCTGCGCCAGGGCCGAGCCGCCCAGCCGCATCCGGCCGGCCGCCAGATCCACGAACCACAGGCTGCCCCCCTCGCGGGCATCCGGCTCCGGGGTCAGGGTCCGGCGCGCGTCCGTCACCGGCGCGAAGCCCGATACCACCAGGGTTACCGGCGCATGCATGTGGCGCTCGTGACCGTCGGCGTCCTGCCAGACCGTGCGCATCGACAGCGAGTCCTTGCCTACCGGGATGCTGATGCCGAGCTGCGGGCACAGATCTTCGGCAACCGCCCGAACGGTATCGAACAGTGCGGCCTCCTCGCCCGACACCCCCGCAGCGGCCATCCAGTTCGCCGACAGGCGGATCGTCCGGGTGCCTTCGATGTCCGCGGCGGCCAGGTTGGTCACCACCTCGCCGATCGCCATGCGTCCGGAGGCCGGTCCCGAGAGGATCGCCACCGGCGAACGTTCACCCATGGCCATGGCCTCGCCGGTATATCCGTCGAAGTCGGTCAGCGTCACGGCGCAGTCGGCCACCGGCACCTGCCAGGGACCGACCATGGGATCCCGCGCCACCAGGCCGCCCACCGAGCGGTCACCGATGCTGATCAGGAAGTGCTTGGCGGCCACCGCCGGCAGATTGAGGACTCGCTCCAGCGCCTCGGCCAGATCCGTACCGGCCGTTTCCAGCGTCGTGACCGGCGCGGCCCGGCGCGCGTCCTCGCGCGTCATCTTTGGTGTGGCGCCCAGCAGCATGCCCATCGGCATGTCCACCGCCGGCTCGTTGAACAGCCGGTCATCCACTCGCAGGTGGCCGTCATCGGTCGCCTGCCCCACCACCGCGAACGGCGCGCGCTCGCGCTCGCAGATCGCGCGGAAGGTCTCGAGGGCCGCGGCGTCCACCGCCAGAACGTAGCGCTCCTGCGCCTCGTTGCACCACAGTTCCATCGGCGACAGGCCCGGCTCGGCGGTGGGCACTTCGCGCAGTTCCATGCGCCCGCCGCGACCGGCATCATCCAGGATCTCCGGGATCGCATTGGACAGTCCGCCGGCCCCGACGTCGTGGATGGAACGGATGGGATTGTCCTCGCCCAGCGCGGTGCAGCGATCGATCACCTCCTGGCAGCGCCGCTGGATCTCGGGGTTGCCACGCTGCACCGAGGCATAATCCAGGGCCTCGCTGCTCGAGCCGCTGGCCATCGAAGAGGCGGCCCCGCCCCCCAGCCCGATCAGCATGGCGGGACCGCCCAGCACCACGATGGGCGTCTGTGCGGGCACCTCGCCCTTGTGCACGTGCTCGGCGCGCATCGATCCCACGCCGCCGGCCAGCATCACGGGCTTGTGGTAACCGTACAGGACCTCTCCACCGTCCGGTTGCGGCAACGCGGACTCCAGCGTGCGGAAATACCCGCACAGCGCCGGTCGTCCGAATTCGTTGTTGAAGGCCGCGGCACCGATCGGCCCCTCCAGCATGATGTTCAGCGCGCTCTCGATCCGATCGGGCCGTCCGAAATCCCGCTCCCAGGGCTGCGGATGCGCCGGAATGCGCAGGTTGGACACGGTGAAACCGGTCAGCCCGGCCTTGGGCTTCGATCCACGCCCGGTGGCGCCCTCGTCCCGGATCTCGCCACCGGAGCCGGTGGCCGCCCCCGGCCACGGCGAGATCGCGGTCGGATGGTTGTGGGTTTCCACCTTCATCAGCACCGGAAGATCCAGGTCCTCGCGACGGTACTCGCCATCGGGCCCGGGCATCAGCCGCACCCCACGGTGGCCTTCGATCACCGAGGCATTGTCGCTGTAGGCAGAAAGCACCCCGTCCGGATGGAGCCGATGGGTCTCGCGGATCATCCCGAACAGCGTACGGTCCTGCTCCTCGCCATCCACCACCCAGCGGGCGTTGAAGATCTTGTGCCGGCAGTGTTCGGAGTTCGCCTGTGCGAACATCATCAGCTCGGCATCGGTCGGGGCCCGCCCCAGCGCTCGATAGCCTTCGGCCAGGTAATCGATCTCCTCTTCCGACAGCGCCAGCCCCAGCTCCCCGTTGGCGCGCGCCAGCGCGCTCCGGGCATCCGGCTCCAGGCCCACCCGTTGCAGCGAACGCGGCGTCTCCGCGCGGAACAGGGCGCCCGCGTCCGCGGGATCCTCGATGACCGCCTCGGTCATGCGGTCGAACAGCGGCGCAGCCATGTCCACAAGGTTCAGCCCCTGCGGCAGCTCACCACCCACGTACCAGTGGGTACCCCGTTCGATCCGCTCGACGGCGGATTCCAGTCCCGCATGATGGGCAATCTCGGTGGCCTTGGATGACCAGGCGCTGATGGTGCCCGGGCGCGGGATCACCACGGGTTCGCGCACCGGCTCGAATGCCGGAGCGGACCAGGCCTCGCCTTCGTCCAGCAGGGCGGCCAGACGCTTCTCCTCGCCCGCATGGAGCCGGCGGTGCAACTGCACGAAATACAGATGACGCGCCGCCAGACGGACCGGCACCCCGGTACGCTCCTCCAGCGCCGTTTCCAGCGTCCGCAGTCGAAAGGAGGAAACCGCCGTGCCGCCTTCAAAAACCCGCATCATCTTCACCCGGTGTGCCGTGGTTGGACCTGTTTCGAGCCGCGCATTGTACCGGAGCACCGCCACCTCCGGGAGAATGTCGGAGGTGCACGGGAACTCCGACTGCGGTACCCTGTCCCAGTAGTTGCAAAGGGGGCGACCTGGATTCGACGCGGGTCGCGAAACCTGAGGTGCATGCCGAGGATGTAGTGAGCCTCGTAAAAATCACTGCAAAAAAATAGTTGCCAACGACGACAACTACGCACTCGCCGCTTAAAACCCGGTAGGGTGCCGTCCGACTGGAGCCGTGCTTGTGCGTCCAGTATCGGGCGTCGACTCTCACAAGCTCGCGGTGAAGCGTGCCCGGCGCGGATCCGTTAAAACTCAACCGGGATCGCCAGACGTCTTCCCTGCCTGTCGGGTAGCGGCTGGTTAAACGCAAAGACAGGATAAGCATGTAGAGCCGAGGGCGGAGGGCCTGCGGACGCGGGTTCGATTCCCGCCGCCTCCACCAGTTAAGCTGTAAAATCAGGCACCTGCGGGTGCCTTTTTCTTGTGCTTCAGCGCCTGCCCAATCACGATGAGACAGGGAAACGCCGATCAAGCCACACGTGCGACCTCGAGCCGCTTTCGCGTGTGAGCGGAGATGTCTTCAGTCTGCCGCCTGGTGTTCGCTGATCACGGAGCGGATGTGCCCAAAGAGCTCTTCCAGCTCGCGAGGCTTTTTCCCGATTACCTCACTGACGCGGCCGTGGAGGCGTTCAAGCTCGGCATTCGACAACTCCTTGGCTGTCACCACGATAACCGGGATGTCCTTCCAGTCGGGGTTTCGACGAATCTCTTCCAGGAAATCGAAACCATCCATACGGGGCATCATCAGGTCCAGGAGGATTGCAGCTGGCGGCTCGGACCGAAGGCGCTCCAGGCCTTCGACTCCATCGCTGGCCAGAGAAACCATCCACCCGTCCCGTTGCAGAGTACGCTGCAGAACATCCCGTGTCCCGGCGTCGTCTTCCACCACTAGAATCCGGTTACGCGGCTCGGACGTCGTCAATTTCGAGAGCACGGTGGCAAGTCGCTTTCGATCCACTGGCTTGGTGACATAGTCCGTCGCCCCCAGCGCAAATCCTGTGGTCTTCTGATCCATGATCGTGACCATCACCACAGGTATATCGGTCAGAACACGATCGCGCTTGATCCGGCTCAGCACCGCCCAGCCGTCCATCTGCGGCATCATTACATCCAGCGTGATCGCCACCGGACGGATTTCCCTGGCCTTCTGCAGCGCCTGTTCGCCGTCCGTCGCGACCTCGACACAGTACCCCTCGCTGCGCAACTGCCGGGCCAGAAGATCGCGTACGGAGGGGTCGTCATCCACCACAAGTATGGTCGTCCCGTGCGTGGCATTGCCGGTCGCCGACTCACCGCCCCGAACCTCCGGAGGGGTCTCGCCGGACGGCGTTGTCACCGGCAACTCCATCGTGAACGTAGAACCTTCCCCGTATTCACTGACCACACGGATTTCGCCACCAAGCATCTGACAGAAATGCCGCGTGATGGCCAGTCCCAGCCCTGTACCGCCGAATTTGCGGGTAGTGGAGGCATCTGCCTGGGAGAACGCCTGGAAGAGCCGCTTCATCTGATCCGGGGTCATGCCGATCCCCGTATCGTTCACCGAGAACCGCAACTGTCCCCCGGAGGAATCCGGCTCATGGAAAACCGAGAGTGTGACCACCCCTTGTTCCGTGAATTTGCAGGCATTGGAGAGAAGATTGAAAACACCCTGGCGCCACTTGGTCAGATCCGAATGCATGGTCATCGCTTCAATGCCCGGATCCACGTCCAGCACCAGCCGGTTACCGTTTTTCTCCGCCAGCGGCTCCACCGTGGCCATCACCTCACGCAATTGTTCGCCAACCACAAAGCTTTCGAGATGAATATCCATCTTTCCGGCTTCGATCTTGGACAGATCAAGGATGTCATTGATGAGGCTGAGCAAATGTTTGCCTGCCGAGAGAATCCGGTGCAAATCCGTAAGGAGCTCGTTCGCCCCGTCATCCCCCGCCTCCTCCAGCAGGATCTCGCTGTAACCGATAATGGCATTCAGCGGAGTACGCAGCTCATGGCTCATGTTGGCCAGAAAGAGACTCTTGGCCTGATTCGCTTCCACCGCCTCGTCACGGGCCGCCTGAAGTTCGGCCGTCCGATTGGCGACCTCGTTCTCCAGGTTTTCATTCAGCCTGCGCAGTTCACGATTGGATTCGAAAATCTCTCGTGTCTTCTCTTCGGCTATACGTTCGGCCTGCTTGCGCGCCGCCCGTTCACGATCCAGCCTGCGTTGCAGGGTGCTCCCGTCATCCATTGCCGACTAGCCGCAGCGTGAACCGCGTGTGGGTATCTTCCCCATGGGAAAGATCCTCAAAGTCGACTTCGGCCGTCTCACCAAAAGACTCCAGACATCCGTGAATGAGTCCATTGGCCAGATGGGCAAAAGGCCGCGCCGAGGAGTACTCCATGACCAGCCTTTCGCTATCAAGACGTCTGGTGTCAAATGTGGGCAATTCCGCATCGGGATACAACTTCCGCACTTCCACGTGGATGTAGTCCTCTACGTGTTCCAGAAAGCCAAAGGCACTGTCGACCCCGGTGAAAAAGTCGGGGTAGAGTGCCCTGAATCGCCCAAAGAGGTATTTCCCGAATACTTCCAGAAGGTCGTCCACTTCCGTTCCGGTCTCGCGCGAAAGAGCGGTCACCAGCCGCACCATCTCGGAGTGGTCGTAGGTCCCGACGGCAGTGTAGACCCCGCCGCTGGGGAGATTCGCGTGTTCGATAATGGCGTCGGCCACGTCGGGCGAAAAGACGTCCTCCACCATTTCCAGGAATTCCGTGAAAACGATACCCTTCATTATTCCCCCTCCCGGGTGCTTCCAGGAACCGGCCCGGCAGCCCCTTGCATATACCGGTAACATGCTTTCTTGTTGAAGCTTTCACATTTCTCGAGCGCGGACAAGCCCGGGAGGCGCGGAAACGCGGATGCACTGGCTCGGACATGATCTGCCTCAATCCCTCCGTTCGGGAAACGAGGCATGGGGCCCTGAAGCGGCAGCTGGCCACCCCATACGGGTTCAGGGGTTGCGCTTATTCCGTGAATTCACGGGGGCTTCAGCTGTTCCACTGCTCCAGCCATCCGGCGAACTCGCCGGTGTGTAAAGCCCCCGAATTCCTGGACACTGGAATGCACAAAATCACGCTGCCTTCGCGTCCGGCACCACGTGGTCGCGCCGCACCTGCGCAGGCGTGCGGTAGCGATGTCGTTGCAGCAGCCAATTCCGGTTGTAGCGGTCCTTGAACGCCAGCAGGGCTTGCCTCAGCTCTTCGACGGTGTCGAAGTGCCGCACCCACAGAAGCTGGTAAGCGTCCGGGCAACCCAGGGTATTCGGCTTACAGTTCCGGGGCCGGGATTTTGAGATCGTCCGGGGTGAGGCGGTGCGGCAGGAGGGCCTCAAGGGCGTCCGGGGTGGTCGCCGTCGGCAGGGTCTCGAACAGGTAGTGCAGGTAGGCGCGTGGCTCGAGTCCGGCGGCCTTCGCGGTCTCCACCAGGGTGTAGAGCATCGCGCTGGTCTCGGCCCCCTTGGGGCTGCCGGAGAAGAGCCAGGCCTTGCGCCCCACGGCGAACGGCCGGATGGCGTTCTCGGCTCGGTTGTTGTCGATCTCGAGGTGACCATCCTCCAGGAACGTGACCAGGATCGGCCATTGCTTCCGGGTGTACTGGATGGCCTCGCCGAGCAGGCCCTTGGGCAGCACTTTCCGCGCCTTGTCGTCGAGCCACGCCTTGATCTCGTCGAGGATCGGTTTCGACTCGGCGAGACGCACCGCGTAGCGGTGCTCCGCCGACGTGCCGCGCAGGCGGCGCTCGATGGCATACAGCTTGCCGATCAAGGCCACCAGCGCATGCGCGGCCCCGTTCCGGGTCCGACCTTTCGTGGCCTCGACGGCCTTTCGGCGCACATGCGCCCAACAGCCCATATGGCCCCGGATGCCGTCTTGCTCCGCCAACGCGTGATAGGCCGCATAGCCATCGGTCTGCAGGTAGAACCGGTGCTCCGGGGGCGGATCGGCCCCTTCCGGGAACAGGAACTCGATCGGGACCTCGCCCGCCCGGCTCGCGGCGTACTGGAACCAGACCACCGGGTGGTCGGGCGGCCCACCGCGGTAGACCCACATGTAGGACTTCGTGGTGTTGGCCCGTCCGGGTTCGTCGAGGACCTGCACCGGGGTCTCGTCGACCTGCAGCACCGGGCCCCGGGTCAGATGCGGCTTCAGGGCCGCCATCACCGGGGCCAGCGGGGTCGCCAGTTGCACCAGCCAGCCCGACAGGGTCTGGCGGGAGAGCTCGATGCCCTCGCGGGCGAAGATCTTCTCCTGGCGGTACAGCGGCAACCCGTCGATGAACTTGCCGGTGACCACCTCGGCCAGCAGGGAGCTGTGGCCGATCGCCCTGGGCAGGATCTGCGCCGGGCGCGGCGCGATGCGCAGACCCTTCTCGGCCTCCGGCACCTCGGCATCGATCGGGGCGTACTTGGCGCGCTGGGTCCGGATCACATAGTACTGCTTGGGCAGTACACCGAGCTGCTCGGACTCGTCGAGGCCGATGTGGACATGGGTCTCGGCGATCGCCGCCTGTTCCTCGGCGGACAGATCCAGGATGCGTTCCACGCGCGGCAGGTGCGCCGGCAGGGGCCTGCGCTTCGGGGTCTGCTGGGGTTCGGTTCGTGGCGAACGCGGGGTCTTGGCCTCGTCGATCTGCGCGTCGAGTTCCTCGAGCAGGACGTTCAGCTCGGCCTCGTCGAACAGGGCCAGCTGCTCCTTCGCGATGCGATCCGCCTTCGGCCCGAAGCGCTGGTGCCGGAGCAGCTCCAGGCGCTCCAGCAACTGCTCGATCTTGCGGTCGCGCTGCTCGATGGCCTCGTTCCGTGCCTGCAGCTCCGCCTCGAAGCGCTGCTCCCGCGCGGTCTGTTCCGCCTCGAAGTGTTGCTCCCGCGCGGTCTGCTCGGTCGTCATCCGGCGGATGATCGCCTGCAGTTCGGCCGGGTCATCGGGGAGCTTGGAAGCGGCTTCAGCCATGCGCTGCATGATACCGGAAACGGCCCAACAATGCAGCAAAATCAGCGACTAAAGCAGAGAAAAAGACGCCTTCCGATGACCCTGAACGGTCGTCGGATCCAGCCCTTCCAGAAGCCATTGCAGCTCCCGCACCGACAACTCCACCGGCCCCGGCTCGGTGCCCGAAGGCCACCAGAAGCGCTGCTTCTCCAGGCGCCGATACCACAGCCAGAAACCGTTGCGATACCAGACCAGGACCTTGATCTTGTCCCGCGCCCGGTTGCAGAACACGAACAGGTGCGAGGAGAACGGATCCGCCTGCAGCACGTCCTCGACCCGGGCCGCCAGACCATCGATCTGACAGCGCATGTCCGTGGGACCCCGGGCCAGGTACACCTTCGTGTGCGCGTCCAGCGCGATCATGCAGACTCCCGCAGGACGCCGAGAACCCGCTTCAGGGTCTCGGCCGGACAGGCCGCCCCGATCTCGAGCCGCACCCCGTCGGCCAGCACCAGGGTCAGGTCCGCACCGCCCGCCGCAGGCGGATCGCCCACCAGCGTCACCGGCACGAACTCGGCCGCCGCGCTCCCTTCCACCCGCGGCGTCTCCGCTTCCTCACCCAGGAGCCGACGCCAGCGCAGCAGACTGCCCACCGAGATCCCATGCCGCGCACAATACACTTCCTGGGTCAGACCGCTACGCGGCCAACCCGATACCAACCGCTGCCACTCCTCCCGACTCCGTCGCCTCCAACCCATGCCGCCGTTCCTCTCCAACTGGACTCGGCTTCATGATCGGACCCGCGGCGGAACGACGAAAGAAGGTATTTCGCTGGACGCTTACAGCGCTGGAGCTGTTCGGGATACAGACCCCGTCGGCGGCAGTACTCCGCCACCTCGGCCTCGGACAAGGGCGCCGTCTCCAGCACGGCATTGAACTTGTCCCGGGAGCTCCAGCCCTCGGGCTCCGGGCTGCTGTCCGGCAACAGCCGACCCTGCTCGCGGGCCTTCCGGCGCCAGTTATACAGCGTGGCGGCCGAGATCCCTTCTTCATCGGCCAGCTGGGCCACGGTCCGGTTATGCGGCGGCAGCAGCTTCTTCAGCACCGCCTCCTTGCGTTCATCCGAGTACTTCACAGGAACCTCTCTTCGCCCCGTCGTTGATAACACCCTAACATTAGGGGAGGTTCCAACTAGCCTGACAGTGGGGGTGGGAAGGCCAGGGCCGAAACATCGACGAGCTGCGCATCGAAGGCGCATAATCATCGAGACCCGGTAGGCGCCACCGAACGCGTCCACGAAAAAGCCTCGCGCTAGGCGGGGCTGAATAGCTAGGGCAAGCCCTTCTCCGGAAAGTGGAAGGGCTTCCCTCCCCGACCACCACATGATCGAGTGTTTCAATCGCCGGACCAGCAAGATCCTGGCGACGCACCATTTCGATAACCGGGCGAGTCTGGAGCAGACGCTCAAACGGTACGTGCGTCTGTACAATCACCACCTACCGCAGAAGACCTTGAACCACCAGCCGCCCATCCAGGCGATGAAAAGCTGGTATGCGAGCGCCCAGATCTCTTTGACCAACGGCCACGAAATCACGTGTGATCTGACACGTAATCACCAATTTGTCTTAATAAGCCGCTCATACTCAACGTCGAGCTCCTTATTAGCCATCTCTATATCAAGCCTCCCCTCCTTGTAGATCGCTTGAATCTCCCGTTTCGCGACAAACGCAAGACGAACCCAGGCCACTAGGTTTGCCCGTAGAAAAAAACTAACTATATCGCCACCAGATCGGGCAGCCGCATCAGTCCCGTCCATCACGCAAAGGACTCCGTGGGATACAACAAGCATACGATTCAACTCCGGCTCGACCTTTACAATCGACAAACTCCTAAAATCACGCTCGAATTGAAAGACCTGTCTATAAGCCCAAACAAACCTCGTAAGAATTTCCGTAATTGCGACGGGGATTGCCATCGCTAACCCGTGCCGAAAGTCATACCCTTCCTCAAAGACTTTTACTGCAACCTTTGCGAAGGTATCTTTATGCTGCCCAAACTCTCCGACCTGAAAAAACTGAAGCAGCGAATAAAAAGGAATGGGTATCCCAGAACCTCGGCCACTACCACCAGAGGATCCGCCTGCATCTGACATCAAATGGCCGAACCAATTAACGAAACCACAAAAAAGCTTCGCAAAAAAATTACTGCCTTTAAGCTCAAAATTTTCTGTTTCAACTTGCACCAGTTGGCCATCACTTACAAAGGAAGCGGTATCATTAAACTGATCAAGTATTGAAAAGAAAAGCCCAACCAAATCCGGCGAGTGGCCCAAACTTTTGATGTGGTGGTTTTTCGTGCTCATTTTGAACGAACCACCAACATCCCCACCATGCCGATGATCATAATTAACCGAAAAGTTTCTTTCTAGAAACCCAATTGCGCTATTCGTCGGATCTGAACCCTCCCTTGGACCTTCCCAGCCCATCAACTTCGCGAATCCCCGGACCGACTTATCTACCGCCTCGTCCGTCAACTCAGATACACCACCCTCACCGGGACCTTGAATAAGTACTACATCTATAACACCCCCGATCGCGCCGCACACTGCAGCCGCTGCATAATCAACCTTATCACAATCTGCGGTTTTAAAAGTTAGGTCTTGATCGATTCTTTTCTCTACTTTTATCCGATCTCTTTCCGACAAAAGGTACGAAAAAGGATCGTCGCTTAGATTTATCTCACTTCTTTCTAGATATCTCTCAACATCAAAATCATAACCCTGCCAGTCAAAGTTTTCTTCAAATTCAATATAGTCTAGTTTCGTATACTCCTGTGCTCTACTTGCACCTCTCGCTTCAGCCTCAGATAGCAAAGCGTCAATTTCAGTATTTTTTATATCTGCTTCTCTATCGAAACTCACCCCTTCATTCGCCATGAGCTGATCAATTTCATCCTCCAGCTCACCCAATAAATCTGAATTCTTGTTATTTTTTTGTGTAAGCTCATCCGCGCCTTTATTAAGTTCACCTACACGCCGTCCTGCCTTGTCATTTTGATGTTTCTGGGCAACAGCGGCCTTTTCAGCTTTTCCGTTAGCCATTCTTCCCCCCAAAAAACCGGCTTTTAATGTTCGTGGTATTGATTTCGTTATACTTTATAGCTTCGAACGAAGACGCCAGATCTTGGAACTCTGTTTCTCCTAAGTCGTCTCGAAGCTTAAGTGTTTCACAGTCTTCCTTTGCGAGGTCCGAATTACTTGCGTCCTCCCCATACTTCACGTAACTTTTAATAATAAAATCATAATGCTTTTTGGATGACTCTTGCTTGGTGAGCTCAACCAACCGATTAACCTCGACATATTCGGGGGACTTAAGTCGCTCTTTGCTTGCTTGGGCTTCATCTGTTCGACTCGATATTTTCCGGGAAGCGGAGACATACTGTTTCAGCTTTTGCGCAAGCTCATTTAACTTTTCCTCAGTGGCATTAGCAGATGCCAGAGCTTCACTAAGCTGCACAGATAACGCGTTAATATCTTCAATAATCAAGGAAGTTGTTTTTTGGCCCTGTCTGATAACCTCTTGCAACATCAATTCTCGACGCTTATCTGCTTCATCAAGCCCAGAGTCCGCCAGACTTTTGAATCCTTTATATGCAAAGACCCCGAGCATGACAGCGGCACCGATCCCAGTCGCCATACTGGAAAACCCAAGGATTCCCCCCATTCCAAGGGCCGCAAGCCCAGAACTCATTCCTGCGGCAGAGAGACCAACCACAGAACCTGAAAGATAGACAGCCCCTAGAGGTACTCCAACTGCACTTGCCTTCGCTGACATTTCTTTAATACTTTTAGTGAGATCATCATCAGTATAATCCCTATTTAGCATTTTCTTATCGTTTTCTATCGCCATAACGGCGACATCAATTTCGTCATCATTCACATCGAAGAATTCTTTATTTTTCTCCAAAAATGAAAATTCTTTACTCGCCTCCCCACTGAGAGCTGAGTGAACACTAATAATGTCCTTTACCAAGGAGATATGGACAGCCTTCTTCATTCCATCTGGGATCTCTTTATCGATGGCGGATATAAGTTTTTCGGTTGGAGAGGATTCTTCCGGCGAGGCGAAATATAGCCGGAGGTCATTTCTCAGATCGGGAGAAATATTCAAGCGGCTCATAAGGCTTAAGAGTTCGGCAAACTCTTGATCGTCCACGACGCCTTCATTATCAATGGCCATATTAGCAATGACCTTTATGTAATTAGATTTTAGCTCGTCACTCAAATCACAGATTGGGATTAATTGCTCTTGCTCATGATACTCATCAAACTCAGTCACAACTTCATTAATGAAGTCACCAAACTCCTTTAAGTCGATCTGACTTAAATAATATAACTCATGGGTATCGCCATCGATGGTCTCGACTTGAAGGACTTCCTTCGGTTCAGTGAACTTTGCTTCCGGCCTACTTTCATACGTGGCCTGCTTTACTTCTTCAAACTTAAAAACTTTCGTTTGACTTGGAGCTTTTCTTATAATTCTCTCCCCCGTTACAATCAAACCCTCCTTCCCATTCCCTCGGATAGTTGTATCAACAAGGCCTAATATCGCGCCTTCCTCTCCCTCAAATGAAAATGCATCTACAGCGTTTGTCAGTTTGGCTTGCGGTATTTCCGGAGATACATGACACGCCTTTTTGTTTTTAAAAGCACGGGGAAGGCTCTGCTTAACATGCTCATTTATGGAAGTCATTTTTTCTCCTTACAAAGGGTTTTGGATAAGTTGTTAGTTTCCGGATGCCTCGGGAAGAGTTCATCCTATGATGCTCTCCTACGAGGGGCGATAACTATGATCAAGGCACAACGAAAAGCGCTAGAGAGTCGTGGTTTGGGTACCTTTTTGTATTGCTACTGTCGAGATTTGACTGATCGTAGACCTTCTCCGGAACAAATCGGGGTTCTCGGTCTGTCAGTCCTTGAGCTTCCGGGTTGGTGTCAGATGACCGAGGGTCCGCTGCGGGATGTGATGATTGTGGAGCCGGTTGTAGTGCCAGAGCATCGAGTCCAGGTCGGCGCCGGAATCGAAGTGCGTCGTTCGCAGGATTTCGGCGATCCGGCCGTTGAAGCGCTCCACCAGCCCGTTGGTCTGGGGGGCGTGGCGGCGTTAGCCGATGGTCGATACCGAAGTCGGCGCAGAGCTGGTCGAAGACGTGGCTCCCCGAAGGCTCCCGGCGCTTCTGGGTGAACCGGTCCGGCGATGACCTCGCCCATCCCTCCAGCCAACCGGTTATAGGTCGCTCCATGTACTCGGCGTCGTGGTGGATATCCGGATGAAAGTCCAAAGGCTGGGCGATGACCTCCTGTACCTGGCGCGCTCCACCGGCATGTGCCGGACTTCCCGGCCCCAGCCGCTCACGAATGACGTCCGCCAGCCCGTCCCGGCGGTCCGCATCGACGATAGCCGCCTCCTGCAGGCCGGCCGGGACATTACCCACCCGATGGCCCGGGGCATAGAGCATCAGCTCCAGTCGCGGCAGAAACCCGAGATCCGCTCGACCCAGAGCCTCCCGCAGTCCGTCCAGGGCCTGATGGATCTGGTTGATGACGGACTTGGGCCCATTGGCGTGGCCGTAGTCCTTGGCCAGGTCATCCCGCCGCTCCACCAGGGCGCCGTCCTTCTGCTCGATGAGCAGGACATCCCCGTCCTGGTTCACCACCAGGAAATCGATCTCACCGAAACCGGCGCGTTGGTCGACATCCGCGGCCCAGCGCACAGAGTGAAAGACGGTGTAGTCGTCTTTCAACTCACGACCCAGCCGCCTCAATGTCTCGACTTCCGGGCGATGGGCACCGTCCAGTTGGAGGGCGTCGAGATTGGAGGGGTGGGTATAGGCCATGGAGTGCTCCGGACTGCTAGCTCAGGAGAAGGCGAGCCGCTGTGGGTCAGGAGTATCCGCCAGACTTGCGTCAACACGCGTCGCGAAAGCCAGGGAACGGCGGTGAGACTCGCGGGAGGGAGAGGGGATATTCAGCACGAAACGATCCTTGTCATTGGTCCGGAGCATGGTCGTTCCTTGTCCACACGGTGTAAGTTGGAGCCTAAAGCATCAAAGAAAAGTTGCCCACCCTGCCTGGCGAACCGGTCTCAAAGAGCCCTTGGCCTTCTGACCCCAATCCGGAAACTCAAGGACCTGCACACCGAAAACCCCGAGTTGTCCCGGAAGACGATCTACGACCGGTCAGGTCTCGAAAGATACCCTGGCCCAACGGGAGGACGTTACCCGAGTGAACAAGGTGGAGCGGTTGATTGGCCAGGCTTGGAGAGAGTCAGATGGCGTGGGATAGACGGCCAGCCAGCCGGCGGGCATGATGCCCCCATCGCAAGGGGAGACGTTGCCCCCAGCATTCGCCAGCCCCTACCTTGCGGGGGCAACTCTGGGGGCAACACTGGCCGTGCAATCCACAGAAAGGACGCGTAATCAAGGGTTTGCGATAGCTTTTACGTTGACGCCGCCTCCACCACATTCTGAAGAAAATCAGGCGCCTGAGGGCGCCTTTTTTTGTTGCTTATGAGCGTTTACCAGGAAGACCTGACGATCACCACGCGGGGCCGCGGCAGCATCGCCGTCACCGATGCCGTGCGCGACATCATCCATCGCTCGGGCATCACCACCGGCACCTGCCACGTCTTCCAGCACCACACCAGTGCGTCGCTGCTGATCACCGAGAACGCCGACCCGGACGTCCGGCGCGATCTGGAGACGATACTGGCCCGGCTGGCGCCCGACGGCGACCCCGCCTACCGCCACGACATGGAAGGCGACGACGACATGGCCGCCCATGCCCGGGCCATGCTGACCCACAATGACCTGACTCTACCGGTGACCCGCGGCCGCCCCGCTCTGGGTACCTGGCAGGGGGTCTTCCTCTGGGAACACCGTTACGCCGGACACGACCGGCGTATCACCGTGACCGTGCAGGGCGAATAACCCGTTTTCTTCAGCCGGCCGCACCACGGGCCGGACGGGCATGCACGGTGATTTCCTCGCGATCGTGATACAGCTGGCGGGCGTGCACGCGAAATCCGTGCCCGGCCAGCCGGCCCTCCAGCCGATCAAGACATTCACGCACGGTCTCGTAGCGCTTCTTCATCGGGAGCTTGAGGTTGAAGATCGCCTCTTCAGCCCATCCCGCCTCCAGCCAGTCGCCTACGCGGTCCGCGACGCGTCCGGGCCGGTCCACGATGTCGCACACCAGCCAGTGCACCGGACGCGGGGGCACCCAGGTGAACGCATCCTCGCGGATATGCTCCACCTGTCCCCCGGCCATCAGGTCGGCATCCATCGGACCGTTATCCACGGCCTGGACATGCAGGCCGTGCCGCACCAGCTGCCAGGTCCAGCCCCCCGGCGCCGCCCCCAGGTCCACCGCCGTCATGCCCTCCGCCAGTCGCTGTTCGCGCTCCTCGGGAGTCAGGAAGTGGAACCAGGCTTCCTCGAGTTTCAGTGCGGAACGGCTGGGCGCTGCGCGCGGGGCCTTCAGGCGCAGGATGCCCCCCGGACGGTCGCTGCTGCTCTCCGGCGTGGCCAGACCCAGCTGCACACGGTCGCCGGCCGTCCAGAAACAATGCAGACGACGACCCTGCGCCTCACCCTGCCCGCGCAGCGCGCCAGCCTTGCGTAGTGCCGACTCCAGCGGGCGCTCCAGTGCCTTTCCCAGGCGTCGAAGCTCCTTGCCCTCGTTGGTATCCGGCGTCTCGTGCCAGATGGCCTCGAACGACCAGCCACTCGCGCGAATGCGTTCCACGACCGGGCTCACCCGGTCTTTGCGTGACAGGCCCTCCAGCGGATGCAGCGCCGGGAGGCGCTGGCGCGCGAAGATCCGCTCATCCAGGGGAAAGGCGTCGCGCAGCGGTGCCGGATCGCCATCGGCCGATAACAAGCGGACGAAGGCCGTCCCTTCAACGAACCGTGGATAGACGGCCAGGCCTTCCCGCGCGGCTTCCGCGGCCAGCTCGCCGGCCAGGTCCTTCTCGAACCCCGCCCGGCAATAAAAAAGCAGTTCTTCCATGATTCTCCCCAAGTAATTCCGCGCGCCTGCGGCGCCCTGTGGAGCGGCCCCGGCCGCGAATCGCGGCGCCAATCAACACCCCGCGTCGTTCGCGTACAAGCACGCTCCCACCAAGGTTACTCCGAAGCCACCCCGAGAGCGTTCCCGGGGCCTCTCACCCGGGGCCTCTCAAGGGCAACAAAAAAGGCCGCCCCTCGCGGGACGGCCCTTCACGATCCGGCTCCGGATCACAAGGATCCGGAGCAACTGGCGGCCTTAGCGAGCCAGGCCGGGATCGCCCTCCACGTTCTTCAGCTTCGGCAGGTAGGGCTCGCCCACGTTGACCGTATCCTGGTTGCGCAGCCAGTTACCCACCACTTCCCAGACCGGGGGCGTGTCATGCGGCTGATGCACGTCGGCCCAGCCCGCCACCACATAGCGCCGTTCCGGATCCATGGGTTCGCCATTGATCTCCATGTCGGTGATGCGCTCGCCCATCGGCTTGTGCGGGTCAATGGTGTAGCGGATACCGCCGGTGCGCACCATGTCGCCACCGCGATGACGATACGGATCTTCGTTGAAGATCGAGTTGGCCACGTCTTCCATCGCGTGCTTGAGATCCGCGCCGGTCATCTCGTTGCGCGTGGTCTCGGAGTACGTCGTTGCGGTCTGGGTCATCAGCTCTTCGAAAGTAATCGGCTGGCCCGGCAGCACGCTCACGCCCCAGCGGAAACCCGGCGACAGCGCGACTTCGGCATCCATCTCTTCCATCATCGCCTGGACGATGACCTCGTCGAAGGTACCGTTGAAGTTGCCGCGGCGGTAGAGGACGTCGTCGGTCACCGCCAGTTCTTCCCGCAGCTGGTCCTCGAACGGCTTGCGCACCTCTTCGATGTGCGCCTCCATCTCCGGATCCGCGTCCAGCATGTTGGCGAACACCGGCAGCATCTTGAAGCGGTAGTCCTTGATGCCGCTGTCGTTCACATCCAGATCCAGCACACCCAGGAACTTGCCGTTGGAACCGGCGTTGGTCACCAGCGTGCGCTCGCCCGCGGCGTTCTCGATCTCCAGCGCACCGGGGATCGCGTCGTGAGTGTGGCCGCCCATGATCACGTCGACGTCACGCAGCCGGCGGGCCATTTCGATGTCCGTCACCATGCCGTTGTGCGACAGGATCGCCACGACCTTCGCGCCCTTCTGACGCACCTCGTCGATCATCTGCTGCATCTTGTCGTCACGGATGCCGAACGACCATTCCGGGAACATGTAATCCGGATTGGCCACCGAGGTATACGGGAAGGCCTGCCCGATCACGGCCACCGGGACGCCGTTCATCTCGCGGATGGTGTAGGGCTCGAAGATCCGGTCACCCCAGTCGCGATCCTCGACGTTCTGCGCGACGAAGTCGATGCCGTTGGGCTTGAAGTCGTTCTCGATGACTTCCTTGACGCGCTCGTCACCGAAGGTGAACTCCCAGTGACCGGTCATCACGTCCACGCCCAGCAGCTTCTGCGCGTCGACCATGTCCTGCCCGCCGGTCCACAGCGAGGTCGCCGAACCCTGCCAGGTGTCGCCACCGTCCAGCAGGAGGGAGTTCGGCCGGTCCGCACGCAGGCGCTTCACCAGCGTCGACAGATGCGAGAAGCCGCCGACCCGACCGTATTTCTCGGCCGCCTCGGCGAAATCGAGGAAGGTCAGCGCATGGGCCTCGGGTGTGCCCTTTTCGACCCCGAAGTGGTCAAGCAGCGCCTCGCCGGCCAGCACCGGCGGCTTGCCCTGCATGTCCCCCACGCCAATGTTCACGTCCGGCTCACGGAAGTAGACCGGGCGCAGCTGCGCGTGGCAGTCGGTGTAGTGCAGCAGAGACACGTTCCCGAACGGAGAAATGTCGTAGAAATCCGACGGCGCGCGCTGCCAGTCGATGCTCTCGCCCGCCCAGGCATTGGTGGCGAGGCCGGCCGCGCTGGCGGCCACCATGACTTCGAGGAATTCCCTCCGCGTGAGGTTCATATACCACTCCTGAGTGTTAGGACCTGAATGAAGAAAGCCGTCTGCCGGATCGCGCCGACAGACGCCCTGGTGAACCAAAAGACGTCGGCCCGACATCCGTTATTCCGTCCGGACACGGGCCATGGCTACAGCGTGACGCGGAACGCCGCCTGCGTCGCAAAACGCCCACACAGGAAGGGGACACAAAAAAGGCCCCTTCGTCCTGAAGGGGCCAACACGCGACATACACCACTCAACGGTGCCCGGCCCGGGGCAGAGACCCTGCCGGCGACCACCACCGCAGAAAGCGGACAGCTCAAGTGTAGCGTCCGCACATGGCGAGTTCGTGATGCAGATCAACGAGTAATGCCGGCACACCCCGGAGGCCTGCCCCTCGGGACCGCGCGGTCTCGTCGATTGCACAAGGCGCCGATGTCGTTTAACCTTTCGCAGCTTACGGAGAGGTGGCCGAGCGGTCGAAGGCGCACGCCTGGAAAGTGTGTATACGGTAACCCCGTATCGAGGGTTCGAATCCCTCCCTCTCCGCCAGATTCTTGAACCAGGGGGCAACCGGGCCCCTGGTTCCATGTAAATCCCGGTCGGACGAGGGATTTCGAACCCGAGGAATCGAGCAAACCGGGTTCGACGGGTGCCGCACCGCGGCACCCGAACATCGCCGCAGGCGATGGCCCGGAGGGCGAGCCACAGCGTGGCGAGTAATCCCTCCCTCTCCGCCAGATTTCAGGGGGTATTCCGGCGCCCGCAGAGGGGGCAACGCCGGAATTCGGCAAAAAAGGGCCCTCGCGGCCCTTTTTTTACATCGGCTCCGCGTAAGGCGCGCACCCCGCGCCGGGACCAGGGAAGAATGGGCAACCCCAAGGATCAACCGGGCGACCACCGCACCCGCTGGCTGGGCTCCCTCGTCAACCTGCCGCGCCGAACCAAGCGCTGGCTGATGGTCGCGGCCGATGTGGTCATGCTCCCGCTCGCCCTGTGGACGGCCTTCGCCCTCCGGCTGGCCGAAC
Source organism: Thioalkalivibrio sp. ALE20 (assembly GCF_000381405.1). Classification (NCBI taxonomy): domain Bacteria; kingdom Pseudomonadati; phylum Pseudomonadota; class Gammaproteobacteria; order Chromatiales; family Ectothiorhodospiraceae; genus Thioalkalivibrio; species Thioalkalivibrio sp. ALE20. The sequence goes on from NZ_KB906475.1 coordinate 91,802, forward strand.
CCCTGCCCGAAGCCCTGATCAATGCCTGGTGGCTGTTTCCCCTGCTGCCGGTGGTCGGTGTGTTCATCTTCGCCCGGCTGGGCCTCTACCGTGCCGTGGTTCGTTTCATGGGCACCCGCGCGGTATGGTCCGTGGCCACCGGGGTCGTCCTGCTCGCCGGATTCCTCTGGGCGGCTGCGGCGATTGGGCGGCTGGACGACTTCCCTCGCCTGGTCCCGGTGGCCTTCGCCCTCCTGGCCTTCATCTACGTGGGCGGCAGCCGTTTTCTCGTGCGCAGCTGGTACCAGAACGTGAACGAACTGCGCCGCCACGCGGAACCCGTACTGGTCTATGGCGCCGGTGCCGCCGGGATGCAGCTCGCGGCCGGCCTCGGTACCACCGGGCAGTTCCGCATCGTCGCCTTCATCGACGACAACCCCGCCCTGCAGGGGCAGGCGATCAACGGCATTCGGGTCCACCCCCCGCGGATGATCGGCACGCTGATGCACCAGTACGGCATCCGGCGCATCCTGCTGGCCGTTCCTTCGGCCTCGCGCTCGGCGCGCAAGGCCATCCTGGAGCGCCTCGAGCCCTATCCACTGCACGTGCAGTCGGTACCCTCCATGGAGGCCGTCGTCTCCGGCCAGGCACGCCTGGACCAGCTCGAGGATATCGACGTGGCGGATCTCCTGGGACGCGACCCGGTCCCGCCTCAGCCGGACCTGCTGCAACGCAGCATTGTGGATCGCCGCGTAATGGTCACCGGTGCCGGGGGTTCCATCGGCTCGGAGCTGTGCCGGCGCATCCTCCGCCAGGGACCGGCCGAACTCGTCCTTTTCGAACGCAACGAATTCGCGCTCTATCGTATCGAACAGGAGATGCAGGCCCTGCGCGACGAGCTCCGCGTGGACTGCCCGATCCATGCCGTTCTGGGGTCGGTCACCCTGCCCCGGCGGGTGGAATCCGTCCTCGACCGGCACCGAATCCAGACCCTTTACCATGCGGCCGCCTACAAGCACGTACCCATCGTCGAGGAGAATGCCGTCGAGGGAGTGCGCAACAATGTCCTCGGCACGCGGGTACTGGCCGACGCCGCGATCGCGGCCGGCGTGGAACGATTCATCCTCATCAGTACCGACAAGGCCGTGCGCCCCACCAACGTCATGGGCGCGAGCAAGCGGCTGGCGGAAATGATCCTGCAGGACCGGGCAGCCGGCGCCCCGGCTACCCTGTTCTCCATGGTGCGCTTTGGCAACGTCCTCGGATCGTCCGGTTCCGTAGTGCCCCTGTTCCATCGCCAGATCCGGGAGGGCGGCCCCGTCACGGTGACCCACCCCGAGATCACGCGCTACTTCATGTCCATCCCGGAGGCCGCCGAGCTGGTGATCCAGGCCGGCACCATGGCCGGCGGCGGTGAGGTCTTTGTTCTGGACATGGGCGAGCCCGTACGAATCCAGGATCTCGCCCGACGCATGATCCGCCTGCACGGCCGCCAGGTCCGGGATGACAACGGCAACCCGCCCGACGGCATTGCCATCCAGTTCACCGGGCTGCGCCCGGGCGAAAAGCTCTACGAAGAACTGCTCATTGGCGACAACGTAGAGAGCACGCGCCACCCCCGCATCATGCAGGCCCGCGAAGACCGGGCACCGGCGGATGCCCTGAGCGAGGCACTGGAGGCTCTGGAACGCGCCGACCAGGCCATGGATGCCGCGGCGACCCGCGCATGTCTGCGGGAGATCGTTCCCGAATATCGTCCCGCCGGGTGAACCGGGGCTTCCGTTACTTGTACGAGTAGTGGTAGTAGCCGTAGCCGTAACTGGCACTGGCGGTGGCTTCCATGGAATTCAGGATCGCACCCCGCGTCTCCACGCCCGCACTCTCCAGACGACGCCGCGCCGCCTCGATCTCGCGCGGCGGGTTGAGCTGGAAACGCACCACCATAAGGGTGGTCGAGCAGTGGCGCGCCACCACGGAGGCGTCCGTCACCGCGAGGATCGGCGGCGTATCGATCAGCACCAGGTCGTACTGCCCGCTCGCCTGATCGAGGAACCGGGTAAAACGCTCGTTCATCAGCAGCTCGGCGGGATTCGGGGGTGCCGAGCCCCTGGCCATGTAGTCCAGCCCCTCGATATCGGTCTCCCGGATGGCTTCTCCCGGCGTCAGCTTCTCCGACAACAGATCGGACAGCCCGCCCGCGCTGGCCTCGCCGAATGCATGGTGGACGTGTCCCTTGCGCATGTCGGCGTCGACCACCAGGACCTTCTGGCCCGCCTGGGCACACACCGCCGCCAGGTTCACCGAGATGAAACTCTTGCCAACACCCGGGCTGGGACCCGTGATCACCAGCCGATTGTCCGCCGCCTCGAGCATCGCGAAATGCAGGCTGCTGCGCAGACCACGCAGCGCCTCAATGGCCCCGTCCGTCGGGGAATACGAGGCCAGCACCCCCGTTACGACCCCTTCTTCCCCGGTGGCCCCGCGTCGACGCCCGCTTTTCAGATCACGCCGCCGCCGCAGCCGCTTGACGAGTTTCTGCTGCACGTCCGACAGCGGTACGGTCGCATAGACCGGTAGATCCAGTTCCTCGATCTGCTCCTGTGATTCAACGCCCCGGTTGAGCATCCCGCGCAGCAGCACCAGCGCCACCGAAAGCATGCCGCCGAGGACCGTGGCCAGCGCCACGATCAGCCCGCGCTGTGGCTCCACCGGTGACGGCAGAACTGCGGCATCGTCCAGGATGCGGACATTCCCCACCGTGCTGGCTCGCGTGATGTCCATCTCCTGCATGCGGTTGAGCAGCTGGACATAGACTTCCTGGTTCACTTCGACATCGCGTTGCAGGCGGAGTACTTGCTGCTGGGTCTCCGGCAGGCCCCCGATCTCCTGCTGCAGCTCCCGACGTTCGTTCTCCAGTTGCTCGCGCTTTTCCAGCAGGGTGACGTAGGTCGGATGGTTCTGCGTGTACCGACGGGAGATCTCCGCCTCCTCGAATTCCAGCTCGGTGATCTGGCGCTCCAGGTCCACCAGCCGGTCGAGGACCGCCTGCGTCTCCATCGACATGTCGACGCTTTCCTGCTCCACCTGATACTCGTTCAGGGCGTCTTCCGCTTCCCGCAGCCGTGCCCGTACCTGGGGCACCTGCTCTTCCAGGAACTCCAGGCTCTGTTCCGCCTCCGCGGCCTGACGTTCGACGTTCTGTCGGCGATAGATGTCACTGATCGCGTTCAGGGCGCCGCGAGCCTGTTCCGAATCGGTGTGGGTGAACGTCAGGCTGAAGACGCCACTCTCATTGCCCTGTTCCGTGGCCTGGAAACGGTTGCGCAGATCGCGTATCGCGGCCAGCCGAGCGCGGCGCTGGAGTTCGAAGCGGGCCCCGGCCTCGGCCGAGATGTCCTCCACAAACAGGATGACCTGCCCGTCGAGGAAGCTCGCCTCCTCCCCGATTCGGCCTTCTCCCAGGACCCGATCGTCGTGGGACAGGCGGAACTGATCCTCGCCGGTGACCTGCAGTGTCAGGGTTTCCCCTTCCATCGCGGGCGTGACCCGCAGATCGCCCACCGTCAGCGATTCTCCGGACCACGCATAGCGCTCGGCGACGCCGCCCAACACGGCGGCCCGGCTCCGGTCCCAGTCCCGGCGGACCAGAAAATCTCCGATGACCGGCAGGCGCACCGGACGCACGATCAGGTCCAGGCGCTCGCGATCCACCGCCTGACCCAGCACCATGCGCGAACGCAGGATCTCCAGCTCCGCCGACGCACGCGGCTCGCGTCCGAGCATCTCGCGCATGTCGTTCAGTGGCGCACTGACACCGCCGGTATCCTCCACCTGGACCAGCGCATCCGCCTGATAGACCGGCGTCGAGAGGGTCGCATACGCCCCACCGCCCAGCATGAACAGGAACGTAATGCCAACGATCCACCACTTGTGATCGAGCAGCAGTCCGAACAGCCGGCCAAGGTCGATCTCGTCATCCGCCGGCGGCGGGGAAGCGGGGGTCTGCGTCATCGGTTACCTGTTCCTGTCGTGGCGCGGCCGGGAGATCAGCCCAGCCGCTCCGCCCAGCTCTGTGCGGCCTCGGTCAGCAGCGCGTGCACTTCCCGAAATGCCTCGTCGCTCTTGCCATACGGATCGGGGATATCGCGACCGTGGCCGTCATCCAGCCAGTGGCCGAAACGCATGGTCTTGCCCAGGGCACGGGGATGGTTGCGGCCGATCGCCTGACGCTGCCCGTCACTCATCACCAGCACCAGATCGGATTGCTCGAGCATGCCGGTGGTCAGTTGCCGGGCCTCGTGACCGGACACGTCCAGGCCATCGGCCTCCGCCAGTGCCCGGGCCTGCGGCGCGACACCCTCGCCCACCAGCGCGCCGAGACCGGCCGAACCAATGCTGCGCTCCGGGGCATGCCGACGCAGCATCGCTTCGGCCACCGGACTGCGACAGATATTGCCCGTACATACCACCAGGATCCGTTCAAACATCCGTTCTACTCTGCCCGCTCAGAAGTCGTCGCGCAGCTCGCGCACGTCGCGCGTGGCCCGGGAGGCACGATAAACAGCGTTAACAGTCGGCAGCAACTGATTGATCACGCGGTTCCAGCGCCCCAGGGGAGTCGTCGTCACATAGACGATATCCATGGGTTCGAGCTCGAACTCCGTCCCCAGCACCAGCGCCGTCGCATCCCGGGCGTCCAGCTGGTAAACCGTCGCCAGCAGGTCACTGTCCGGCGGCGCCTGACGGACCACGAAGATGCCGCTGGCATCCGCCGTCGCCTCGTTGAAGCCACCGGAATCGGTAAGTGCGTCGGTCAGCGAGATCCGTCCGCGCCCCATCGGGATACTGCGCGGTTCACCCACCTCGCCCAGCACATACGCCTTCTGGTCTGTGGTGTCCGGCACGTGCAGCACGTCGCCATCCCGTAGCACGCGGTTCTCGGACAGATCGCCCTCGCTCAGCATCGCGTACATCGACAACGGCACTTCTTCACCATCGCGTGTCAGACGTACGTTGTGCCAGTTCGCCTCCTCGGTCAGGCCACCGGCATCATTGATCGCGTCCAGCACCGTCAACGGCACGTTGGTCACCGGCTGGCGCCCCGGCTCGCGCACCTCGCCGGTCACGTGGACCTGCTGCGAGCGGTAATCCGCCACCAGCACTTCCACCTGCGGATCATTGATGACCGCGGCGAGTTCTTCCGCGAGGATGTCCCGCACTTCGGCTACCGTTCGACCCTCGACCTCCACACGGCCGACGAACGGATAGAAGATGGTCCCGTCGGAATGCACCGTATTGCCGGATTCGGCCGCCGAGCGTTCCGAACCGGCCGGGATCGTCAGTTCGGGATGGTCATAAACGATGATGCTGAGCACGTCGCCGCGACCGATCCGGTAGTCGTACCGCGTGTCATCCGCCTCGAGCTCCTCGCGTGCCTGTTCCAGATCCGGCTGGACGGGATCCTCGGCCTCCTGACGAACCAGACCGCGGGTGATCGGCTTCACTTCCACCATGTCGTGCAGTGGTTCGCTCTCGGCGCGCTCCTGAATGAAACCACCCGGCGCAAACCCGCAGCCCGACAGGGCGACGGCGACCACGAGAGGCACCGCGGTTTTCCAGCTTCCTGCTGCGATCATTGGCAACTGCACCCGGGTTTGGCGATCTCTGAAGGCCGCAAGGATACAGCTCGGTGCGGGCATGTTCCACAGTTCCGGCCCCATCCTTTCCGAGTATCGGAGCGGTCCCTCAGCCGGACCGCGAACGTGTACATTGATCCACGTTTCCTTACCATGCGCGGATTCCGAAACCCGATCTTCAAACCGTCATCTCGGAGTACCGATGTCCGAAGCAGCCACGCTGATCCTGAGCGCCTCCTGGGTGCTGCCCGTGGTTCCACGGGGGGCCGTCCTGGAAGACCATGCGGTAGTCGTTCGCGACGGTGCGATCCTGGCCGTAAGGCCCCGCGAGCAGGCCCTCGCCGAGCATCCCGAGGCCCGCCACGAACATCGCGAGGGGCACGCCCTGATGCCGGGGCTGGTGAACGCCCACACCCACGCCGGGATGACTCTGTTGCGCGGCATCGGCAGCGACCAGCCGCTGATGGAGTGGCTGAAGCGCTACGTATGGCCGGTGGAGGGCCGGCTGCTTTCGCCGGAGTTCGTCTACGACGGCACCCGTCTGGCTGCCGCGGAGATGCTGCGCGGCGGCACCACCTGCTTCTCCGACATGTATCTGTTCGTGGGGGACGCGGCCGCCGCGGTGGATGCCAGCGGGATCCGCGGGGTGATGGGCCTGACGGTGTTCGACTTCCCCACCCCCTGGGCGCAGACCCCGGACGAATACTTCCAGCGTGGCCGCGAGGTGGTGGAGACCTGGGGCGATCACCCCCGCATTCGTTTCACCGTCGCTCCTCACGCGCCCTACACCGTCGGTGACGAGAGCATGCAGCGGGTGGGCGAGCGCGCGCGGGAGCTGGGCGTGCCGGTGCACACCCACGTGCACGAAACCGCCGGCGAGGTGGAGGAGGCGGTGAGCAACGGCGGTGAACGCCCGCTGGCCCGCCTCGCCCGCCTCGGTCTGCTGGACCAGCCGTTCATGGCGGTGCACATGACCCAGGTCAGCGACGAAGACCTGGCCCTGCTGGAGAACCGGCCGGTGTCGATCACGCACTGTCCGGAATCCAACCTCAAGCTGGCGTCCGGCTTCTGCCCGGTGGCGCGCCTGGACCGGGCCGGGATCAACCTCGCGCTGGGCACCGACGGGACCGCCTCCAACAACGACCTCGACATGATCGGCGAGATGCGCACCGCGGCCCTGCTGGCCAAGGGCGTGAGCGGCGATGCGGCCGCGCTGCCGGCCGAGCGCGTGCTGGAGATGGCGACCCTGGGCAGCGCTCGCGCCCTGGGGCTGGACCACGAGATCGGCTCGCTGGAAGCGGGCAAGCGCGCCGACCTGATCAGCCTCGACCTGACCGGCCCGGAGCTGCAACCCGAACACGAACCGCACGCACGCATCGTCTATGCCGCCACCCGCGAGGCCGTGCGCGACGTGTGGGTCGACGGCCGGGCGTTGCTCGCCGACCGCGAACTGCTTACGCTGGACCTTGAGGCCATCCACGCCAGCGCCGTTCGGTGGCAGGGCCGCGTGGCCGAGACCCTGCAAGCCTGCGAGAACTGAACTGCCCATGACCCAGACGCACTCCAACGTCGATCCGGCCGAGATCCACAAATTCACGGATCGCGCGCACGAATGGTGGGACCCCAACGGGGCCTTCGCCACCCTGCACGCGATCAATCCGCTGCGCCTGGAATGGATCGACGGCCACGCCGACCTCGCCGGCAAGAAGGTGCTGGATGTCGGCTGTGGCGCCGGGATCCTGTCCGAAGCGATGGCCGTGCGCGGCGCCGAGGTCACCGGACTGGACGCCGGAGCCGAACACCTGGAAGTCGCGCGCGAACACGCCCACGACAGCGGTGTTTCCGTGCGCTACCTGCACGTAACGGCCGAGGAGCACGCGGAAAAACACCCGGGCGAATACGACGTGGTGACCTGCATGGAAATGCTGGAACACGTGCCGGACCCGGAGAACGTGATCGACGCCCTGTGCCGGCTGGTCCGTCCCGGCGGCTGGATCTTCCTCTCCACCATCAACCGCACGCCGCGCGCGTTTGCCGAGGCCATCGTGGGCGCCGAATACGTGATGCGCCTGCTGCCGGCCGGTACCCACGAGTACGGCCGTTTCATTCGTCCGTCGGAACTGGCCGCGCAACTGCGCCGGCATCACGTGGAGGTGGCCCACCTGACCGGGCTCACGTGGTCGCCGCTGTCCGGACGCTACCGTCTGACCCCGAACACCGACGTCAACTACCTGATGGCCGCACGCGCATGAGCCACGAACCGGGCGCGGTCCTGTTCGATCTGGACGGGACCCTCCTCGACACCGCACCCGACATGCACGCCGCGCTCAACCGGCTGCTGGCCGAGAACGACCGCGCGCCCCTGCCCTTCGATGCCGTGCGCAACCATGTCTCGCACGGCTCGCATGCCCTGGTCACCCTGGCCTTCCCCGACGCGCCGGAGGCCCGGACCGAGGCTCTGAAGAAGCGCTATCTGGAGATCTATGCGCGCGACCTGTGCATCGCGACCGGGCTGTTCCCCGGCATGGATGTCCTGCTGAACGAGATCGAGGCGCGCGGCTGGCACTGGGGCGTGGTCACCAACAAGCCCGCGTGGCTGACCGAACCGCTGCTGGAGGCCCTGGGCCTCGCCCCGCGCATGAGCGCGATCGTCTCCGGCGACAGCCTCGCGCGGCGCAAGCCGGACCCCGACCCCATGTGGCTGGCCGCCCGCCAGACCGGGCTCGAGCCCGCACACCACTGCTACTGGGGCGATGCCGAGCGCGACATCGCTGCCGGCCGTGCCGCCGGCATGAGCACGCTGATCGCCGCCTGGGGCTACATTGACGCCGGTCAGAACCCCGACGGCTGGGGCGCCGACGGTGTCCTGGACCATCCCGGCGACTTCTGGGGCTGGCGCGAGACGTTCACCCGCGCAGCCGGCTGAGTCACGGGCCCCGCCTTGCAGGAGCCGAGCCCCTCGACGATCGCCCGCCGCCCGTCCCATCGGCCGGAAGGCCGGTCTCCCACACAGGACAAAACCGGCATAATGGGTGCACCAAGACCCCCGACTGGAGCTGACATGGCCCGCCCCGACATCGCCGCTGCCTATCGGCATTGCCGCCAGCGTGCCCGGTCGCACTACGAGAACTTCCCCGTCGCCTCGCGCCTGCTGCCACGCAAGATGCGCGACCCGGTGGCCGCGATCTACTGCTACGCACGCGACGCCGACGACCTCGCCGACGAGGATGCGCGTCCGGTCGAGGCCCGCCGGACCGATCTGCAGGCGATGCAGGAACACGTCCGCGCGCTGGACGACCCGGCCGCGGAGACCGCCCCCGAATGGATCGCGCTGGCGGACGCGAAGAGGCGCTTCGACCTGCCCGTTGAACCCTTCGTCGACCTCACGGACGCGTTCATCCAGGACCTGGAAAAGACCCGCTATGCGGACATCGGCGAGGTGATGGAATACTGCCGACGTTCGGCCAATCCCGTTGGCCGCCTGATCCTGCACCTGCAGGGCGATCCCGACGACGCCATGCTGGGCCAGTCAGATGCCATCTGCACCGCGCTCCAGCTGATCAACTTCTATCAGGACCTGCACCAGGACATCCGCGAGAACGACCGCATCTATCTGCCGCAGGACGAGATGGCCCGCTACGGGGTGACCGAGGTCATGCTTCGCGAGCGGCTCAACACCCTGCCCCTGCAGAACCTGATGCAGTTCCAGTACGCCCGCGCCGACCGCCTGCTGCGCGCCGGCGCTCCCCTGGGCGGAACCCTGCGCGGGCGGCTCGGTCTCGAGACCCGTGCCATCGTCAACGGGGGTGCGCGCGTGTTGTGGCGCCTGCGCCAGCAGGACGACGTGTTCGCGCGCCCCCGCCTGCGCACCCGCGACATGGCGGTGATCCTGTGGCACAGCCTGCGGCCGCGCCGACGGGGCCGCAGCGGCTGAACGCCCTCCTCGATCCACTCCGACTCCGAACGACTACCCGGCGCCCGACATGCAAACCAACCCGCTGCTGCCCGGCAACCACCCCCTGCGCGAATCCATCCAGGAGGAGGTCCACACCCGTTTTTACGAACCGCTGGAGCCGCCGGCGCGGGTGTCCTGGCTGACCCTGCTGAGTCCGCGCGATGCCATCGACCGGGAACGTGAATGTGTGGCCGACCTGTGCCGGCGGCACGGAATCGAGCCCCCGCTGAACGGCGAGAACTTCGTGGCCGTGGACCTGGGCGAGTTCCGCCTGCGCTGGGAACGCCACAACGAATTCTCCACCTGGGCGTTCTTCGTGGTGAACGAACCCCGGCAGGAACCGTTTACCCATCCCGCCATCCATCGGGTGCCCATCGACTGGCTGACCGGCCTGCCGGGAGAGACCATTGCCGCCATCCACCTGGAGCTGGAGCCGCGCGAGGCCCCGGTGCGCAGCATGCAGGACCTGGGCGAGCTGTTCGCTCCCTACTCGTTCGCCGGCAACGGCGTGTCCGGCGGCGACGGCCGGGTGTTCACCGATTTCCGGGTGCGCGAGGACGGCTTCGAGCGTTTCCTGGTCCGCGACGTGGACCTGTCACCCCGTCAGGCCGGCCGCCTGGTGCAGCGCGTCCTCGAGCTGGAGACCTATCGTCTGATGGCCCTGCTCGCCCTGCCGCTGGCCCGCGAGCTGATGCCCGAGCTCAACGAACTGGAGGGCCGCCTCAACGACATCAACGACGAGATGGCCGGCATCTCCGATCGCTTCGGCGGCACCGACCGCGAACAGCGGCTGCTGGCCGCGTTGTCCGATCTGGCCGCCGACGTCGAGCGCATGGGCAGCCACACGGCGACCCGCTTCCACGCCGCACGCGCCTATGCCTCCATGGTGGACAAGCGCGCCGAGGAACTGCGCCCGGTGCGTATCCCGGGCCTGCAGACCCTGTGCGAATACCTCGGCCGCCGTCTGGACCCGGCCATGCGCACCTGCCGCTCGCAGGACGAACGGCTCAACAACCTCGCGACCCGGATTCACCGGACCACCTCCATGCTGCGCACCCGGGTGGACGTCGCCGTGGAAAACCAGAACCGCGACCTGCTGCGCTCCATGAACCGGCGCGCCCATCTGCAGCTGCGCCTGCAGGAGACCGTCGAAGGACTGTCGGTGGTGGTGATCTCCTATTATCTGACCAGCCTGCTGGCCTATTTCCTGCGCGGGATGGACGAAGCCGGCACGCTCCCGATCCCGGTCAACATCGCCATCGGTGCCACCGTCCCGGTGGTGGTCGGCGGGGTGTGGTATGCCCTGCGCCGCATGCGCGCGCGCATCACCGCCACTCACGGCGAGGACGGGCGCCAATGACGGCGAGCAGGATTCCCGTCGCATGATGCCGTGTTCACACGTCTGTAACACGCCTGTTATGCAATGCGGTCATCACGCAACCGGAGGCCGACATGGCTGTTTCGATCCTGCTTGTGGAGGATGACCTCGCCATTCGCGAGATGCTCCGCCTGCCCCTCAACCGGGCCGGCTACGATCTGCGCGAGGCAGGCGACGTCCGCAGCGCGCGCACCGACCTGCTCCAGGACCCGCCCGATCTGGTCCTGCTGGACTGGATGCTGCCGGACATCAGCGGGCTCGACTGGGCCCGGGAACTCAAGGCCAGCCCCGTCACCAAGGACATTCCGGTGATCATGCTGACCGCGCGCGGCGAGGAGGAAGACCGCGTCCGCGGGCTGGACGTCGGCGCCGATGACTACATCGTCAAACCGTTTTCGCCGCGCGAGCTGGTGGCGCGGATCAAGGCCGTGCTCCGGCGCACCACGCCCACCAGCTCGGAGGAGCCGGTGGAGGTCCGCGGTCTGGCGCTCGATCCGGTCTCGCACCGGGTCAGCGGCAACGGGCAACCGGTCAGTCTGGGCCCCACCGAATACAATCTGCTGCATTTCTTCATGACCCACCCCGACCGGGTCTTCACCCGCGAGCAGCTGCTGGACAAGGTCTGGGGCACCAACGTCTACGTGGAGGAACGCACCGTGGATGTGCATATCCGTCGCCTGCGCAAGGCGCTGGCCGAAACCGGACACGACGACCTGGTGCAGACAGTGCGGGGCTCCGGTTACCGTTTCTCCGACCAGCCCTGACCGGACCCGCCCCTTGCAGCCCCCCTTCAACCCCTGGCCACGGGTTATTGCCCGCAACCTGCTCGCCGGCCTGATCATTCTCGGCACCGGGTGGGCCCTCGGCTACCCGTGGATCACCGCGACGGGCCTGCTGACCGCCGCGCTGGGCTGGAACCTCCTGCAGCTCTACCGGCTGGAAAACTGGGCCCGTCGCGGCGGCCGCAGCGAGCCCCCGGATGCCCGCGGCATATGGGGCGAGATCTTCACCAACCTGCACCAGCGCCGCCAGCGGCGACTGCGCCGGGTGGCCGGCCTGCGGCGCACGCTGGAACGCTACCGCGACTCGGCCAGCGCCCTTCCCGACGCGGTGGTGGTCCTCAACCCCGAGCACCGGATCGAATGGGCGAACCCCACCGCCGCGCGCCTGCTGGATCTGGAATGGCCGGCCGACGAGGGCCGCCGCATTACCCACCTGGTGCGCCATCCGGATTTCCTGCGTTTCATGGACCCCGCCAGTCCGCCGCAGGAGAGCCTCAACATGCCGTCGCCGCTGGATGCGAACCGGCGGCTGGAGATTCGTCTGGTGCCCTACGGCGAGCACCAGTACCTGCTGCTGGCGCGCGACACCACGCACCTGCACCGTCTGGAGGTGATGCGCCGGGATTTCATCGCCAACGTGTCCCATGAACTGCGCACCCCGCTGACCGTGCTCTACGGCGTGGCCGAAACCCTCGAGGACGAACTGGTCGACCAGCCGGAACTGATGGACTCGGTACGCCTGCTGCGCGAACAGTCGGAGCGCATGAAACTGCTGGTGGACGACCTGCTGATGCTCTCGCGCCTGGAGACCGGCTCGGAACAGGGCGAGCAGACCTGGTTCAACCCGACCAAGATGCTGCGCAGCCTGATCGACGAGGCCGAACTGCTGTCCGGCGACCGCGGCCACCACCTGGCACTGGATGCCGAGCCCGATCTGGAGATCCTCGGCACCGAGACCGAGTTGCGATCGGCCTTCGCCAACCTGCTGTTCAATGCGATCAAGTACACCCCGGCAGGCACCCGGGTCACCCTGAGCTGGTCCGCAACCGACGACGGCGGCGCCACTCTCGCCGTGGACGACAACGGTCCCGGCATCGCCAGCCACCATCTGGAGAGGCTGACCGAGCGTTTTTACCGCGTGGACGATGCCCGCAGCCAGGATCGCGGCGGCACCGGCCTGGGTCTGGCCATCGTCAAGCATGTGCTGCTGCGCCACCAGGGACAGCTGCAGATCGACAGCGAACTCGGCGTCGGCAGCCGCTTCAGTTGCCATTTCCCGCCGCATACGGTGCGGCGCTGCGAAAACTGAATTCAGATCAACCAGGTCGTGCCGAGACGCAGCTCCGGGGCAGCCCCGGGGATCAGGTCCATCAAAGCCCAGCCAAAGACCAGCGTGATGAACGCCCCGGAGAACAGCGTGGCCGCCCACAGGCCGATCCGGTTGCCGCGTTTCAGTCCCAGCAGTTCACGCAGAGCCACATACAGCAGCGCAAGGCTGTACAGGATCAGGGCCAGCGCGAGGCCGTTGCCCCAGGGCCAGGGGAACGCCGCGACCACGTTGCCCAGCCATGCCGGGACCAGCCCCAGGGTCACGGCCATGGCGGCCCGCTCGGGACCCGCCGGCCCCTGGAACAGCTCCACCAGATAGTGAGCCGACAGGGTCAGCCCCGCGACCCCCACCGTCATGGCCAGCACGCTGTAGACGCCGAACCCCACCGGATCCGGAACGGACTCCGGGGGCAGCGCGGGTGGCATCAGCCCGTAAAGCCATTGACTGAGGATGACGCTGGTCAGCACCAGGGGCAGAGAGAAACGCAGGAACACGGCCTGCCACGAAGGCAGCGGACCGTGAGCGGCGAGCGAGCGCAGCACCGGTCCCGGACGAACCAGGACACGGGCGGCCAGGGGCCAGACGCGAAGGGGACGATCAGCTTTCATGGGTGCACTGTATGAAGCGCCGATGACAATCCCGTTACAGCCCCCTGTCATGCTTCTGTCACGTTGCCGTCACCAAACTGCAAGCATGGCTCCCGATAATCCGGCATCAAGGACCCACCGGTCCGACGCACCGTCAAGCAAGCACGAGGGAGTGACCCATGCTGTTCAAGCGTACCGTTCTGGCCGCCGCCGCGGCCGCCGCCCTTGCCGTCACACCGGCGATGGCCGATGTTGACCCGGACCTGCCGGCCTACCAGACCGTCAGCGGCATCTCCGGCAACCTGTCCAGCGAAGGCTCGGACACCCTGAACAACCTGATGGCACTGTGGGCCGAGGAGTTCCAGGACTTCTACCCGAACGTGAACATCCAGATCCAGGGCGCCGGGACCTCCACCGCCCCGCCCGCCCTGACCGAGGGCACCGCCGACTTCGGCCCGATGTCCCGCCAGCCGCGCGACAGCGAGCAGGCCGCGTTCGAAGAGCGCCACGGCTACGAGATGACCCTGGTGCCGGTGGCCATCGACTCCATCGCCGTGTTCGTGAACCGCGACAATCCGATCGAGGGCATGACCATTGCCCAGGTTGACGCCGTCTTCTCCTCCACCCGCCGCTGCGGTGGTGCCGAAGACATCACCCGCTGGGGTCAGCTCGGCCTGGAAGGCTCCTGGGCCAACCGCGACATCACCATCTACGGACGTAATGCGGTCTCCGGGACCTACGGCTACTTCCGCGAACATGCCCTGTGCGATGGTGACTACCGCAACTCGGTGAACGAACAGCCCGGCTCCGCCTCGGTCGTCCAGGGTGTCGCCGAGTCCCTCAACGGCATCGGCTACTCCGGCATCGGCTACAACACCTCCGGTGTCCGCGCCATCGCCCTCGGCGAGAGCGAGGATGCCCTGTACGAGCCGACTGCCGAGAACGCCGCTTCCGGCGACTACCCGCTGTCGCGCTTCCTCTACGTCGCGGTCAACAACCACCCGGAAGACGGCCTCGCCCCGCGCCAGGCGGAGTTCCTGAAGATGGTGCTGTCGCAGGAAGGCCAGGAGGTGGTCGTGCGTGACGGCTTCGTCCCGCTGCCCGAGACGGTCGCCAAGCGCCAGCGCGAGGCCCTCGGCCTCGAATAACCGGTGCACCTCCCGCAATGGGGAGGCGCCAGGGCCCGGACACTGTCCGGGCCTTTTTCGTTTATGCCTCTCTCCTCGAGCCGCTGCGCGTTCAAATGCCTGTCACCGCAGTGTCATCGGAATGTCACAAGGCGCCCTTAGGATCCCTGCCAACGACCGTCACGCGCCCGTCGATATTTCAGGGGAACCGAATGCCCGGCACCATCGCGAACACCACTCTCGACCGCTTCCAGCGCTGGCGCCGCGCCAAGGACACCTCGGCCCGCTACCTGATCGGATTCTTCGGTCTGGCCGTGATCGGCGCCCTGACCCTGATGTTCGTCTACCTCCTGAGCGAAACCCTCCCGATGTTCCAGGGCGCCTCGCTGGAGGAACGCGCGGCCTACGATGCGCCCGGCGGGGCCGACACGGGGACCATCCACCTGGCGGTCAATCGGCATCGCGAAATGGCCGTGCGTCTGACCGAAGACCGTCGGGCGGTCTTCTTCCGCCCGTACAGCGGCGAGGTGGTAAGCGAACAGCCGCTGCCGATCCCGGATGACGTACGGGTCACCAGTTTCAGCATGGCCGAACCGCGCACGCGCCTGGTCGCGGCCGGCCTGGACAACGGCCAGGTGCTGGCCATCGAATACGAATACAACGAACGCTTTACGCCGCAGGGTCGCGAATACGATCCGGGCCTGGTGTACCCCCTGGGAGACGAGGATTCGGCGCTGCTGGACGTGGATTCCGAGGGCCGGGCCATCGACGTGGTCGGCATCCAGCGAGGTTCCAGCGGCGTGCGGGTGGCCGCAGCCACCGAGGACGGCGAGCTGCGGCTGGTCAACTTCGAGGAACGCACCTCGATGATGACCGGCGAGACCGAGGTCACCCGTTCGGCCCACGACCTGCCCTCCCTGCCCGAGGGCGCGACGCCAACCCGCATCCTGGTCGACATCACCGGGCGCAACCTGATGGTGGGCGACGACCGGGGCCGGCTGCATTTCTTCGACATCAGCACCCCGCGCAACGCCCGGCTCGTTGACAGCAAGCGCGTGGTGCGCGGGGACGATGCCAGGGTCACCTCGCTGGAATACATCCTGGGGACGGTTTCCGTCGTGGTCGGGGGCTCGGATGGCTCGGTCGCCCAGTACATGCTGGTGCGCGACGAAGACAACGTGAACCGCATCACCCGCGTCCGCGACTTCCCGCAACATGCCGATGCGGTCACCAACACCCAGCCGGAATACATCCGCAAGGGGTTCGCCACCACCGACGCCTCCGGCGCCCTGGCGGTCCATTACCCGACCTCGCAGCGCACCCTGCTCCAGCAGACGATCAGCGACCGTCCCCTCTACCGCGCGTACATCGACCCGCGCAATCGGATGCTGATCGCGATCGACGATGCCGAGACCTGGTTCGTGAACGACCTGTCCAACCCGCACCCGGAAGTCTCCTTCCACGTGCTGTGGCAAAAGGTCTGGTACGAGGGCCGTTCCGGCGGCGACTACGTGTGGCAGTCGTCGTCCGCCACCGACGAATTCGAGCCCAAGTTCTCGCTGGTGCCGCTGACCCTCGGCACGGTCAAGGCCGCCTTCTACGCCATGCTGTTCGCCACCCCGCTGGCCATCATGGGGGCGATCTACAGCGCATATTTCATGTCGAGCCGCATGCGCAGCCTGACCAAGCCCAGTATCGAACTGATGGAGGCCCTGCCAACCGTCATCCTGGGCTTTCTGGCGGGCCTGTGGCTGGCCCCGTTCATCGAGGCCAACCTGCCCGCGGTAGCCAGCATCCTGATCCTGCTCCCGCTGGCCATGCTGGTGATGGCCTTCGTCTGGACGCGGGTCCTGCCGGAGGGCGTACGCCGTGCGATCCCCGCAGGCTGGGAAGCCGCGATTCTGATCCCGGTGATCCTGCTGGTGGGCTGGTTCGCGGTGTTCATCAGCCCGCATCTGGAAATCTGGATGTTCAACGGGGATGCCCGCCAGTGGCTGACCGACGCCGGCTACACCTACGACCAGCGTAACGCCCTGGTGATCGGCATCGCGATGGGTTTCGCGGTAATCCCGACCATCTACTCGATCTCCGAGGATGCGGTCTTCAACGTGCCCAGGCACCTCACCCAGGGCTCGCTCGCCCTGGGCGCCACCCCCTGGCAGACGGTGGTGCGCGTGGTGCTGCTGACCGCCAGCCCGGGGATCTTCTCGGCGGTGATGATCGGCTTCGGCCGCGCCGTCGGCGAGACCATGATCGTGCTGATGGCGACCGGCAACTCCCCGGTGGTCAACTTCAACATCTTCGAGGGCATGCGCACGCTCTCCGCGAACATCGCGGTGGAGATGCCCGAGACCGCGGTGGGCGGCACCCATTACCGCATCCTGTTCCTGGCCGCGCTGGTCCTGTTCGCCCTCACCTTCACGGTGAACACCATCGCCGAGATCGTGCGCCAGCGCCTGCGGAACAAATACAGCACCCTGTAAGGAACAACGATGAAACACTGGTTCCAGTCCGGCACTCCGTGGATCTGGCTGAATGCCGGGGCAATCGCCGCCTCACTGGTGATGGTCTTCGGGCTGATCACCATGATCGCGGTGAATGGCCTGTCGTTCTTCTGGCCGTCCGAGGTCATCGAGTTCGAATACCAGCCCGCGGATGACAGCGAGCCCCGGGGGGTGATGGGCGAACTCGCACGCTCGGAAACCATGACCGCCCAGGCCGCGCGGGAAGCCGGCTTTCAGGTGCCGGAGGGTCAGGAAATCGTCGTGCGCCACCTGATCAAGCGCGGCAACCGCGACCTCGATTCACGCGACTTCCGCTGGTATCTCGAAGACGCGATGTCCGAACGCCGCACCCCGCGCGACGCCGTGGTGCTGGAACGCCTGCAATGGGGTGACTTCTTCGGCTTCATCCGGGAATACCGCGAGGACGGCGAGACCGTGGCCGAAGGCGACGCGGCGCGCTCCGCCTTCGAACAACGCATCCGGGAGACCCGCGATCTGGTGCAGCAGCTCGAACGCATCGAGCGGGTCGAGATCGGTCAGGTCAATCATCAGATGGAACGGGTGCGGCTCGACCGTCGCGGCCTCGAGCGGGATACCTCGCTGACGGAGGAACAACGCGCGCAGCGCCACCGGGAACTCGACGAGGAACAGGCGGCCCTGGACGCCCAATACGCCGAGCTGGAATCCGAACGCAACGCCCTGCGCGAAGAAGTCGCCCGTTACGCCATCGTGCTGGAGACTGCCGATGGCCAGCGCACCACCATCGCGCTGTCGCAAATCGTGAATGCCTGGTGGCCGAACGACATGAGCACGGCCGCGAAGCTGAGCCACTACGTCGGCAGCTTCTGGGACTTCATGACCGGCTACCCTCGTGAAGCGAATACCGAGGGCGGCATCCTGCCGGCGATCTTCGGCACCGTGCTGATGGTGATCCTGATGTCGATCGTGGTGACCCCGTTCGGCGTGCTCGCCGCGATCTACCTGCGCGAATACGCGAAACAGGGCCCGCTGGTACGCATCATCCGCATCTCGGTGAACAACCTGGCCGGGGTACCGTCGATCGTGTTCGGAGTGTTCGGCCTGGGCTTCTTCGTGTATCTGGTCGGCGGCAACATCGACCAGCTCTTCTTCGAGGATGCCCTGCCCTCGCCCACCTTCGGCTCGCCGGCGATCATCTGGGCATCGCTGACGCTCGCCCTGCTGACCCTGCCGGTGGTGATCGTCTCTACCGAGGAGGGCCTGACGCGGATCGGCAGCAGCGTACGCCACGGTTCCCTGTCGCTGGGCGCCACCAAGGCCGAGACCCTGTGGCGACTGATCGTGCCGCTGTCCGCGCCGGCCATGATGACCGGCCTGATCCTTGCCGTGGCGCGCGCCGCTGGCGAGGTCGCACCGCTGATGCTGGTGGGCGTGGTCAAGCTCGCGCCCAACCTGCCGGTGGACGGCACCTTCCCCTATCTGCACCTGGACCGTGCCTTCATGCACCTCGGCTACCACATCTACGACGTGGGCTTCAAAAGCCCGAACGTCGAGGCCGGCCGACCGCTGGTGTACGCCACGGCCCTGATCCTGGTGCTGCTGATCGTCGTCCTTAACCTGACCGCCATCTCCATCCGCAACCATCTGCGCGAGAAATACCGCGCGGAAAGCGACTGAGACGGGCCATGTTCAACGTCTCTCTCAGGCACCGTTATTGCGAGGCCCCGCAGGGGCCGCGGCAACCTCGTGACGCAACCCCGACGTTCGCTCCAGTCGCCTGCGGCGTCCGCCCCGGAGATCGCCACGGCGCTGCGCGCCTCGCGATGACGCCTGGCTTTCCCCGTCATTGCGAGGCCCCGCAGGGGCCGCGGCAACCTCGCGACGCAACCCCGACGTTCGCTCCAGTCGCCTGCGGCGGCGTCCGCCCCGGAGATCGCCACGCGCCTGCGGCGCTCGCGATGACGGCGCTTTTCCGGACCGCTGCCGCACGCTTCGCGCCGACGCGATGTGTCGAACCCCATTCCCCATGGAGTACCCGAAATGAGTGACACCCGGACCCACGCCGTCAACCTGCCCCAGGAACAGGCCCCGCGCGGCCTGAACATCGATCGCGAAGACATCTGCCTGACCGCAGAAGACCTGAAGCTGTACTACGGCGACGACCAGGCGCTCAAGGGGATCGACATCCGCATCCCCAAGAACCGGATCACCGCCTTCATCGGACCCTCCGGCTGCGGCAAATCCACCTTCCTGCGCTGCTTCAACCGCATGAACGACCTGATCGACGCCGCCCGCATCGAAGGCACCATTCGCCTCGACGGCGAGGACATCTACGGCGCCGATGTCGACGTGCCCGAGCTGCGCCGCCGCGTGGGCATGGTGTTCCAGAAACCCAACCCCTTCCCCAAGTCGATCTACGAGAACGTGGCCTACGGCCTGCGCCTGCAGGGCGTGAAGAACCGGCGCCGGCTCGACGACGTGGTGGAAAAGTCGCTGCGCCGCGCGGCCCTGTGGGACGAGGTCAAGGACCGCCTGCACGAGAACGCCTTCGGCCTGTCCGGCGGCCAGCAACAGCGCCTGGTGATCGCCCGCGCCATCGCCATCGATCCCGAGGTACTGCTGCTGGACGAGCCCTGCTCGGCGCTGGACCCGCTGGCCACGCTGAAGATCGAAGAGCTCATGATCGAGCTCAAGAAGGACTACACGCTGGTCATCGTCACCCACAACATGCAGCAGGCCGCGCGCGTATCAGACTACACCGCCTTCATGTACATGGGCGAACTGATCGAATACGCCGACACCGACACCCTGTTCACCTCGCCCGCGAATAAGCAGACCGAGGACTACATCACCGGCCGCTTCGGCTGAGGAGCCCCACGCCATGGACAAGAGTTTCTTCAAGCAGCACATCTCCCAGCAGTTCAACGAGGAGCTGGAAGACATCATCAAGCGCGTGATGGAAATGGGCGGACTGGTGGAACAGCAGCTGGCCGATGCCGTGAACGCCATGGTCGAGGGTGACACCGAACAGGCCGAGACCGTGATTACCACCGACTACCGCATCAACGCGATGGAGGTGGAAATCGACGAGCAGTGCACGCACATCCTCGCCCGACGCCAGCCCACTGCCTCCGACCTGCGCCTGGTGATCGCCGTAATCAAGACCATCACCGACCTCGAGCGCATGGGCGACGAGGCCGAGCGCATCGGCCGCATGGGCCTGCATCTGCTCGAAGCCGACCGCCAGACCGCCCCGATGAGAGATCTCGCGGAAATGGGGGAACACGTGCGCCACATGACCCGTGGCGCGCTGGACGCCTTCGCCCGCATGGACACCGAGCAGGCGGTGCGGGTCGCCCAGCAGGACATCCAGATCGACAGCCTGTACGGATCCGTCACCCACAAACTGATGAAACAGATGACCGCCGCCCCCGACGCGGTCCCCCGCCTGATGGACATCGTCTGGGCCACCCGCTCCCTGGAACGCATCGGCGACCGCGCCCGCAACATCTGCGAATACGTCGTCTACTTCGTCAAGGGCAAGAACGTGCGCCACACCAGCTACGAACAGATGGCCGCCGAAGCCACCGGCGACCGGCGCTGACGCGCGTCGCGACCGGACCGTCGGGCACAGGCTGCGAGCCCCGCCCCCTCGCCGCTTGTGCCCGAGCCTGAGATTCGCCTGCACGGGCATCCATCGATCGTGACGGATTGATCGCGGCACGCGGGGCCACGTCGGCGTTACGTCGATCCCCGCACTCATCGGGTATTCACGGGACGTTCAGGGGGTGGCGGGCAAGGTACAATCCTGCCTCGTCCTCGTCCCTGCCCGGGTTGCCATGCGTCGTCTGTCCGTGATCCCTGTTCTGTTCGTGGCCCTGGCCGTGCTGGCCGTGGCCGTGTGGTGGTGGCCCGGCGGCGGCGATCCCGACGGCTCCGAGCGGCGTAGCGGGGGTGACGCACGGCCGGTAGCGGTGGTGACCGCCGAGGCCGAGCGCCGCGAGCTGGTCGAGCGCCGGCGCTTCACCGGCTCGCTGGAAGGCGGTGACCGGATCGAGATCACGCCCCGGGTCACCGGCCACGTGCGCGAGGTGGCGGTGGCACTGGGCGACCGGGTGGAACCCGGGGATCTGCTGCTGCGCCTGGATGCCGAGGAGTTCGAACAGGAACTGGAGCGTGCCGAGGCCGAGCTGGCGGTGGCCGAATCCGGGCTGGCCGAGGCTCGCGCCGGCGAGGCGGCCGCGCGTCGGGAGCTGGCTCGCACCCGCGACCTGCGGGAACAGGGGATTGCATCGTCCTCCGAGCTGGAGGCGGCCGAGACCGAACGGGAGCTGGCGGTCACCGCGGTGGCGCTGGCCGAGTCGCGCCTGCGGCAGAACCGCTCCGCCGTGCGTTCGGCGGCCATCCAGCTGGAATACACCCGGATTCACGCCGATCGCAACGACGACGGAGAACCCGGAGCCACCCGCTACGTGGCCGAACGCCAGGTCGATCGTGGCGCGCTGGTGGGCACCGGCGACACACTGCTGACGCTGGTCCGGCTGACCCCCATGCGCGCGGTGCTGTCCGTCACCGAGGGCGACTACGCCCGGCTGCAGCGGGGCATGCCCGTGGAGGTGACCACGCCGGCCTGGCCGGGGGAACGCTTCGACGGGGAAATCTCGCACATCGCGCCGGAGTTCCGTCCGGGTTCGCGTCAGGCCCGGGTGGAGGTGGAGCTGCCCAATGACGACGAACGCCTGCGGCCGGGGATGTTCGCGGAACTGTCGGTGGAACTCGACCGGCATGCGGAAAGGCTCGCCATCCCCCGCGACGCGGTCATGCACCGCGAAGCCGGCGCGGTCATCTTCGTGGTCGAGGATGCCGGGGAAGACGGGGATGACGGACCGGTCGCCCGCCGCCACACGGTCACCACCGGGGTACGCGACGGCGATTTCATCGAACTGCGCGAACCCGAACTGGAACCCGGGACCCGGGTGGTGGTGCTGGGCCAGCATCTGCTGAGTGACGGCACCCCGCTGCGGATCCGCGACGACGCGACGGGGTCCGGCCAGTGAATCCGGCGCAGTTCACGGTTCACCGCCCCGTGCTGACCAGCATGGTGGCGCTGATCGTGCTGGTGCTGGGGCTGTCCGCCCTCACCCGGTTGCCGGTCGCCCTGCTGCCGGACATCGCCCTGCCGGTGATGACCGTGAACACCTCGTGGTCGAACGCCGGCGCGGAGGAAGTGGAACAGCTGGTGACCCGGCCGATCGAACAGGCCGCGGCCGCGGTCACCGGGGTCGAGGAGATCCGCTCGACCTCGGCCGAGGGCAACTCGCGGGTGCGCATCACCCTCGCCTGGGGCAGCGACCTGCGCGCGGCGATGGATGACCTGCGCGACCGCATCGCGCGCATCGAAAGCAGCCTGCCGGACGACGCGGAGCGCCCGCGCGTGCGCCAGTTCGATACCGCGGATTCGCCCATCATGCTGCTGGGCGTGGCCAGCGGACTGGACGCGATCCACCTGCGCGGGCTGATCGACGACCGCATCGGCCCGCGCCTGGAGCGCCTGCCGGGGGTGGCCGCGGTGGACGTGCGCGGAGGACTTGAGCGCGAGGTCCGGGTGGAGGTCGAGCCGGACCGCCTGCGCGCACTGGATCTGGGGCTGGACGACATCCGCTCGCGCCTGACCGGGGCCAGCGTGATCGCGCCGGGCGGGCCGATCCGGGATGGCCGCCGCGAGTTCAACCTGCGCACCCCGGCCCAGTTCGAGGCGCTGGACGAGATCGGCGAGGTAGTGGTCCACCGCGACGAGGACGGCCGCACCCGCCTGCACCAGGTGGCCCGGGTGCTGGACACCCACGAACGCGAGACCCGCCGCTTCCGGGTGGATTTCGAGGACGGCGTGGTGCTGGCGATCCGCAAGCTGACCGACGCCAACACCGTCGAGGTCGCCGACCGAGTGCACGCCGAACTGCGCGCGAGCAACCGTGATTTCCCGCAGGCAAGCATCAGCGCGGTCAGCGACGAGTCGGGATTCATCCGCAATTCCATCGCCAACGTCGGCCAGGCGATCCTCTACGGCTCGGCGCTGGCGATGCTGGTGCTGCTGCTGTTCCTGCGCAACCTGCGCTATACCCTGGTGGCCGCGACCGCGATCCCGCTGGCGGTGATCTCGACCTTCGCGCTGATCCATTTCGGCGGCCACAGCCTGAACCTGATGACCCTGGGCGGGCTGGCGCTGGGCGTGGGCCTGATCGTGGACAACTCCATCGTGGTGATGGAGAGCATCGCGCGGCGACGCGAACAGGTTCCCGACCTCGCGCCCACCACCGCGGCGGCCGAGGGCACCGGGCGCGTGGCACCGGCGATCGTCGCCTCCACCCTGACCACCCTGGCGATCTTCCTGCCGCTGTTCTTTGCGGAGGAGCTGGCCGGCCATCTGTTCCGGCCCCTGGCGGTGGTGGTGGCCTTTGCCCTGTTCGCCTCCCTGATCGTCGCGCTGACCCTGGTGCCGATGCTGATGGCGCGCATGCGCCGCCCCGCGTCCGCGCCGCGCATGCGCGAGCGCATGGAACGGGCCTATGCGCGGGCGCTGCGTCCGGCGCTGGATAATCCGTGGTCGGTGGTGGGCATCAGCCTGGCGCTGTTGATCATCGCGCTGGCGGGGCTGCGCGGAGTCGGCACCGAGTTCATGCCCGCCACCGACGAGGGCGAGATCCGCGTGAACCTGTCGATGGAGCCGGGCACGCCACTGGACGACCTGCAGACGGTGATGCTCGATCTGGAAGAGCAGGTCCGTGACGAGGTACCCGAACTGCAGCACCTGGTGAACAGTATCGGCGCCTCGGCCTTCCGCGCCTCGTCGCCGGCGGCCGCCAACATGCGCATCAATGTCGGCCCGCGCGATGCCCGCGAGCGCTCGTCCGAAGAGATTGCCGATGCCCTGCGCAGTGCGCTGGGCGATCCCCCCGGCGCGGAGATCCGCGTGCGGGCGCGCGGCGGAATCTTCTTCCGCGGCTTTGGTGGCGACGACGAGGAGAGCCTGGCGGTCGAGGTGCGCGGCTTCGATCTCGACACCATGCGCGCGGTTACCGAACGCTTCGAACAGGCACTGGACGACGTCCCCGGCATCACCGACACACGGGTCGCCGAGGACGGTGGCCAGCCGGAGTTCGCCACCCGCATCGACCGCAACCGGGCCGCCGACCTCGGCGTGGAAGTCGAGGCCATTGCGCAGACCCTGGAGACCGCCCTGGGCGGTACCCGTGCCGGGGCCCTGCGCGCGGCCGGAGACGAGGTCCCGGTGCGGGTGCAGCTGCGCGACGCGGTCACCGCCACCCTGGATGACCTGCGCGACCTGACCCTGCGCAACGAGGACGGCGACCGCGTGGCCCTGCGCAGCGTGGTCGACTTCGATCGGGCGATCGGGCCGGACTCCATCGAGCGCCGCGAACAGGCACGGATCAGCACCCTGCACGCCAACATCGGCGGGCGTTCCCTGGGCGAGGTGGCCGCGGACGTACGTGCGGCGCTGGAGGGGATCCCGCTGCCGGCGGAGATCGACTACTCGGTCACCGGCGACATCGAGGAACAGGAAGCGGCGTTCTCGGAGCTGCTGCTGGGCACCCTGCTGGCGGTGCTGCTGGTCTACATGGTGATGGCCAGCCTGTACGAATCGCTGCGTGACCCGCTGATCGTGATGTTCTCGGTGCCGCTGGCCATCATCGGGGTGGTCCTCGCGCTGCGGGTCACCGGCACCACTCTGAACGTGCAGTCGCTGATCGGTATCCTGCTGCTGGTGGGGATCGTGGTGAACAATGCCATCCTGCTGGTGGACCGCATGGCCCGGCGCCACCGCGCGGACGGCATGGAGCTCGTGCAGGCCGTCATCACCGCCGCCGGGGAACGCCTGCGACCGATCCTGATGACCACCCTGACCACCATCCTCGCCCTGCTCCCGCTGGCCATTGGCGCGGGCGAAGGCGGCGAGGCGCAGGCACCGATGGCGCGGGTGGTGATCGGCGGCCTGCTGTCCTCCGCGCTGATCACGCTGTTCCTGATTCCGGCCCTTTATCTGCTGTTCTACCGCCGCTCGCAGCAACGACCGCCCGTTTACCGCATGGTGGATGCCCATGACTGATCGCCGCTCACCGTCCACGATGGTCGCCTTGCTCGCGGGTGCGGGCCTGGCCGGGCTGCTGGCCGCACCCGCCGCCTCCGCGCTGGAACTCGATCTGCCGGACGAGGTACTGGCGGTGCCCGAAGGCGTCGCCCCGTCGGGCGGGACTCCCGCCGGCGATACCGGGAACCAGCTTCTTTTGACGCTGGAGGAAGCGGTGACCTCGGCGCTGGAGAACCACGCCGGGCTGCGCGCGGAACGCCTGCAGCCGGCGATCCAGGACACCTTTGTCGCCCAGGAGCAGGCGGTGTTCGACCCCGCACTGTTCGCCGAGGTGGAGACCGGCCGCGACCGCAGCGTGCGCCAGCTCGACCAGATCGGGGTCACCGACGAGGTGGTCTCGACCCGCCGCAGTGGCGAGGTCGGGCTGCGCCAGGAGCTGCCGACCGGCACCGAACTCACCCTGTCCGTGCGTAGTCAGCGCAGCGACAGCAACCGCGTGGACCAGGCGCAGTACACCGCGCGCGGCGGGGTCACCCTGACCCAGGCGCTGCTGCGCGGCGGACGCATCGAATCCAACCGGGTCCGGCTGGAACAGGCGGGGCTGGACGTGCGCGCCTCGGAACACGAGCTGCGCGGCTACGTGGAAGAACTGCTGAACGACGTGGAGGCGCGCTACTGGGATCTGGTCCTCGCCGGCCAGCGGGTCGGGATCTTCGAGGAGGCGCTGGAGGTGGCCGAACGCCAGCTGGCAGAGACCCGCGGCCGGATCCGCGCCGGCGACCTGCCGGAGACCGAGGAGGTGTCGGCGCGCGCCGAGGTCGCGCTGCGCCGCCAGGGGCTGATCGACGCCCGCAGCGATCGCGCGGTGGCACAGGACGCGCTCGCGCGCCGCATTCACGGCCAGGGCGGGTTGTGGGATACCCGGCTGGAGCCGGTCTCCGAGCCCGAGCTGGAGCGTTATTCCCTGGAGCCTATGGAGACCTGGGTGGCCCTGGCCCGGCACCACCGGCCCGACCTCAACGAGACGCGGGTGCGGGCCCGTCGCGACGAGCTGGAACTGGTGCGTACCCGCAACGGCCTGCTCCCACGGCTGGATTTTTTCGTGACCCTGGGCCAGTCGGGCTATGCCGACAGCCTTGCCTCCAGTGCCACCGGCGATGGCGGCTCCGGCTACGATCTGGCCGCCGGTCTGGAGTTCGAGCTGCCGATCGGGCAGCGCGCGGCGCAGGCCGAGCATCGCCGCGCGCGGCTGACCCGCCAGCAGGTCCACGAGACCCTGGCCAACCTGGAGCAGCTGGCGGTGGAGGACGTGCGCGCGGCCTGGTTCGAGGCCGCGCGCCTGCGCGAGCAGATCAACGCCCGCGAGGAGACGGTGAAGCTTCAGGAGGAACAGCTGCGCGTGGAGAAGGCCCGTTTCCGTGCCGGCACCGGCACCGCCCTCGCCCTGGCCCGGGCGCAGCGTGACCTGCTGGAAAGTCGCCTGGAGCGCACCGACAGCATCGTGGCCTTCCGCCAGGCCCGCACCGCCCTGCTGCAGGCCTCCGGGACCCTGCTGCACCACCGCGGGATCGAGGCCCCGGGCGGAGAACCGGAGCCCCTTGCCCCGTAGTGCCTGCCCCCGAACCAGGCGGGCTGCGGGTAACTGTCAGCTGCGACCGATCAGGTTGAGGAATTCGCGCCGGGTGCGCGAGTCCTCGCGGAAGGCGCCGAGCATGACCGAGGTGGCCATCGAGGAGTGCTGCTTTTCCACGCCGCGCATGGTCATGCACATGTGGCGGGCATCCACCACCACGCCCACGCCCTTGGCCTGGGTGACCTGCTGCAGGGCCTCGGCGATCTGACGCGTCAGGTTCTCCTGGATCTGCAGGCGGGCGGCGAACATGTCGACGATGCGTGCGATCTTGGACAGGCCGATCACCTTGCCGTCCGGCAGGTAGGCCACGTGCACCTTGCCGATGATCGGCAGCACGTGGTGTTCGCACAGCGAATACAGCTCGATGTCGCGCAGCAGGACCATCTCGTCGTTGTCCGAGGTGAACAGAGCCCCGTTCACGATGGTGTCCAGGTCTTGTTCGTAGCCGCGGGTCAGGTACTGCATGGCTTTCGCGGCACGCAGCGGGGTGTCCTTCAGGCCCTCGCGTTCCGGGTCCTCGCCGAGCCCGGCCAGGATCTCGCGGTAGTGCCCGGCCAGTTCGCTGGCCGGCGTGCGGTTATCGGGTTCCTCGTCGCTGTGCGAAGCGGCGTCCATCATGTTCTCCTTGGATCAGAGCGGATCGGATCAACCGACCGTGACCGCCCCCAGGCCCGCGGCCAGGGAGAGGATCGCGCCGGTGGTCAGCACCATGCGCAGGGTCAGATAGCCCGGCGGCAGTCGCCGGTCACGCAGGCTCAGCCGGTCCACCCACAACACGCCCAGGAACAGGACCGCCAGGGTCATGATCGCCTCGGGCAACGGTTGCAGGACCGCCAGCCAGGCCAGCACGGGCGGGATGACCGCCCAGGCAGGGCCCGAAAGCGGCCCCACGCGATGGGAGCGGTCCGCCAGGTGGATGCCCCAGTGAATCGCCC
This sequence comes from Thioalkalivibrio sp. ALE20, assembly GCF_000381405.1. Taxonomy (NCBI): domain Bacteria; kingdom Pseudomonadati; phylum Pseudomonadota; class Gammaproteobacteria; order Chromatiales; family Ectothiorhodospiraceae; genus Thioalkalivibrio; species Thioalkalivibrio sp. ALE20. The sequence continues at coordinate 119,734 of NZ_KB906475.1, forward strand.
CCAGAAACGCCAGAATGACCGCACCATATAGCGCCAGCGCGTTGAGTGCGAAAGCCTGCCATTCCGGATGGGCGATCCATGCCCCTGCCCCGAAGAACACGAACGGGATCAATCCGCCGGCGCCCAGTACGGTCAGGACCGGGTCCCGCGCGTCGGTCCGCGGCGTGTCCGGCGTGGCTTCGCCCAGCCAGGCGCGCAGTTCGGGCACCCCGCCCAGGGCGCCTTCCCGCGTGACCACCAGGGGCAGCATGCGCATGCCGGTGGCCTGCTGCAACTGGTGGAACGCCGCGCGGTTCCCGGCCGACCCCATGCCCCATTCCAGGCGGGTCCACTCGCCGGGCCGCTGCCGGTCCAGCAGGGCTTCCGCTTCGCGGGTGTCGCTGAGACCGGAGGTCACCAGTACGATCGGGTATTCGTCGAGTGCGCGGCGCACCGGTTCGGGCCAGTCGGGGTTGGTCTCCGCCATGCTCGTCTCCTTCGGCATCATTTACAGCCATTGTACAGGTATTGTATAAGATAGATATCAACCCCGGCCGCTGGAGAGCCCGGACATGCAAAGACAGCGCATCGCCGTCATCGGCGGCGGTATTTCCGGACTCGCCTCGGCCTGGATCCTGCAGCAGCACCACGACGTTCGGCTGTTCGAACAGGCGCCGCAGCTCGGGGGCCATGCGCATACCGTGGATGTGGCCGACCCCGAGGGGCCGACCGCCATCGACACCGGGTTCGTGGTCTATAACCAACGCAACTATCCGCTGCTCACCCGCCTGTTCGCGGAGCTGGCCGTCGAGACCCGTCCCACGGACATGAGCTTTGCCTGTTCGCAACAACCCGCCGGCATCGAATATGCCGGGAACAACCTGAACACGCTGTTCGCCCAGCGCACCAATCTGTTGCGTCCGCGGTTCCTGCGGATGGTTGCCGATATCCTGCGCTTCAACCGCCTGGGCCACGAACTGAATGCACGTCAGGAGATGCCGGAGGGCACGCTGGGCGAGTTCCTGGCCCGTCATCGCCTGGGGCGCGGCTTCACCGAAGACTATCTGCTGCCGATGGGCGCGGCCATCTGGTCGTGTCCGCCGGCGCGCATCCGCGAATTCCCGGCGGCCAGCTTCCTGCGCTTCTTCCTCAATCATGGTCTGCTGGATCTGCGCGATCGCCCGCAGTGGCGCACGGTGGTCGGCGGTTCGCGCAGCTACGTCCGGCGTCTGGCGCAGCGTCTGGTCCCCGGCTCGGTGGCGCACGGCGCGGTATCCGCGGTGGAGGCTCGCGCCTCGCAGTGGCGGGTGCACGGATCCGGCGAACCCGAGGAGTTCGACCGCGTGGTGTTCGCCTGCCACGCGGGCGATGCCCGCCGGCTGCTCGACGGCGGCCCCGAAGCCACCCGCGCCCGCCTGGCCGCCTGCCAGTTTCAGGAAAACCGCGCCCTGCTGCATACCGACGTCCGGTTGATGCCGCGCTCCCGGCGGGTCTGGTCTTCGTGGAACTACCTCTCTCGCGCACGCGCAACCGGCGAACGCGGTGTCTCGGTATCCTACTGGATGAACGCCCTGCACCGGCTGCAGCGTCGCGAGAACTACATCGTCAGCCTCAATCCCCTGCACGACCCGCATCCGTCGCTGACCCTGGGCGAGTTCCTGTGGGAACACCCGGTGATGGACGCACCGGCCGAACGGGCGCGTGCCGCACTGGCCGAACACCAGGGCGAGGACGGCCTGTATTTCGCCGGGGCGTGGATGGGCGACGGCTTTCACGAGGATGGCCTGCGTTCGGCACGGAGCGTGGGGCGCGCACTGGGACTGGAAATGCCCTGGACGGCGGGTTCCGAACCCCTGGCTGCTCCCCGGGCGGACACCAGGCAACCCGCGGGAACCTCCGTCCGCACCGTGACGGGACAAACCTGATGGATGCCGCCCTGCTTCCCGGCCATGTCATGCACCGTCGCCTGCACGGGCCGGACTATCGTTTTCGCTACCGGCTGGTGAGCGCGCTGTTCGACATCGACCGCGTCGAGGATCTGGCGCGCAACCGCCGCTGGTTCTCGCTGGATCGCTTCAACCTGTTCAGCCTGCACACCCGTGACCACGGCCGCCGCGACGGCACGCCCTGGCGGCCGTGGGTCGAGGCCCGGCTGCGCGAGGGCGGACTGGAACCTGATGGCGGCGCGATTCTTCTGCAGGCCACGCCCCGGGTCCTCGGCCATGCCTTCAACCCCCTGAGCATCTGGTACTGCCATCACATCGACGGGCATCTGCAGGCCGTTTTGCTGGAAGTCCGCAACACCTTCGGCCAGCATCACCATTATCTGCTGCCGGCCGGAGACAGCGCGGGGGGCATGCTGCGCGCGGAGAAGGACAAGGTGTTTCACGTCTCGCCGTTCATCGATATGGACGCACGCTACGCGTTCGCCGTGACCGCGCCCGAACTGCGCGAAGGCAGCTCGATGCGCGTGGCGATCCGCGAGTACCAGGACGACCGGCTGCTGCTGGTCGCCACCCAGCACGGCCATGTCCGGCCGATGACCGACGCGACCCTGCTGCGCCAGTGGGCCCGCATGCCCTGGATGACCCTCCAGGTCCTGTTCCTGATCCACTGGCAGGCCCTGAAGATCTGGTGGCGCGGCGGGCGCTACCACCCGCGCCCCGACCCGCCCGAAAAGGAGATGAGCTGATGGAACTGCAACGCAGCGAACGGCTTCCGGCCATGTCCCGGTCCGCGGCGGGCCGGGCCCTGGACCTGCTGGCGCGGCGTATCCATGGACTGGACCATGGTCACCTGACCCTGATCGGTCCGCATGGCGAACGCCGCGAGATCGCCGGGCAGGGCCCGGGCAGCGAGGCGGTCTGGCACCTGCGGCGGCCGTGGGCCACGCTTGTGCGACTGGCCCGCCACGGCGACATCGGCTTCGCCGAGGGGTTCATCAACGGCGAATGGACCACGCCCGATCTGCATGCCCTGCTGCGTCTGGCGATGGAGAACGAGCACCGGCTCGGCCGCGTCTACCAGCGCCCCGCCTGGCAACGCGGAGTGGATGCCCTGCGCCACTGGCTGCGGCGCAACTCGCGCCGGGGCAGCCGCGCCAATATCCGCTTTCATTACGATCTCGGCAACGACTTCTACCGCCTGTGGCTGGATCGCGGCATGGGCTACTCCGCCGCGCTTTTCTGTCGCGGCGACGAATCCCTGGAGCGCGCCCAGGAGCACAAATACGAACGCCTGCTGACGCGCCTGGCTCCGGAACCCGGCGCCCACATCCTCGAGATCGGCTGTGGCTGGGGCGGCTTTGCGGAGTTCGCGGCCCGGCGCGGCTACCGGGTGACCGGCGTCACCCTGTCTGACGAGCAGCTGGAGTACGCCCGCGAGCGGATCCGGCAGGCGGGACTGGCGGACCGGGTCGACCTGCGTCTGCAGGACTACCGCGAACTGAACGAGACCTTCGACCACGTCGTGTCCATCGAGATGTTCGAGGCCGTCGGCGAACGCTGGTGGTCCACCTGGTTCGAGCAGGTGCACCGCTGCCTGCGGCCCGGCGGGCGAGCCGCGGTTCAGGTCATTACCATCGAGGAAGCCGCGTTCGACTATTACCGCCACAACGCGGACTTCATCCAGCTGTACGTGTTTCCCGGCGGCATGCTCCCGACCCCGGCGCGCTTCGGCGACGCGGCGGCCGCGGCCGGCCTGCAGGTCACCGAGCGCGCGTTCTTCGGTGCCGACTACGCCCGCACCCTGGTGCACTGGTACCGCGAGGTCATGCGCACCCGGGGGGCGATCGAGGCGCTCGGTTATTCGCCGGCTTTTCTGCGCATGTGGCGTTACTACCTGGCGTACTGCGAAATCGGTTTCAGTTCCGCTCGGGTCGACCTGATGCAGACCGTCATGGAACGCCCGGAACGCGGACTGCCTCACGGGCAGGGAACGCGAGTCTGAACTAGACTCGTCTGTCCGGCGTGGCCTTTGGGTAACCGGCCACGAGGAGGAGGTGGTTATGTCCCAGCGCATCAACTTTCGGCAGGCCAGCTGGCCTGCCGACCGGAAGGCACTGTCCCTGATTCGCCGCGAAGTCTTCGTGGAGGAACAGCAGGTGCCCGAAGACCTTGAATTCGATGGCCTCGACGCCGGGGCCCTGCACTGGCTGGCGGAGGAACCCGGGGGCGAACCCATCGGCACCCTGCGCCTGCTGCCCAGCGGCCAGATCGGACGCATGGCCGTGCGCCGGCCCTGGCGCGGTCACGGCATCGGATCGCATCTGCTCGAATGCGCCCTGAACGCGGCGATCCGCCACGGCTGGCGCGAAGTCTGGCTGAACGCCCAGGCGACTCGCCTGGGATTCTATGCCCGTCACGATTTCTTTATCATCAGTGACACGTTCGAGGATGCCGGCATCCCCCACCGGCGCATGCTGCGGCGCATCCGGAATTCCATGGCCCGCGCCGGATGAGGCGGGCCGGATGACAAAGGAGAAGGCATGAACACGGAAGACCCGCGCGAGCAGGCCCGCGAAATGCTGCGGGAGATGAGCGAAAACGCCGGGCGGATCCTGTGGATCCACGCTCCGGTACCGCTGCTGGAAGAAGTCGCGGACGACGACCTCCCCGGTACCCTCGCGCGCATGGCCCAGCGCCACCGCTCCACCGACATTCGCCTGCTGGTGGACGACGACCTGGCACTCAAGGACCGTCTGCCCGAACTGGTCGGCACGCTCAAGCGCCTGACCACCGCGGTCTCCGTGCGGGTGCTGGGCCCCGACGAAAACGCACCTCTGGTGATGACGGTCATCGCCGATCAGTCCGGCTGGATGCAGTTCACGCGTTCGGGCAGCCAGCGCATCCTGCGGGGTGAAACCGATCATCGAGGCCGGACCCGGCGCCGCGCGGAGGAATTCGAAGCGAGCTGGGAAGCCGGCCGGGATTCGGACGAACTGCGACGTGTCCATCTCTGACCGACGCCGACGGTTCCTGCGGGCGAGCGCGGCCGCCTGCCTCCTCGCCCTGCCTCTCCGTTCCACGGCTCGCGACGCGGCCGACCGTGTCACGGTCATCGACTTGCAGAATCGCCGGGCCGAAGCCGTGGTGCACGACCTGCGCGAACTGTTCCCCGGCGCCACCCTGCAGCCGGATGGCTTCCGCCTTCTGGTGCGCGCGCCGGCGCACGAGATCGAGGAGATCCGCCAGATGGTGGCGGAGCTCGACCGGGCGTCCCCCGATCTGATCCTGCGCGTGCGCCGCCGCCGCGACCACGACGACGAAACCGCCGGCCGTATCCGGCGCTTTACCACCCGGCGAGACGAGGACCGCGAGCAGTTCCTGCGGCTGCGCGACGGAGGGCGCGCCGTTCTGATGGTCGGGGAGACGCTGCCCGCCGGTTACCGCCTGTTTGCCGGCCGTGCCGGCGTGGCCATCGACCCCATCTATCGCGACACGGCGCGCGGCTTCGCCGTGGAACCCCGCATGCAACCCGATGGCCGCGTGCGCGTGGCGATCACCCATCTCCATCAGACGCCCCTGCAGCGCGGCGCCGAGCACGAACGGGTCGCAACGGAGATCACCCTGGAGCCCGGGAGCTGGCACGATTTTGCCGGCATCCGTTCGCGGCTGGAAAGCGACGCCCGCGACGTTCACCCGCCCGTTCGCCGCCGCACCACCCGCGCCCGGGATGACGTATCGCTGGAGATCCGGGTAGACCCGGCGGAGGACGCCACGGCCCCCGGGTTACGCTGAAGTCGTGCCCGGCCCGGGCACGGTGCGCGGGCCGCAACCAGAAAGGCCCGCCGCTGCAGCGACCGGCCCCGGTATGTCTCCGTTCGGCACGGGCCGCCCCGGCGGCGTATACCGCCGGGTGGCCCCGCCTGCCGATCAGTCAGCGCGGAAGCTGTCGTGGCAGGCCTTGCAGGACTGGCCGATCTCGCCGGCCTGACGGCGCAGCTGCATTTCATCGGCCCCTTCATCGATCAGGGCCGTCATGCGCGAAACCTCTTCTTCGAAGTCCGCGATCTTCTGTTCCCAGGTCTCCTGATCTTCCCAGACCTCCATCATGGCATCGGTTTCACCGAGATCGGAGCCCTCGGTAAAGCCCTGCCACGGCATGTCGGCCAGGCGCGCCAGCTGATCGGCACGCTCCAGGAACATCTCCTCGTTGAACGGGATCTCGCCCTGGGCCATGCCCGCCATCGGGCCGAAATTCCAGCTGAAGGCCTTGAACACGCCCTGGCGATACTCGATCGCGTCCTCGGGATCGACGGCCTGAGCGGTACCGGTCATCATCATCGCACCCAGCAGGGCCACGGGAAGACTGCGCAGAAAGAGCTTCTTCATGTTGTGATTCTCCTTTTCGGGCAGAATGAAAGCTGCACGATTGAAATTCCCCTTCATTTTACACCTGCTTGAGGTTCGGAAAAGCGACGCTCGACGCAAAACTCCGACAATAACGTTCGATGAAATCGAAATCTCGACCCGCCGCGGCACCCGATCATTCGATCGAATGCATCACGTTCGATCTGGACGACACCCTCTGGCCGGTGATGCCGGTCATCCGTCATGCCGAAGACCGTTTCTACGCCTGGCTGCGCGAACGCGCGCCCGCAGTCTGCGCCCGCTTCGAGCCCGAAGAGCTGGTGGCCGACCGCGCGGGCTTCATGCGGGCCGCACCCGAAGAAGAGCGCCACGACCTGACCCGCCTGCGCAAGCGATGGCTGCGCGGTCTTGCACAACGCTGCCAGGTCTGTCCGGACACCCTCGTGGAGGAAGGCTTCGCGGTCTTCTGGCATGCCCGCAACGAGGTGACCCCGTTCCCGGAGGCCGATGCGGTGCTCGCCCGCCTGCATGGCCGATTCACCCTCGGCGCCATCAGCAACGGCAACGCCGACGTGTTCCGCACGCCTCTGGGTCGTTATTTCGATTTCGCCGTTCCCGCAGCCGAAGCGGGCGCCGCCAAACCCCATCCGCGAATCTTCGAACAGGCGCGCCGGCGTGCCGGCGTACCGGCACCGGCCATCCTCCATGTCGGCGACGACCCCGTGGCGGACATCCTCGGGGCGCTGGATGCGGGTCTCAACGCCGCCTGGTACAACCCCGACGCGCTGCCCTGGGAACACCCGGTTCCCGCCCCGCCGCGTCTGGGCCGTCTCGGGCAGCTCCCGCGCATACTCGGCTTGCACGACTGACTTGTTGTTAGAATCGGCCCCCATGCCACAGCGCCCCGAACATGCCGGCACGGAGGAACACGGCGGCCCGCCCGACACCGCCCATTTCGTCACCCACGTGACAGAAGCCGGCGAAGTGCGCGACATGCGTACCAGCGAGGCCATCTACAACGCTCACGGCCAGAAGCTCATCGAGGCCGGCCAGCCTCTGGACCGGCGGCTGTTCGAGCGCCTCACCACACACAAACTGCTGCGCCCGCTGGACGCCAGCATCGACGTCGCCGAACCGGTGGACCGGGCGGCCCTGCGCGCCACCTCCGAACGTGTCGCGGAAGAAGACCCGCTGACCCGCGCCCTGATGGCCGTGGCCTCGCGGCCCCGCGAAGCCGTCGCGGTGCCCTCCTCCCTGACCCTGGACCCGGCGCTGGCAGGCAAACTGTCCATTCTGCAGGAACGCATGCCGGAGGCGTTCGAACACGCCGTCCAGGTGTCGCTGGGCGCCACGCTGCTGGGAATGGAGCTGCGCCCGCCGGACACCGCCTTTGCCCGCGATCTGGCCACGGCCGGACTGTTCCATGACATCGGCTATCTGCATATCGACCCGGCGATCTTCGAATCCCGCGCCCCGTTGACGCCCGAACAGGAACGCCAGCTGCGCAGCCATCCGGTGATCGCCTGGCTCACGCTCAAGCGTTTTCCCGCGTGCCACCCGGGGGCCAGCCATGCGGTCCTGCAGCACCATGAGCGCCTCGATGGCAGCGGCTACCCACGCGGTCACGCAGGCGAGACGCTGGAGCCGGCGGGTCGCTGCCTGGCGGTGATGGAGCTTGCCTCCGCCCTGTGCGGCCGGCAGGATCCCGCGGCCCTCTCGGCGATCCTCAAGGGCCACGCCGGCCAGCTCGATGGCGACGCTCTTCGCGTCCTGCTGCAGGCCATGGACCACTGCCCCGTCGCCGAATCGGCCCCGCAGGAGACCGGCTCTCCGGTCGACTGGGAAGCCCTGCGTGCCGGGATCGAATGCGTGGAACAGGGCCTCGAGCGCATGGAACAGCTCGATCCGGCGTCGCAGGCCATCCTCCGGCGCCATCTGGAGCCGCTGACCCGCCTGCTGGACCGGGCCGGGCTGCGCGGGCTGTCCCTGGACCTGATCCGCGACAGCATCGCCCAGGATGCATCCCTGCGTGTGGAAACCGCCGCGCTGCAGAACGACGTGCGCTATCGCCTGCGGCTGCTGGCACGGGAACTGCCCGACACCGACGAAGAACTGCCGGAGGCCCTGCGCGACTGGGCCCGGCGACTGCGAGAGGCCACCGGTTAAGTCGACCGGGCCCGCTCGGGCTGTTTCAGGCCGGACGCGGGAGCCGGTGCAGCGTCGCGTACAGCACCGGCACCACGCCGAGGATCAGCACCGTGCCGGCGGCAAGGCCGCTCATCACGGCGATGGCCAGCGGCGCCCAGAACGGTCCGGACAGCGCCAGCGGGATCATGCCGAGGATGGTGGTCAGGGCGGTCAGGAGCACCGGGCGGAAACGATTGACCGCGGCCTCGATCAGGGCCTCCAGGGGTTCCAGTCCGCGGCGGCGTTCCAGCTCGGCCTGCTCCACCAGCACAATCGCATTGCGCAGCAGGATTCCGCCCAGGCTCATTGCCCCCAGCAGGGCGATGAAACCGAACGGCTGCCGGAACAGCAGCAGACCCGCGACCACGCCCACCACCGCCAGCGGGACGCTGAGCGCCACCACGAGGGTGTTGCGGAAGCTGTTGAACTGCCAGAGCAGTAACACCACCATCAGTCCCAGGACAATGGGCACCGGCGCCAGCACACTGGCCTGCGCATCAGCGGCCGCCTCGAACTCGCCGCCCCATGCCCGCTCCACTTGCCCCGCATTCCCGGTGCCCTGCAGCAGGGTGTCGATCACCGGGTCGGCCTCGCGCACGAAACCGCTGGCGGTGGCACCGGGGGCAAGGTCCGCCTGCAGGGTCACGGTGGGGCGCCGGTCATGGCGCCAGATCACCGCCTCGTCGAACACGGGCTCCACCTCGGCTACCTGGCCCAGTGGCACCGCGGCACCGCCGTCGCGCGGCCAGATCTCCAGGGTGTGCAGCTGTGCCAGATCCCGGCGTTCATCCTCCGGAAAGCGCCACAGCACCGGCAGGGCCTGATCGCCATCGCGAAAGACCCCGATCGGCATGCCGCTGACTCCGGCCTCCAGGGTCTCGGCCACCTCGGCGCTGGACAGCCCGGCCGCTCGGACCCGGTCCTGATCCACCTGTACGTCCAGCGTCAGTGTGCGTTCGCGCCAGTCATGCCGGGGCCGTTCCAGGTCGGGGTGACCTTCCATCCATTCCAGCACGCGGTCGGCGGTGGCGCGCAGTTCGGCCCGGTCCTGCGGCCCGGACAGCCGCAGCTCCACCGGATAGCGCACGGGCTCCCCCAGCTGCATCGGCCGCACCCGAGGTTCCGCCCCGGGGAAGCGACCGTCCATCCATTCGCGGGTCTCCGCGATGATGTCATGCAGTCGATCCACGTCTTCGACCTGCACCAGGATCTGGGCCAGCGCCGGATTGGGAAGTTCGGGCATCATCGGCAGATAGAACCGCGGCGACCCCTCGCCGATGAAGGCCGTGTAGCTTTCCACCTCGGGGTGCTGCGACAGCCAGGATTCCAGACGCGCCACATCGGCTGCGGTGGACTCGATGCGCGTCCCTTCTCCCCGCCAGTGATCGATCATGAACTGCGCCCGGTCGGCCGGCGGGAAGAAGATCTGCGGTACCAGCGCAAAGGACGCGACCGCGACCAGCATCAGGCCGACCACCGACGCCAGGGTCCGGCGGCGATGGCGCAGCATGGCCGTGAGCGCCCGGCGATAGAACGCGAGCAGCTGCGTGCCGATTCCGGGCGTCTCCGTACCGGTCGGGTCGCCATTCGCCGGAGCCGGCAACCAGCGCCACGCCAGCAGGGCCGTCAGGGTCACCGCCAGCAGCCACGACAGGCCCAGCGCGATCGCCACCACCCAGAACAGCGAGCGGGTGAACTCGCCCACCAGGGTCGGCGTCATGCTGATCGGCGAGAACGCCAGCGCTGCGATCAGGGTCCCGATCAGCAGCGGCCCGCCGGTCTCGCTGACCGCCTCGCGCGCCGCCTGCAGCCGCTCGGTGCCGCGCTGGATGCGGGTCATCATCAGTTCGGCAACGACGATCGCGTTGTCCACCAGCATCCCCAGGACCACGATCAGGGCCCCCAGCGAGACCCGGTGCAGTTCGATGCCGGCCACCCACATCACGAAAAAGGTCGCCAGGATGGTCAGCGGCACGCCCATGCCGACGATCAGGCCGGTGCGCCACCCGAGCGCCACCAGCAGCACCCCCAGCACGATGACCACGGCCGTGGCCAGGTTGCCGCCGAAATCCAGGATCGCCGCGCGCACGGTCTCCGGCTGGAAGTTGACCGTGTCGATGTCGATTCCCACCGGGCGATCCCCGCGCAACGCCTCGATGCGCTCCAGGACGTCGTCACCCAGGGCGACCACGTTGGTCCCTTCGGTCGGGCTCACCCCCAGCGCGACCGCCGGCTGGCCGTTGTAGCGCAGCATGCGTTCCGGCGGCTCGGCGTCACCGCGGTGCACTTCGGCCACATCGCGCAGCTGGAAACGCTCGCCGGTCTCGGGGTTGTGGATGGCCAGGTGGCGAACGTCGTCCACCGATTCGAACACCCCGGAGACGAACAGCCGTACGCGGTCCTCCTCCAGTTCGATCGCCCCGCCGGGCGCCACCACGTTCTGGCGCTCCAGAGCCTGGATGATCACCCCCGGATGCAGATCCAGTGCGGCCAGACGCGAACGCCGGGTCTCGACGAAAATCCGCTCGCCGCGATCGCCGAACAGCTCGGCTCGTGCCACCCCGGGCAGGCGCAACAGTTCACGGCGCAGTTCATCAGCGTAGTCGTGCAGCTCGCGGTGGCTGTAGCCCTCGCCGTGGATCGCCAGCAGGGTGCCGAAGACATCCCCGTAGTCGTCGTCCACCAGCGGACCGCGAATCCCCTCCGGAAGATCCGGCACCGCCGCGCGCACGGTGCGTTCCAGCTCGTCCCATACCTGGCGCTGGGCCTGATCCCCCAGAGCCTCGTCGACGTGGACGAAGATCACCGATTCGCCATGGCGGCTCACCGACTCCAGTTCATCCAGCTCGTCGAGCTGCTGGATATGGCGCTCCAGGACCTCGGTGACCTCCTCCTCCACCCGCGTGGCTCGAGCACCGGGATACGCGGTCTGCACCAGCGCGGTCGGCACGGTGAACTCGGGATCCTCGAGCTTGCCCATGTCGATGAAGGCCCAGGTCCCGCCGAGGACCAGCAGGGCCGTCAGGAACACTACCAGCCGGGCCCGCTGGATAGCCCAGGTCGCGGCGTTGAACCCGGACCCGGCGTTGTCGCCGCCGGGCGGGTTCACGGCCGGTTGCCCCCGGCCCCGGTGTCGCGCCCCGAAGCCGGGGACTCGTCATTGAACCGACGGGTACGCTGGCCCTCGCGCAGCCGTCCGGCACCCGCGGAGACCACCTCGTCACCCGGCTCCAGATCGCCCTGCACGCGCACCCCGCGACCATCCGCGCCGAGCACTTCCACCTGGCGCGGGGCGACGCGGCCGTCCTCCGGGTCCCGCACCCACACCGCGTAGCCCTCCGCGTGTTCCACCAGAGCGGACGGCGGCAGCACCACGCCGACACCCGCTTCAGGACGCGCCCGGAAGGCGACCTCGGCGGTCATCCCCGGGAGCAGACGCCCGCGGTCGGCGGCGCCCTCCCGCTCGCGGGCAGCATCGATAGACACCTTGACCGGATAGGTCTGCCGTCCCGGCAGCACGTCCACCCCGACCGACCGGATGCTGGCGGAGAAACGCGCGTCGTCCAGCGCCGGAATGCGTACCTCCACCGCCTCCAGCCGGTCCCGCCAGGCCAGCAGCCCCTCGGGGATGCCGACCTCGATCTCGATGGATTCCAGATCCTCGAACAGGACCACCGGGTGATGGGCCTGCACCGGTTCATGTGGTTCCAGGTCGCGTTCGGCGACGTAACCGGTGAACGGGGCCCTGAGTTCGCTGTCTTCCAGTGCGTCGCGCGCCTGCTCCAGCTGCGCCTCGATGCGCCGGATCCGGCCCCGGGCGGCCTCGCGCTCCTCCTCGCGGCCGCCGGCCCGCGCGATGGTCAGCGCCTCCTGCGCCGAACGCCGGTCCGCCGCGGCCTCGCGCAGGGCCCGGCGGGCGCGGTCATATTCCGACTGACTCACATGACCGTCGTCGCGCATGCGCGCCACCCGGCGGTATTCGGACTCGGCCTGTTCCTCGCGGGCCCCGGCCGCCTCCAGCCGCGCCTCCAGCTGGCGCCGTTCTTCCTCGCGTGCGCCGTGCTCCAGCATCAGCTGCTCCGCGCGGGCCTCCACCAGACCGCCCTCCAGTTCACGCACCCGGCGCTGGAAATCGCGCGGGTCCAGGCGCGCCAGGAGGTCGCCCTCGTCCACGCGTTCGCCGCGCTCCACCGCGACCGACTCGACCACACCTCCGACGCGAAACGCCAGCCAGGCACGTTCCGCCGCCTGGGTACGCCCGGAGAAGCGGCGCTCGATGAGAGTGTCCCGCTCGCTCACGGTGACCAGCTTGACGGGCCGTTCGGGTGCGGGCGCCTCCGACGGCCCCTCGCCACATCCGGTCAACACCAGCGCCAGTATCAGGACACCCGCGGCGTAACCCGCCGTCCGGCGACGCGGCCACCCGCCGGTCATGATCCCCGCCACTGCGCCAGCGCCGCTTCCACGCGTTCTACATCGCTCGGGGTATCGACACCGGGCGGATGCGCCTCCGCACGCAGCCCCACTTGTATATGCGCGCCCATCGCCAGGGCTCGCAGCTGCTCCAGCTGCTCGAGGCGTTCGAGGCGCGCCGGCGGGGTCGCACTCATGCGCCGCAGGAACCCGGCGCGATACGCGTACAGCCCGAGGTGACGCACGGCCGCCGACGTGTCGGGTTCGCGGCCGGCGCGCGCGGCCTCACGGTCGAAGGGAATGGGCGCGCGGGAAAAATACAGCGCTCGCCCGTGGTCGTCGGTCACCAGCTTGACCTGGTTCGGATCGTGCACATCGGCCGCACTGCCCAGCGGCACGCCGAAGGTCGCCATCCCGGCCTCCGGCGATTCCGCCAGCAGGGCCGCCAGCTCGTCGAGGAGCCCGCCGGGTGTCAGGGGTTCGTCCCCCTGCAGGTTCACCACCAGGGATTCGTCACCCCAGCCCTCCGTCGCGGCCACCGCGGCGATGCGGTCGGTGCCCGACGGGAGCTCCGCGGCGGTCAACACCGCCTCAGCGCCCGCCTCGCGGGCTGCGGCCAGCACCCGTTCATCGTCGGCCGCCACGATGACGCGGGAGGCACGACTCTCCCGCGCACGCGCGACGACATGCGCGATCAGCGGACGACCGGCGACCGGCACCAGCGGCTTCTCCGGCAGACGGCTGGAGGCCAGCCGCGCCGGGATGACGACAACGAAGGGTTCCACGGCGCCCTCAGACGTCGCGCCAGCGTTCCTTTTCCTCGTCCGACAGGCGCCGGGCCTCGTCCACCAGCATCACCGGGATCTCGTCCCGAATCGGGTACGCCAGACCGGCCTGAACCGAGATCAGCTCCTGATTCTCGCGGTCGTATTTCAGCGGGCCCTTGGTCTCCGGGCAGACGAGGATGTCGAGAAGGCGGTTGTCCATGTTGTACTTACCCCAGATGGCGGAGCCGGATGCTGGTCCTGAGACGCTGCAGCAGGGCCGACTCGAAAGTGGCTGGAAGGCTGGCCGCCACGGGCCAGTACCAGTGGCGGGATTGCGCGAACGACCGGCATTTTACGGCATCCTTCTCGGTCATCAGAACCGGCAGGTTGTCATCAAACGCCAGATCACGCGCGCGGAAGCGATGGTGGTCCGGAAACGGGTGCCGGATCACGTAGATGCCGCGCTGCTCCAGCATGGAAAAAAAACGTTCCGGGTCGGCAATGCCGGCGACCGCGTGGACCTCCTGCCCGCCCAGAAACCTCGGGCGCATGATCTCGTCACTGCCGTCCACCCGCCGCAGGCGCGAGGCCGGTACCAGCTGCATCGGGATCTCGTCGGCGCCGGCCTCGCCACCGGTCCGCACGACGAAATCGGCCCGCGCACGTGCCGCCTTCGGCTCGCGCAGCGGCCCGGCCGGCAGACACAGACCGTTGCCGAGGCCCCGGCGCCCGTCCACCATCAACACGGTCAGATCCCGTGGCAGTCGATGGTGCTGCATGCCGTCATCGGCGATCACCACGTCCGCGCCGCGGTCGGCCAGCGCGCGTGCGCCACGCACGCGATCGCGGTCCACCTGGACCGGCAGCCGGGTCCGTCGGGCCAGCAGCACGGGCTCGTCCCCGACCTCGGACGGATCCGAATCCGGATGCACCGCCTGCCCCGCCTCGCCACGCCGGCCATAGCCACGGGACACGATGCCCGGACGATATCCCGCCTCCGTCAGACGCCGCGCCAGCCAGTCCGTCATCGGGGTCTTGCCGCTGCCGCCGACCGTCAGATTCCCGACCACGATCACCGCCTTCAGCGGCAGTCGGGTAGTCCGGCGGATCTCTTCCAGGCGCATGCGGTTGTATTCCGCAAGTCCGGCGTAGGCCAGCGACAGGGGATACAACGTCGCGGCCACCGGGCCGCGGTGGCTCCAGTGCCGCCACCACCATCGACTCAGCCAGGCCGTATTCATGCGCGGCCTCCGTTCCCCGGCGACGGGCTCACCAGTCCCAGACCTCGGCCAGCAGCGTCTCGAAATGGTCATCCACCCGCCGGCGCTCGTCCCAGAACCGGCGGCGGGCGGCATCCCCAAGCTGCCGGCGGACGGCGGCATCGTCGCGCAACGCCGTCCAGCGGGCCAGCACCGCCTGCGGATCGGCGTGCACCTCCACCGGCAGTTCCAGGGTCCCTTCGCGCCCGAGACTGACCGCGGTCCCGCCCGCAAGCGCCTGCCACAGCACCCGCGATCCCGGGGCATCCAGATGCACCGCCTGCGCCGCGCTGGCCGCCGCGGCGAACCAGCGCGGGTCGTCCAGCTGCACGACATTCCCGGGCGCGAGCGCATTGCGATCCCATTCGCTCACCCGCAATGAACGCCCCGGCAGCGGGTGACCGGGGTCCTCTTCCAGACTGGCCAGCAGGATGTCCTCCTCCGCGAAACCGGAGGCCTCCCAGGCGGCGCGCCAGGCCGGCCAGCCGGCCGCAGTGCCGTGCCACCACCACAGCCGGCGTACCTCGCCACCCACCAGCGAGCGCAGGACCACATCCGCCTGCGCTTCGACGAAACGCGCCATCGGATCCGCCGGTTCCAGCCACCGCGCGGCACCGCCGTCGCCGGCGTGCTCATTCCAGCGCCGGCTCTCTTCCGGATCGCGGGGCCAGGCCAGCTCCAGACCCCGCGCCGCCGGCCGCGCCGGCGGTGCCGCGTTCACCGCGATCACCGGGGCCTGTGTGGCTTCCAGCAAGTTGGGCGGGGTCACGCCGCCCGCCAGGATGATGCCCGCGGGCTGGAAGCGGTCCAGCACGCGGCGCACGACCCGTGGCCGATCGCAGGGGCCGTACCCCACGCCCACCTTGCGAAACGGCTGCATGTGCTGTTCGAACAGTTCGGGGCAGGCGCGCTCGAAGGTCAGCACCAGGCGCACGTCCTGACGCTTGTGGCGCACGAATCCCAGCAGTTCGATCCCCAGGCGCAGGCTCTCGGGGTCGGCCCCGGCCCGAATCCAGATCAGGCGGCCACGGTCCTCCGGCGGACTGAGGAACCCCAGCCGCGCCAGCGCGCGTGCCCGGTCACCGCGGCGCCAGTCCCGCCCGACCGCGCTCCAGACTCCCGCCAGTCCGGCCCCATATCCCGGTTCGGTCGTGTACATGCCGCTCAGTCGTCCGCCGCCCGGCCGTCATCACCCAGTGTCGCGATCGACACCGCGCTGACACCGAGGCGGCCCACCACGTCCAGCGCCCGCACCACCGACTGGTGACTGGCACTGGCGTCCGCGCGGATCACCACGGGGTCATCGCCGCGGGCCTCGAGAACTTCGCCCAGCACCTGTTCCAGGGTTTCGGCCCGACGGTTCACCAGTTCCCGCCCGTCCACGAAATAACGGCCGTCGGCGTCCACCACGATGTCGATCCAGGCGCGATCGTCCACCTGTTCCGCTTCCCGGTCGGCCGATGGCAGGGTGATGTCGATGTCGGCGTGCCGGTCGAACGTGGTGGAGACCATGAAGAAGATCAGCAGCAGGAACACCACATCGATCAGCGGCGTGAGATTGACGCCGGGCTCCTCGCGTTGTGTGGGCGGGCGGAACTTCACGCCCGGCCTCCGGCCTCGACGCTGCTGGCACTGCGCTCGCCGTGCATGATCTCGACCAGCTTGGTGGCTTCCTGCTCCATCTCCAGCACCAGCTCGTCGATCCGGCCGCGGAAGTAGCGATGGAAGATCAGCGCCGGAATCGCGATCCCGATGCCGGTGGCGGTGGTGATCAGCGCCTGCGAGATGCCGCCGGCCAGATCCCGCGGGCTGCCCACGCCGATCTCGGTGACCACCGTGAAGACCTCGATCATGCCGACCACGGTGCCCAGCAGCCCCAGCAGCGGCGTGATCATCGCGATGGTGCCGAGGGTGTTCATGTAGCGTTCGAGTTCATGGGCCACCCGCCGGCCCGCCTCCTCGATGCTTTCCTGGGTAATCTGGCGGGTACGGTCATGGGTCGCCAGACCCGCGGCCAGCACGGCCCCCAGCGGGGAATTTTCACGCAGGCGCTCGATGTCCTCCATCGACAGGCCGTGTTCGCGCATCTGTTCCCATACGCGCGCCAGCAGGCCCTGCGGTACCACTCGCCCTCGCCGCAGCGAGATAAAACGTTCCAGGATGATCGCCACGGCCAGCACCGAGCACAGCAGGATCGGCACCATCAGCCAGCCGCCACTTTTCACGATCTCGAGCATTCACTGCCTCCTTGGAGTTACCACGCGATCCGGCCGCGCCCTCAGGCCCGGGAAAAGACGGCCATGGATTCCACGTGCGCGGTGTGCGGGAACATGTCCATGATCCCGGCCCGTTCCAGCCGGTAGCCATGATGATGCACCAGACGTTCGGCGTCACGGGCCAGGGTCGCCGGGTTGCAGGACACGTAGACCATGCGCTCGATCCGGCGCGGGCCCAGCGCCTCCACGGCGGCGGCCGCCCCGGTGCGCGGGGGATCGAGCAGGACCCGGTCCCAGTCCTCGTGCAGCCAGTCGGCCCGCGAGAGTGCCTCGGCGTCGTCCAGGTCGGCGCGGGCATAGCGAGTGTTGTCGATCCCCTGCCCGCGCGCGCTGTCCGCTGCCCGCGCGAGCATCGCATCATCCACCTCGACCCCGGTCACCTCGGCCGCCCGGGTCGCCAGCGGCAGGGTCAGGTTGCCCAGCCCGCAGAACAGGTCCAGCACCCGGTGCTCCGGCTCCAGCTCCATGGCGGCCACCGCCTGGCGCACCATGGCACGGTTGACCTCGGGGTGGACCTGGACGAAATCCATGGGCGTGAAACCGACCTCCACGCCGAAATCCGGGTGCCGGTAGACCAGCGGGGCATCCGGCCCCGCCAGATGGACCACGGTCTCCGGCCCGCCCGACTGCAGGAACACGCCGATCCGTTCCTCCTCGGCCCAGGCCGCCAGCCGCGCCCGATCGGCATCGGCCAGCGGATCGAGATGACGAAACACCAGCGCCACGCGGTCGTCGTCATCCACGCCGACCTCGATCTGCGGGATCCGGTCACGCGCCTGCAGGCCGTCCAGCAGCTCCCGCAGCGCACGGATGCGGTGCCCCACCGCCGGATGCAGCACCTCGCAGTGGTCCATCTCCGCCAGATAGGGACTGCCCCGTTCACGAAACCCGACCAGGGTCCCGCCCTTCTTCGGGACATGCTTCGCGCCCAGCCGGGCCGTTCGCCGATAGCCCAGGGTCGCCCCGGTCAGCGGCTCGAACCGCGCCTCGGGCGTCACGTGCCCGATCCGCTCCAGCGCATCGAACAGGGCCTGTTCCTTGATCTCGCGCTGCAGGTCGATCGAGGCGTGCTGCAGCTTGCAGCCGCCGCACAGACCGAAGAATGCGCAGGGCGGATCCACACGGCCGGCCGCGGGCTCCAGCACCTCCACCACTTCAGCCATATCAAAACGGCGCTTGCGCCCGGTCTGCACCGCGCGCACCCGCTCGCCGGCCAGTGCCCCGTGCACGAAACAGGCCTTGCCGTCACGCCGGATCACGCCCTGGCCATCGAGGGTAACGTCCTCGATCACGGCCTCGAACGGTGTGCGGTCGATCTTCTTGCCCATGCCGTCAGCCCCGCCAGGCTTCGAGAAATTCAAGGTGGTGCTCCGCCGGGCTGGCGGCCAGGTAATCCGCCAGCTGGTCCTGGCGGGACTTCAGCGCATCGTCGGTCAGGTGCCCCCGCATGTGCTCGAAGCGCAGCCACACGAGGTAGGTATTGAGCACGTCGTGCTCCACGTAGTCGTGGATCTCGCCGGCGCGTCCGTCGCGCCATGCCGGCCAGACCATGGAGCCGTCCATACCCAGCTTGCCGGGGAAACCCAGCAGGCTGGCCATGGTGTCCAGTCCGGTCACCGCGCGGCCCTGAAAGCCGGCGAGCACGTCCATCAGGTCGACATGGCGCCAGTGGAAGCGCGACAGGTAGTTGTTGTAGCGGAACTCGCGGTCGTCGTCGCCCTGCTCCCAGTACCGCGGCGCCTGCACGCCATTGACCAGCGCGCGGTAGTGCAGCACCGGCAGGTCGAAGCCACTCCCGTTCCAGCTCACCAGCGTGGGCGTGCGCTGGTCGATCACGCCGAAGAACTGGCGCAGCAGTTCGGCCTCGTCCGGCGTGTGCCCGTCCTCGCCGTCGCGGCCGAAGGCCGACAGCTTGAGCGCTTCCCCGCCTTGGTACAGCACCCCGATGGACACGATGCGATGCAGCGGATGGCGCAGGAATTCCGAGCCGGTCTGCGCGCGGCGCATCGCGAACAGCGCATCCGCGACCTCCCGGTCGGTCAGGCCATCAAAGTCGTACAGCCGGCGCGCGCCCTCGATATCGGGCACCGTTTCCAGGTCAAAAACCAGTACGGGAGCAGACATGCCAGCCTCAGTCGGGGTAGACGCCGGTGGAAATGTAGCGGTCGCCGCGATCGCAGATAATGGCCACGAAGGTTCCGCCTTCGACCTGTGCGGCGAGCTTCAGGGTGGCCGCCACCGCGCCGCCGGACGACACCCCGGCAAAGATGCCTTCCTCTGCCGCCAGCCGGCGCATGGTGGTCTCCGCTTCCTCCTGGGTCACGTCCACGGTGCGGTCCACCCGCGCGGCCTCGAAGATCGTCGGCAGATAGGCCTCGGGCCAGCGCCGGATCCCCGGGATGGAAGCCCCTTCTCCCGGCTGCACGCCGACGATCTCGATCTCCGGATCGCGCTCCTTCAGGTACCGCGAAACCCCCATGATGGTCCCGGTGGTGCCCATGGAAGACACGAAATGGCTGACCGTGCCCTCGGTGTCGCGCCAGATCTCCGGCCCGGTGCCCTGATAATGCGCATTGGGATTGTCGGGATTGCCGAACTGGTTAAGCAGGAAGCCTTCTCCCGCGTCCGCCATGCGCTGAGCGAGATCACGCGCCCCTTCCATGCTTTCCTCGCGCGTGACCAGCTTGAGCTCGGCTCCATAGGCCTTCATCGACGCGCGCCGTTCGGCCGACATGTTGTCCGGCATGATCAGGATCATGCGATAGCCCTTGATCGCGGCCGCCATCGCCAGCGCGATGCCGGTATTGCCGGAGGTGGCCTCGATCAGGGTATCGCCGGGACGGATGTCGCCGCGCTGCTCGGCGGCACGGATCATGTTGACCGCGGGCCGGTCCTTGACCGAACCGGCGGGGTTATTGCCCTCGAGCTTTACCAGCACGGTCGACGGCAGATCCGCGGCCAGGCGCTGCAGGCGCACCAGCGGCGTGTTGCCGACGAAATCCTCGAGGGTCGGAAAGGAATCGGGATGCAGTCGTTTCATGGCCGCAGAGTATAACGACTCACGCAGGCTTTGCGGGTCCGCGGGCACGACGAATGCGACGTGAACCCCGCCAACAAAAAGGCCCCGGAGCTCGGCTCCGGGGCCCGGATGGCGCGAACGCCCCGCCCGTTTACATGAACAGGCAGATGTCGGAATCTCCGGCGAACTCGAAGAACGCCGCCGCCCCGGCATATTCCACGCCATCAATGAAGTGACTGGTGTCCATTTCGAACAGGTCCACCGTCATCTGGCAGGCGATCATGCGCACTTCGGCCTCCTGGCACAGCTCGCGCAGATCCTCCAGATCGGAGACGCCCTTCGCCTTCATCTTCTTCTTCATCATCACGGTCATCATCTTCTGCATCCCCGGCAGGGCCTGCACAAGAACCGGCATGGGCATGGGCATGGGCATGCCCGGATTGCCCAGTGAGGTCACCTGAAGATCCAGCTTTTTCTCCAGCAGCTTCAGGCCATAGAAGGTAAAGAAGATCTCGCACTCATAGCCCAGGGCCGCCGCGGTCGAGGCCAGGATGAACGGGGGATACCCCCAGTCCAGGCTGCCCTTGGTCGCGATGATGGCCATTTTCTTCTGTTCGTCGCTCATTGAGTTTTCCTCCTGTTGTTATACATGGCGAAGCCGGGTGGCGCCCCCTGCACCACCCGGCTCCGAATGGCGTGAAGTGCGGATTCTCAGTGTCCGGAACCCTGGCGCGCTCGTCGCCAGTCCCGAATCAGGGCGCAACCCGCGCAAACACCCAGGGCGGCAAGACTGGCCCAGACCGAAATCGGTACCAGAATCATTGCCAGCGCAAACATGACCCACGCCAGTACGGTCATTGCTCTCCTCCTTCGGTGCGGATGGCACGCGGTCCGTGCACATCGGTGACCGATTCGCTTGTTGTCGGCGGCAGACAGGCACCGGCTCAAGCCGACCGAAGCCTACCGCGTTCCGCTGCTCCCTGCATCACTGCCCTCGGCCGCACCCTCCTGACCCGGCCCGGATTCCGGCGCCGGCCGCCGTTCGGCCGCCTCCGCCGGTCGATGAACATCCGCCGCCGAGGCCCGGCCACTGCCGGGGTCCACGGGGCTCGCGTCCACGAACTGGTTGTTGAGCTTCTGGATGTAGGCCTCGGCCTGATCACGGAGGCGATGCAGCCGTGCCAGGCTCCGCCGCCCCAGACCGCGCGGCCCCCGTGCGAACAGCGAACGCATCGGCCGGGTACTCTTGAGAAAGGCCGCCTGCCAGTTCCCGGCCGCCGATTCCTTCGGCAGCTCGCGTGCAATCCGCCGTGCGAGCCAGCGACGGTTGAAGAAATGGATACCGCCCAGCGCGCCGAGAACCAGCACCACGCCCAGCGACGTCCACCACGGGTTGTCCAGCAGGGTCTGCCACACCCGGCCATCGATCCACGGGCGGACACCGTCGGTCGCCTGGTAGCCGATCACGGCCAGCACCGCCACCAGCACCCCCATCATGCCGGCGTCGAACTGCAGTACACGGCGCCGCCAGCGATCCAGACTGCGTTTGATCGCCGGCAGGGCATCCATCTCGATGGATTCGGCGATCGCCTGCAGGGCCCCGATAATCCGGTACGACCGTGAAGAACTGATCTCGCGGATCTTGGCGTGGATCTCCTCACGGTCGTGCGCGGATTTTTCCTCATAGCGCTCGCGCACCTGCGGGTCACCGATCTCCACCGCGCCGCTTTCGTTGTAGATACAGTAGAAACGCCCGGTTGCATTCCCCTGGCGCACCACCGCGCGCTGCCAGGCTGCGACGACTTCCTCGAGGTTGTCCTCGCGCCAGGTCGTGTCGATCTGGTTGAGGATGAACACCAGCTTGGTGAAATCGTTGCGTTCGGCCACCCGGTTGACCAGGTGCTCCAGGGTGTCGCGCATGGCGCCGGGTTCGGGGTGCCGTGCGTCGAAGAACACCAGCACCAGATCCGACAGATCGATGATGTGGTCGGTCAGCTGCAGGATGGTGGTGCGCTGCTCGTCGGCATCGAACCCGGGCGAGTCGATCAGGATGCGTCCGCGCAGCTGCTCCGATCGCGCGGTCTTCATCGCCAGGAAATGATCCACCGTACGCCCGCCGCCATCGGTGATGCGTTCGATCTCGTCGGAGACCCGATAGAACGGGAAGCGCGGATCTCCGTCGAGCGCCAGCCCGGGGAGTTCCTGCACCCGTTCGCTGCCGCCGTAGGAGATCACGGTGAACTTGTCGTCCACCGCCTGGCTGCCGCTGCGCTGCACGGTATCGCCCACGAACTCGTTGATGAACGTGGACTTGCCCGAGGAGAAGGTCCCCAGGACCGAGATCATCGGCCACCAGGAAATGGTGAAGGCGTAGGACTCTTCTTCCGGATCCAGCAGGCCCGAGGCATATCCGACCCGATCCAGCTCCCGGAACGGATTGACCACGCCCTCGAGGACCGGGTTTTCCTCCGCCAGACGGTCACTCAGGAGCTTGAGCTGCTTGCGGACGCGGCTGCCAGGTCGATTGAACATTCCGATCTCCGTATTGGTTCGGGCCCGGGCAGACCGCGCGCACGGCTAGCGCGGCGCCGACGGCGGACGGTAGGGACCGCCCGACCCCGGATAGGGACCGCCCTGCCCCGAGAGTGGGTTGAACATGTTCATCATACCCATGGGACCGCCCACGTTGCGATTCAGGCTCCACATGTCGCGCTGCATGCCGATCACGGACCCGGCCATGACCTCGGTATCCCGGGTCATCGACCCGATGTCCGTGCTCATGCGGCCGGTGTCCTCGCTGATGGACGCAACGCTCTGCTCCATCTCGGCCGTGGACCCGGCAATGTCCACCATGCGGCCCTCCATCGCCTCCATGTGGCGCACAATCGCCGACATGTCGCGGTCCACCACCCGGGTCATCGAGGAGATCTCCTCGGTCAGCTGTGACACGTCCCGGGTCAGGCTGGTGATCAACCAGAAACCGTACACCGCCAGCACGACGAATGCGACCAGGGAAGCATAGACGATCAGTTCGAGTCGCCGGGCCCGTCGTTGCGCATCGTCCGCCTCTTCCTTGACCTCGTAATACTGACTGTCGCCGTCAGCTGGCCTGTCTTTCGCACCCATCGTTCCTCCGGTCGGTGACTACAGCACACGTGATGTGGAGGGTGCCGCAAACCTCAGCGGAACCGTTCCAGGTGGTCCGCCCCTTGCGGATGATGCCGGGAATAGATCGGACGCAGTGGGGCCATCATCGCCCGGCGTTCGCCCTCCGGAAGCTTCTCCAGCGCCCGGTCCCAGCTTCCCATGGCGGCTTCAACGTCGCCGGTGGCGTATTGCAGATTGCCCAGTTCCCCGAGGATGTCCGCCCGTTCCCGGCTTTCGTACGCCTGCGTTTCCAGCCCGCCTTCGAGGACGGTCCTCGCGGCTGCGGCACCCTCGCGCCAGTACGTCTCCCGTGCTTCGGTCAGCAGCGCCTCGACCTCCACCGGCTCCTCCACGGCTTCTTCCCTGGCGGCTTCTTCCCTGTCCGCTTCTTCCCGAGCAGCTTCTTCCCGAGCAGCTTCTTCCCGGGCAGCTTCTTCCCGGGCAGCTTCCTGGTCCTCGGCAGAAGGCTCTTCCTCCAGGACCACGCCGGACTCCGCGGGCGGGTCCTCCGGCTCGGCCGGCGCCAGCCAGTCACGGGCGGACCAGGCGATCAACCAGAGGACGATCACGATCAGCACCCAGTAGCGATTGATGAAACCGTGGCGCGGCTTGTCTTCACCTGATTCCATTTGTCACCTCGTTTCCTGTCCGAAAATCGCCCGGGCCAGTCGGTCCAGCTCCTCCGCCGCCTTGCCGGAAGGCTCCAGCTCGTTCACCGCGAGACCCTCGCTGAACGACCGCCGGAAGGCCGTGCGCTGCTTCAGCCGAGGGCGCAGAAAACGGATACCCTCGATCTGCTGCAGGGCCTCCGCAGTCTCCTCGGTCTCGCGCACGAACTGGTGCGTATCGGCGCGATTGATGAACACCTCGATGCCGGGGCCGGTTTCGCGATTGGTCCGAAGCTCCTGGATCTCGCGCACGAAACGGTGAGTGGACCACACGTCGGCCTGACTCGGCGGCACGGGGATCAGCACCCGGTCCGCGGCGGCGACCGCCTGCATCAGGGTGTCCATGGCGGAGGGCCCGACGTCCACCAGCCAGTGATCGAAATCCCCCTGCCGACCCAGCGCGACGTCGGCATCGGTCGTGGCGGGGAGCGCGGGGCTGTACCCCTCCTCCTGCCGCACTTCCAGGACATCGCCGAGAGTCCCCTGCGGATCCAGGTCCACGGCCTGTACGCGGTGCCCTTTCGCGAGCAGCCAGAGCGCGAGATTGAAAGCGACGGTGCTCTTGCCCGTTCCGCCCTTGAGGTTGGCCACCACGGTCAGCATTGCGGCTCCCGGATCCATTGAATTCTAAAACGGGCTGCCCGGCGAACCGGGCAGCCGATCATGCACGGGCGAGCCCGTGCGAGCAGATCACTGCTCTTGCTGCTGCTGCGGCATGCCCTGCTGCGGCATACCTTGCTGCGGGCCATAGCCGTGGCCGGGGCCGTAACCGTAGCCCGGATGGCCATAGTAGCCGGGACCGTAGCCATGACCACGACCATAGCCGTAGCCGTCACCACGGCCGTGACCGTAGCCGTGACCATGACCGCGACCGCGGGCGGAGAAGTCGAAATCGCCCATCATGTCGCCGAACATGTCGCCCATGTTGTGGCCGCGGCCGTAACCCGGACCGCCAAAGAACGGCATGCCACCGTAGCCGGGGCCGTAGCCATAACCGGGACCGTAGGGAGCCCCGTAGCCCGGACCACCATAGCCCGGCCCGCCCCACTGCGCGGAAGCCATCATCGGGGCAGCGGCCAGACCGGCCATGGATGCCGCAAGAACGGCTGCTTTCAGAAACTTGCTCATAGTGTTACCTCCTCCTATCGGAGACATGCCCTCCCATTTCTGCCACCGATGCGCGGAGGGCGATCACGCACCGGACCCTGCCCGAAGGCAGGTGATTCAGGGCCCCGAAAAGGGTCCCCATGCGCCCGGGCCGCCAAAGAACGGGAATCCGTACCCCGACATGCCCGGTTCACTTGCCCCCGGTCCCCGGTGGCCGCCATACGGATACGGACTGAACCCGTAACCGTAGGGCGACATCCCCGGAGCCGGGCGTGCTTCACCTGCGGGAACGCGCGAGCGCTCCTCGCGTCCCCGCCGGGCCGGATCGTAGTCCGGCGGAGGGAACGATCCGGCCGACCGGGGTTCGCCCCGGGAAAAACCTCCCGGCTCCCCCGCATCGGCCGCGGATGGCGGTCCGGCATGCCACGGATTGTGGCGTTCCCGGGCCTCGGCGGCCGCAGCGGCCACGATCAATCCGACCGTCACCAGGGCGAGCAGCAGGACGCTCCGCCCCGCCGTTGCTCCCGGTTGCATGCCGTTGCTTCCGAACGCCATTCGCCTCGCTCCCATGCGTCACCCGGTGCTCAGTAATCCCCCGAGTCGCGACGCTCTTCCATCTGCTCCATGCGCATCTCGCGCTGGCGTTCCATCTCCTCCATGTAGGCCTGGCGCCCCTTCTTCATCGCCTCCATCCGGGCCTCGCGCATGGCTTCCATTTCCTCGATGCGTTCCTGCCGCTCGGCATGCATCTTCTCGATGCGCTCGCGCATCTCCTCCGGCATGTCCTCGGGCAGATCTTCGGGGTCGAACTCCGGCATCTGGCCGTACGCCGCCGGACCGCGCATGCCGGCGCCATGGCCGGGCCCGTACGCGGGGCCGTGCATCATGCCGGGGCCATGGCCCTGCTGCGGACCGTACCCGTAGCCGGGGCCATGACCGGGCCCGTACCCATGGCCGGGGCCATAGCCGTGACCGTAGCCATGACCGCGGCCCTGACCGTAGCCCTGCCCGTGGCTGCGCCCGGACATGCCGAAGCTGAAGTCACCGGAGGCATCGCGACGCTGCATCATTTCGCCGCCCTGATGCCCGCCCATGCCCTGTCCATACGGACCCGGCTGGCCCCAGGGCCCGGGAACCGGAGCATGCTGGGCCATCGGCTGCCCCTGAGCGCCCTGGTTCCCTTCTTCCGCCTGGGCCGCGCCCAGCACGGACATCGAGACCACTGCGGCGCCGGCCATGGCCAGACCGAGCATGCGTGCGTTGAATCGCTTCTTCATCATTAACCTCCTTGAGGTTCTTTCAGTGATTGCTCATTTCAGCCGAATACCCCGGCGTCGGCGGCCACCCGACTGGCGTGCACCGGGACCGTCCTCCGGAGACGACGCGTCTTTTTGGTCTTCCCCCGAGTCCGACTTCTGGTCCGTCGTGGTGGAATCCGTGGTGGAATCGTGATCCGGCGGCGCACTCGTCCCGGAGTTCTCCGATCCGGCGGAACGGGAATCGCTTCCGGATTTCCGCGGCGCCTCCGTATCTCCCTCCTTCGATCCAAGCCCGTCGTCCGGCGTGGATTCGGCGTTCGCGCCCGCGTCCCCTTCACGGCCGGAGGGGCCGTCCGAGGCCCCCGACGCGGGGGGACCCGGCGCAGGACCGGACGACGGGGCTGGAAAAGGCCCGGAGCCCGAGCCGGAACCGCCGGATCCCGGGCCACCGCCCGGCCCCGGGCGCGTCCCGAAACGTCCGCGCACCAGCTTCAGCAAGGCCAGGAACAGGTCGCGCATGCCCTCGACGAAGGCGACCGCCAGGCAGCGCAGGTAGAGCCCGAAGTACTGGACTGCGCGCGTGACCGGTCCGCCCTCGGCCGGGCCGAAGGGATTGTCGTCACGGCCGGTCCCGGCACTGCCATTCGTCGGGGTAGCACAGCCGGAGCCGTTGGTGCCGTCGCCGTCTTCCAGTGAGGCGGGACAGAACGCGCGCCGCCCGGAGATGCAGCCCAGCGGGATGACGACCAGGGTCAGCAGCGTGGCCACGATGGTCCCGAACATCAGCGAGATCGCCATGCCCTGGAAAATGGGGTCGAACAGGATGACGCTGGAACCGGCGAGCAGTGCGAACGCGGTGATGACGATGGGCCGCGTGCGCGCCTGACAGGCGAGGATCATCGCCTCGCGGACGTCATGTCCCTGATCCACCGCCTGGCGGCCGAAATCGACCAGCAAGATGGAATTGCGCACGATGATCCCTGCCAGGGCGATGAACCCGATCATCGAAGTCGCGGTGAATTCGGCGTTGAACAGCCAGTGGCCCGGAATGATCCCGATCAGGGTCAGCGGGATCGGGGCCATGATGATGCCCGGCAGCACGAAGTTGCCGAACTCCCAGACCACCAGCATGTAGATGAGAATCAGGGCGATGGCGAACGCGATACCCATGTCGCGGAAGGTCTCGTAGGTGACCGTCCATTCGCCGGCCCATTCGAACGCCGTGGACCCGTCGTTCGGCGGCGGCCCCAGCCAGTGCGGCTGCACCCGGCTGCCGTCGGGAAGCTCGTAATCGGCGAGTTGCTCCTGTACCTCGAGCATCCCGTAGACCGGTGCCGCCAGACGCCCCACCACTTCGCCGGTGACATACTCCACCGGCCGCAGGTTCTTGTGATAGATGGGTTCGTCCTGCGGGCGCTCGACGAACCGGCCCAGCTCGCCCAGGCTGACCGTCCCGCCATGCTGCGAGGCCACCGGCAGCTGTTCCAGACGCCCGATATCGGAACGTGTGGGGCGTGGCAGGCGCAGCTCGATCAGGTGCGGCTCCACCAGCGAACGCGCCTTGATGTCGCCCAGAACCCGGCCACCGATCGCGGCCTCCAGCGTCTGGTTCACGGTCTCCACGGTGACACCACGGCGCAGGGCCTTGTCACGGTCCACATCGAAATGCCAGACGTCGTGCGGGGCCTGCAGGAAGCTGTCGACGTCCGCCACGTGTTCGGCCCCGCGGAACATTTCTTCCAGGTCGCGCGCGACCTGACGCCGGGTATCGGCATCCGGGCCATAGACCTCGGCGACCACCGACTGCAGGACCGGGGGCCCCGGCGGCATCTCCACCACTTCGATGCGCGCACCCGCCTCGCGGGCCAGTGGTGTCAGACGCTCACGGGCCTCGGTGGCGATCTCGTGGCTGGAGCGCGCGCGATCGCCCTTGTCCACCAGCTGAACCTGGATGTCGCCCAGCCAGGGGTCCTGGCGCAGGTAGTAATGACGCACCAGACCATTGAAATTGAACGGCGCTGCAGTGCCGACATACGCCTGCAGCCCGGTCACTTCCTCGAACTCCCGCAGTTCCGCCACCATCGCTTCGCTGAGCGAGGCCGTCTCGGTCAGCGCCGTGCCCTCGGGGAAATTGATCATCACCTGGAATTCGGGCTTGTTGTCCAGCGGCAGCATCTTCACCCGGACATCCGTGGTGTAGAACAGGCTGGCCATCAGGAAGAACACCACCACGATCCCGGCCAGGAAGGCGTAGCCCCGGGCGGGATTGTCCGCCAGCCCGGGGATCACCCGGCGGAAGAACGTGCCCAGCCGCTCGGCCTGCCGGTGTTCCTTTTCGGTGGCCTTCTCCAGGTAGGCCATGCTCGGGCGCAGCCGCTGGGTCAGCCACGGGGTGAACACGAAGGCCGCGACCAGCGAGAACAGCATGGCGACCGACCCCAGAACCGGGATCGGCTGCATGTAGGGACCCATCATCCCGGAGACGAAGCCCATGGGCAGGAGCGCCGCGATCACGGTAAAGGTCGCCAGGATCGTCGGGTTGCCGACCTCGCGTACCGCGTCCACGTTGGTTTCGGCATCCAGGCCGCGCTTCATCAGCCAGCGGCGGTAGATGTTCTCCACCACGACGATGGCATCGTCCACGAGGATCCCGATCGCGAAGATCAGCGCGAACAGGCTCACCCGGTCGATGGTGTAGTCGAGCAGCCACGCGCTGAACACGGTGAACAGGATCACCACCGGAATCACGATCAGCACCACCAGCGCGGCGCGCAGCCCGAGGAACAGCGCGACCAGCAGAGTCACCGCGAAGGTCGCGACAAAGAGCTTGAAGATCAGCTCATTGACCTTTTCGTTGGCCGTCTTGCCGTAGTCGCGCGAGATCTCGACGCCCACGTTGTCGGGGATGGCGGAGCCCTTCAGGCGCTCCAGGCGTTCGAGCACGCCATTGGCGACCGTGACCCCGTTACTGCCGGGCTTCTTGGCGATCGCGAGGGTCACGGCGGACGCACCCTCCGGTGCGGCATCGGGCGCCTCGGCAGCCGGGCCGGAATAGTGACGCACGAAGCGATCCACCTCCCCCGGGCCATAACTCACGTCGGCCACGTCGCGCAGATAGACCGGGCGACCGTCTTCCACCGAGATCAGCAGGCGTTCGACATCCTCGGCACTGGTCAGGAACGAGCCGGTGTGCACCGACATGTGTCGCCCACCCGCCTCGATCGCGCCCGCGCCGCGTTCGGAATTGGCCTGCCGCACCGCGCCCGCGATCTGATCCAGGGTGACCCCGTAACCTTCCAGTCGTTCCGGCCGCACCTCGATGCGCAGCTTCTCCTCGCGGCCACTGACCACGAAGCTCTGCGCGGTGTCGGGTACCTCGTTGAGTTGCTGCTGCGCGTCCAGGGCGATCTGGCGCAGCATCGCGTCATCGACCTCGTGCGACCAGAAGGTCAGCGTCACCACCGGCACGTCATCCGCACCCTTGGGCTTCACCATCGGCTCGCTGACGCCCGGAGGCATCAGGTCGCGATTCGACATCAGCTTGTCGTGGACCTTCACCACCGAGGATTCCATCTCCTCGCCGACGTCGAACTGCACGGTGACCATGGCTTCGCCGCGATGCGACACCGAATATACGTTGTCGACCCCCGAGAGCTCGCTCATCAGGCGTTCCAGCGGCCGCGCGGCCAGACTGGCCACCTGCTCCGACGGTACGCCCGGATACTCCACCATGATGTCGACCATCGGGACCGAGATCTGCGGGTCTTCCTGGCGTGGCGTCACGATCAGGCCGAGGATGCCGATCGCGATGCTGGCCAGCAGCAGCAGCGGCGACAGCGGCGAATGGACGAATGCGCGGGCCATGCGCCCGGCGATGCCGGGATCGGTCGCGTGAGCGCCGGGCCGTTCCTGATTGCGAGGTTCCTGATCGCTCATGTCTGGCGCGAACGTCCTGTCATTGTCCGTGTTCGAAGCGCATCAATGACGGCCGCCGGGGTGCTGCAACACCCGCGCTCCGGGCTCCAGCCCCGAGGTCACGACCACGCCCCCATCACGCGACGCCCCCAGCCGGACCATGCGGATGCGCACCTCGTCATTGGCATCCAGCACGGCCACGCGCGGCAGGGCCCCGCCCGGAATGATCGCGCTCTCCGGGATCACCACCCGGTCTTCGCGCGTCACTTCGCCCGGCAGATGCACTTCGGCGTACATGCCCGGGCCGCCGCGGACCTCCTGCGGCAGATCGAACTTCACGGTCACGGTATGGCGTTGCGGATCGGCCAGCGGGAAGATCCGCGAGACCCGCGCGCTGACTTCTTCCGAATGGCCGTCGAGCGTCACCGGAACGATGTCGCCCACGTCCAGCTGACGCACCAGGCGAACCGGAACGGCCGCCTCCACCCGCAGATAATCCAGGTGCCCGAAGGTGACCAGAGGATGCCCGGGCTGGACGGTATCGCCCTGTTCCACGTGCTTGTGCATGATCACCCCGTCGAACGGAGCGCGGGAGCGGGTGTCTTCCAGCGCGACGTCGAGCTCCTCGACGCGGGCCCGGGCCTGCTCCCAGCGTGCTCGGGCCTGATCGACCCCGATGTGGCGGGAAAAGAGATCCGTGGTGCGGTCCAGGGTCGGGTCACCGAATCCCATGAACTGCCCCATGTTGCGCGTGAACATCTGGTCGAACATCGACGGCATGCCCATGCCCGGCATCTGCCCGATGTCCTGCGAACGCGGAGAAATGACCTCGCGGTCGTACTGCATGCGTGCTTCGCGGATCGCCGCCTCGGTGGTGCGCATCTCGGCGAGCGCCGCCTGGCGTTGAGCCTGGAGGCGATCGTCGGAGATCGCGACCAGTTCTTCTTCCGCTTCGAAGCGGTCGCCCTCGACCCCTTCGACCGCGATCACCCGGCCACCCGACTGCGCCCGCAGGGTCACTTCACTGAACGGGATCACCGTGCCGCTGACGGTGTGGCGCTCCGCGGCGAGCGGCTGCGCAACATGGACCCCGGTGTTGCCCGGACTCGTGGTTCCCGGGCTCTGGGCCGGCGTCCAGGCGGTCTGTGCACCGGCCGTGCCAACCACGATGACCATGCACAGCATCAGGCTGGCCGTTCGCATGAGCGTCATTCGCACCTCCCCGACAGCGTGCCTGTTCCGTTGGTCTTTTTTCGTTGTAGAGAAAAGCACGCCCCGATACAAGCAAGAGAAATGCCAATATTATAATATTATTAAATTTCAGATATTTGTCCTCGTGAAAAAAACACCGCGCACTCAGGGTGTTGCAACACGCGCTACCCGGGAATTCGAATATAAGCATCTGTTGCTGCAGAAATTTTTTTGTTGCAACAGCGGTGGCGGCGTTGCAACGCCGCTGCCATACTCCCGGTGAGTTTCCCGGAGAGGAAGGCCATGAAAATGAATCGTGGGGAGGGGCTGCCGGACGCGTTCCGTTCGGCCGATCCGGAATGCCATCATCAGATGGTCTTCGCCCGCCGGGCGGCGGGCAGCGACATTCGCATGCTGCTGCTGGGGGAGTCGGGAACCGGCAAGACCCGCCTGGCCCGCGGCATCCATGAATGGAGCCCGCGTGCCGCCGGACCATTCGTCGAAGTCAACTGCGCGGCCATCCCCGACGAGCTGCTGGAATCGGAGCTGTTCGGCCATGTGCGCGGGGCCTTTTCCGGCGCGGTGAACGATCGCGAGGGCCGTTTCGAATCCGCCCACGGCGGCACCCTGTTCCTCGACGAGATCGGCGAACTGCCATTGCGTCTGCAGGCCAAGCTGCTGCGCGCGGTGCAGGACGGACAGTTCGAACGCGTGGGCGAGAACACCACGCGGCAGGTGGACGTACGCATCCTTTCCGCCTCCAATCAGGACCTCCAGGCCCGCGTGGATGCGGGACAGTTCCGCGCCGACCTGTTCTACCGCCTGGCTGTCGCCACGGTGGAGCTGCCGCCCCTGAGGACCCGGCCGCGTGACCTGGCCGCCACCCTCGACCGCTTCGTCGAGGAACACGCGCTGCAGCTGGCGCCGGCGTTAAGGCGCAAACTGGAAGCCCACCCCTGGCCCGGCAATTTCCGCGAACTGGAGAACGTGTTCGCCTGCCTCCAGCTGCACGCGGTGAACGGTCGCGTGGAGGATTTTCCCCTGCCCGAAGGCCGGCCTCCCGGGACCGTTTCACCACAGCCGGAGGCCGCCGCGCCGGCAACGGCTTTTCCGGAAGGGACCTCCACGGACGCGGCCCCGCAGGTATCCCCGAGAGAGTCCGAAGAGGCCCGGCGCCTGCGCCAGGCCCTTGCCGCTCATAATGGCAACCGCTCGCGGGCCGCGCGCAGTCTCGGAATCGACCGTACGACCCTGTGGCGCAAGCTGCATCGCTATAACCTGGCCTGAGAAAGGCATTCCCCACGCCTGCGGCCCTCGTGCCGCCGATGTTAGGATTGGCCATATCAGGAGACACTGATACCGGTCTCCCGCGGACGGGAACTTCATCCGGTGCACCGTCTCCAAGGCCCGGGCATCAGGCCCGCGCCCCATCCAGCCTAGGACCCGAGCGAGAACTGCATGTCCCGTGTCATGCCGCGAGTCGGCCGTGCCCTCATCCCCGTACTGATCGTCGCGCTCAGCGTGGCCGGATTCATGATCCTGCGCGCCACCGGCCCGGAGGCCCCCGCCCCCGAGGGCGAGGAACGTGCCTGGCCGGTGCGCGGCTTCGTCGCCGAACCCGGGACCCATGAGCCCTCGGTGATGCTCTACGGGCGCAGTGCCTCGGCCCACGACGCGACCCTGCGAGCCGCAGTACAGGGCGACGTGGCCCGGGTCTCCGCGCGCGAAGGCCAGCGGGTCGCCAGGGGCGACGTCCTGATCCGGATCGACCCCGCCGAGGCGCGCCTGGCCCTGCGGCAGGCGCGCGCCGAGGTCGATGAACTCGAAGGCGCGCTGGAAAGCGAACAGCTGCGCGCGCGATTCGATCGCGAGGCCCTGGTGCGCGAACGCGAACTGCGCGAGATTGCTCGCCGCAACCTCGAACGCACCCGCAACCTGCGCGAACGCGACATGGCATCCGACAGTGACGTGGACGAAGCCCAGGAGCGCCTGCAGCAGGCCGAACTCACCATCCAGAACCGGGAACAGGCGATCGCCGACGCCCCCATGCGGCTGGCCGGGGCCGAGGCCCGGCTGAACCGGGCGCGGGCCGCGGCCGAACAGGCCGAACTGGACCTGGAACGCACCGAGATCCGCGCCCCGTTCGATGCCCGCGTGACCGCCGTCCGGACCTCGCCGGGCGAACGCGCCCGGGTGGGCGACGAACTGGTACGCCTGTTCGACGTGGACGACGTGGAGATCCGGGCCGGACTTCCCGTGTCGCTGGAACCGCGGCTGGAGGCGCTGCTGGCCGAGGGGGCAACGCTAAAAGCCTCGGCCCGCAACGGCGGGCGCGAGATCACCAGCGAACTGGTCCGCATCGAAGGCGAAACCCGGCCTGGCGCCAGCGCTTCGCACGGCGTGTTTGCAATCCGCGAAGGCGGACGCTCGCTGGGTCTGAACCGCTTCCTTGAACTGAACCTGCGCCTGCCCGAGGAAGACGACAGCCTGGCCGTTCCGTTCGAGGCCCTGTACGGGCGCGACACCGTGTTCCGCGTGATCGACGGCCGCCTGCAGTCCCTGAACGTCGAACGTCTGGGCGAATACCGCAGCGAGGCCGGGGACACCCTGGCGCTGGTTCGCAACCCGGACCTGTCAGCCGGCGACGTCCTGATCGCCACCCGCCTGCCCAATGCGGTGGAGGGCCTGCGCGTGGAGGTCGAGGACGGCGAGGACCTGCCCACCGCGGCCGAAGCCGTACGCGAGGGCGACCCGGACCTCCAGCCGCAGGACGCCGGCGATGAGTGAAACCAGCGCACCCATGCCGGGTGGCGCCCCGGCCGGGGGCGATACGGAGGGCGCGGCCGGTCGCGGCCCGATCCGGCTGTTCCTGGAACACCGCCTGGCCGCCAACCTGCTGATCGCGCTGATGCTGCTGGCGGGCGCCTATGCCCTGAACCAGCTGAACTCGCAGTTCTTCCCCGATTTTGATCTCGACATTATCACGGTCCAGGTCGTGTGGTCGGGCGCTGCCGCCGAAGACGTGGAACAGTCGATCACCGACCCGCTGGAGCAGGACCTGCGCACGGTCGACGACCTGCGCGAGATGACCTCCACCTCCGCGCTGGGCGTGGCGACCATCACCCTGGAGTTCGAACCCGGCGCCGACATGTCGCATGCGCTGGAACAGGTCAACGACCGGGTCGATCAGCAGCGCAACCTGCCGGCGGATGCCGAGACCCCGATCGTCAATCAGGTGATCAACTACGAGCCGGTCTCGCGCCTGCTGATCACCGGCCCCGACGACCCGGAACAGCTGCGGACGCTGGCCCGGCAGTACGAACGCGAGCTGCTGGACGCCGGCATCGCGCGGGTCGAGTTCACCGGCCTCACGGAAGACGAGATGGCCATCCAGGTGCCGGCCTTCAATCTCTACCGCCTGGACATGACCCTGGCCGACATCGGCACGGCCGTCGCCGGCATGAGCCGCGACATGCCCGCCGGCTCGGTCGGACGCGACGACACCGCCCGACAGCTGCGCAGCCTGGAGCAGGCCCGCGACATCGTCTCCTTCGAACGCCTGGTGCTGCAGGGCGACCCCGAACGCGGTCGGGTGCTGCTGGGCGACATCGCCGACATCGACCTGCGCCCCCGCGACGGCGAGGTGCGTGTCCGCTCGCAGGGTACACGGGCCATCGAGATGCAGCTGATGCGCAGCGAGACCGGCGACGCCCTGGAATCCGCGCGCATCCTCGAACAGTGGCTGGAGCGCACCCGGCCCGCCCTGCCCCCGGGTGTCCAGTTGCAGGAGACCGATGCCTTCTGGGAGCTGCTGTCCGAGCGCATCACCCTGCTGCTGAAAAACGGTGCCGGGGGGCTCCTGCTGGTGCTCGGGATCCTGTTCCTGTTCCTGAACCGCCACATCGCCCTGCGCGTCGCCCTCGGCATCCCGATCGCCTTCACCGCCGCATTCGTGGTGCTGTGGCTGGTGGGTGGCTCGATCAACATGATGTCGCTGTTCGGCTTCATCATGTCGCTGG
The DNA here is from genome assembly GCF_000381405.1 of Thioalkalivibrio sp. ALE20. Lineage (NCBI taxonomy): Bacteria > Pseudomonadati > Pseudomonadota > Gammaproteobacteria > Chromatiales > Ectothiorhodospiraceae > Thioalkalivibrio > Thioalkalivibrio sp. ALE20. The sequence goes on from NZ_KB906475.1 coordinate 155,251, forward strand.
GGATCATCGTCGACAACGCCATCGTCGTCTCCGAGCACGCCTACAGCCTGCATCAGAGGGGCCTGTCGGCCGGTCGGGCGGCGCGTCAGGGCGCTCAGCGCATGGTCGGTCCGGTCGTCGCCGCGTCACTGACCACCGTCGCGGCCTTCATGCCACTGATGCTGATCGGCGGGATCATCGGCAATATCCTGTTCGACATCCCGCTGGTGGTGATCTGCGTGATCGTGGCTACCCTGCTGATCGCCTTCCTGATCCTTCCGGCCCATCTCAAGGGCGTGATGGATCGCCTCGAGGAACCGCCGGCCGGCAGCCTGCGGGCGCGCTTCGACCGGGGTTTCGAAAACCTGCGCAACGGCCCGTTCCGCCGTGCCGTCACGCGCGCCGTGGACCACTCCGGGGTCACCCTCGCCCTGGCGGTGGGCGCGGTGATCCTGGCCATCGGCCTGGCGGCATCCGGACGCATCGGCTTCACCTTCTTCCCTTCGCCCGAGGGCACGGTCGTCAATGCCGGCGTGAACTTCGTGGCCGGCACCCCGCCAGAACGGGTCGAAGAGTTCCTCATCCACGTCGAACAGGCGCTGGAGGAAACCGACGAGGAACTCGGCGGCGGCCTGGTGCGTGCCTCGGTGACCCGGCTCGGACGCGGCATCGACCCCGGCGACGGCAACGCCCCGCAGGGCGACCAGTTCGGCAACATCCAGGTCGAGCTGATCTCGCCGGAGGCCCGCGAGGTGCGCAACCGGGCGTTCATCCAGGCATGGCGGGACAACGTCCGCGAGGCCCCCGGCATCGAGACCTTTTCTATTGACGAGCGTCAGGCCGGCCCGCCCGGGCGCGATCTCGAAGTGCGTCTGACCGGCGATGACCCGCATATCCTCAAGGACGCGGCACTGGACGTGGCCGACCTGTTCGACGAGTTCCCGGGCACCTTTGCCACCCAGGACGACACCCCGTTCGGCCGCGAGCAGCTGACCTTCCGCATCCTGCCGGAAGGCCGCGCGCTGGGGCTGACCACGGAGCAGCTCGGCGCGCAGCTGCGCGACGCCTACGACGGCCATCTGGCGCAGATCTATCAGGACGGCCTGGAGGAGGTCGAGGTGCGCGTGCGTCTGCCCGACGACGAACGCCACGCGACGGAAAGCCTGGACCGCCTGCAGATCCGCCTGCCGGACGGCGAGCTGACCCCGCTGGAGAACGTGGCGGAACTCGCATCCCGTCCCGGCTTCGAGACCCTGCGGCATGCCGATACCCGGCTCGCAATCGAGGTATCTACCGAAGTCGACCGCTCGGTCAACAATGCCGCGCGCATCCGCGCCGCACTGGAAGACGGTCCGCTGGACGCGGTCGCCGAGCGCCACGGGGTGAACTGGTCCTTCGAGGGCCGCGCGGCGGATCAGGAGGAGACGTTTGCCGACATGCGCACGGGCCTGGTGCTGGCGCTGGGCCTGATGTACATCATCCTCGCCTGGGTCTTCGCCTCCTGGGGCTGGCCGCTGATCGTGATGGCGATCATCCCGTTCGGGATCCTCGGTGCGCTGCTGGGCCACTGGATCCTCGGAGTGGAGCTGACCGTGCTGTCGATGTTCGGCCTGTTCGGCCTGACCGGGATCGTGGTCAACAACTCCATCATCCTGGTCAGCTTCTACCAGGGGTTGCGGGAGAGCGGTCTGGCCCTGCGCGAGGCGATCATCGAGGCGTCCTGCCAGCGCCTGCGCGCGGTCATCCTGACCTCGGTCACCACCATCGCGGGCCTCACCCCGCTGCTGTTCGAGCGCTCGGTGCAGGCGCAGTTCCTGATCCCGATGGCGATCTCGATCGTGTTCGGGCTGGCGGTGGCCACGGTGCTGGTACTGTTCGTGATCCCGGCGTTGCTGCGCCTGTACGAGGGGGCGTTCGATCGCGGCGCCACGTCCACCCACCACGCGAGCTGACCGCAGCCCCGAGGAAGGGAGGACATGGGGCGGCGGGGCGCGTCGGGGTCAGGCGTCGCCGCCGCGCCGACGCAGGCGGATGGGGGCGTAGGGTTCACTCTGGCCCCACTCCACCAGCCCCGCCTTGGCCAGCTCGAGGATGGCGAGGAACGACACCACCACGCCCTGGCGGCCCTCGGCCCGTTCCAGCAGGCCGACGAAGTCGGTGAAGGTCTCGCTGTCCAGCTCGTGCAGCAGCCGGGTCATGCGCTCGCGCACCGACAGCTGTTCGGTGGCCACGTGGTGGTGGGCGTTCAGACTGGCACGCCGCATCACCCCGGCGAGCGCGTCCATCAGGGCATCCAGCGACGGTGCCGGGGGCGGCGGGCCTTCCAGTGCGTCGGTCGCAGCGCCCGCAGCGAAGAAATCCCGCTCCATGCGCGGCAGCGCGTCCAGGCGTTCGGCCGCGGTCTTGAACTGCTCGTATTCCTGCAGCTGACGGATCAGCGCCATGCGCGGATCACCGGCGTCTTCCGCGTCCGCCTCCGCCGGGCGTGGCAGCAGCATGCGCGACTTGATCTCGGCCAGCAGTGCCGCCATCACCAGGTATTCGCCCGCCAGTTCCAGGCGCAGGGCACGCATCACCTCGATGTAGGCCATGTACTGGCGCGTGATCTCGGCGATGGGGATCGCCAGGATGTCGAGGTTCTGCCGCCGGATCAGGTACAGCAGCAGGTCCAGTGGCCCCTCGAAGGAATCGAGGAACACTTCCAGTGCATCCGGCGGGATGTACAGGTCCTCGGGCAGCTCCGCGACCGGTTCGCCGTGCACCCGCCAGACGTGCTCGCCCTCCCCGGCGGCGGCCGGATCAACGGGGTCGACGCTGACGTCTTCGGCGTGTTCGCTCACCGGCTCTACCGCAGGTAGTCCAGCCCCATCGCGCGCCGGACCTCCTCCAGGGTCTCGCGCGCCTCTTCGCGCGCGGCCTCCGAGCCCTCGACCATGATCGAGCGCACCAGCCCGGGATCACTGGCGTATTCGCGCGCGCGCTGCTGAATCGGCTCCAGCTCCTCCTGGATGGCCGCGATCAGGGGCTTCTTGCAGTCCAGACAGCCGATCCCGGCGGTGGTGCAGCCCTCGTAGAGCTCGCCCCGCTTTTCCTCGCCGGTGTAGACCTGATGCAGCTCCCATACCGGGCATTTTTCCGGCGCCCCCGGATCGGTGCGGCGCACCCGCGCCGGATCGGTGGGCATGGTCCGGATCTGGCTTTCCACCTCCTGCGGCTCGGACCGCAGGCTGATGGTGTTGCCATAGCTCTTGGACATCTTGCGCCCGTCAAGCCCGGGCATCTTCGCGGTGGGCGTCAGCTTCGGATGCGGCTCGGGCAGGATGATCTTGCCCCCGCCCTCGAGATAACCGAACAGCCGTTCGCGGTCCTTCAGCGAGATGTTCTGCTGGGATTCCAGCATCGCCCGGGCGACCTCCAGGGCCTCGTCCTCGCCCTGCTCCTGGAAGCGCTTGCGCAGATCGCGGTAGCGCTTTGCCGCCTTCTTGCCCATCTTGTCCACGGCCTGCTCGGCCTTTTCGGCAAACCCGGGTTCGCGCCCGTACAGATGGTTGAAGCGCCGCGCCAGCTCGCGCGTGACCTCCAGGTGCGAGACCTGGTCCTCGCCCACCGGCACCATGCCGGCGCGATAGGCCAGCACGTCGGCGCTCTGCAGCACCGGATAGCCGAGAAACCCGTAGGTCGCCAGGTCCTTCTCGCGCAGCTGTTCCTGCTGGTCCTTCCACGTCGGCACCCGCTCCAGCCAGCCCAGCGGGGTGATCATGGACAGCAGCAGATGCAGCTCGGCATGTTCCGGCACGCGCGACTGCACGAACAGGGTGGCCGATCCCGGACTCACCCCCGCGGCCAGCCAGTCGATCACCATCTCGGTCACGTATTGCTGCAGGTCGCCCGGGTCTTCGTAATGCGTGGTCAGCGCATGCCAGTCCGCAACGAAGAAAAAGCACTCGTAGTTGTGCTGCAGCTCGATCCAGTTCTTCAGGACCCCGTGATAATGCCCGAGATGCAGACGCCCGGTGGGCCGCATCCCCGAGATGACACGCTGATTCGTCCCCTGATTGGTGGTCACGGTCGCGATCCTTCCTGATGGTTGACTGATGAGGCTGAGATGGTCGGTGTCAGAACATGCCGCCGGCGGCGGCGAACAGCAGGCCCAGGGCACTAGCGGTGCGGTCCCGCTCGTTGACGTGGATGCGGCCGTCACGCATCGCCAGAGTCCCGCTCAGGATCTCGCCGTCGCGTTCCAGCCAGGCATCCGCCTCGGCCGCGGCCAGCACCCGGCCGAACGGCTCCGGGTCGGTCAGCCCGGCCAGCGACACCGGCCATTGCAGCCCGACCGCGGCCTGCATGTCCAGCGCGATCGCCTCCACCGGGCGCATGCGGAAACCTTCGGGCGTACCGGAAAAGACCAGGTTGCCCTCCAGCTCCAGCCGCTGCTCCGGCTCGTCGTTCATGATCGCCCCGAGCGTCACTGCCGGGCTGCGCTCCAGCGACTGGCTCACGGCATCGATCATCGCGGCATGGGTGAGATCGCGGCGTTGCTCGGCCTCCTGGCGCCGGTGCGCCGGGTCACGCAGGGTTCCGGCGAGCTGCTCCATGGCTGCGCGGTCCCAGCGCTCCAGCCCCAGCTGCAGATCCATCGGCCCGCTCTGACGCACGAGACGCTGCGTGCTCCGCGTCACCGTCATCCGGTCGATTTCCAGACGCGCGCGGGCGTCCAGCCGGTCGCCATGGGTGCTCTGGAATGCATTGATCCGGGCACGCTCCAGAAGCAGACTGCCCTCGCATCCCGGACCCGTCCATTCCATCCGGTCGGCCGCCACGCCGCCTTCATAATCCGGAAGCACGCCATAGACCCCGTCGGCGTCCGGCTCCAGCGCCAGGATCTGCCGCAGACCCTCGAACACCAGGGTTCCGTCCGCCTGATCGAGTCGCAGACGCGGGATCGACAGACTCGCCATCGCCTGCTCGTCCGACCAGGCGAACTGCCCCAGCGCGTCCTCGAACTCCAGCCACAGCGGGCCCTCCGCGTCCCGGAGCGGTGCCACTGCCGGCCATTGCGCAACATCCAGGCGCGCATCCTGCACGCGCAGGCGGGTCGTGACGCCGCCACCCAGGCCGGTCCGGCTCTCCGCCTCGGGCGCAAGACGCTGCAGGATCGCGGCCAGCCCGTCATGCTCCGCGAGGGCGTCGTCGAGGGCCGCGTGATCCAGGCGGGTGGCGATCCTCGCGCCCAGCACCCCGTGCTGCACCTCGTGTACCACCGGTAGTTCGTAAGCGTCCTCGCCACGACGCAGGTGCAGTGTTCCTTCCGCACGCGCCTCGCGATAGCCCCGCTCGTAGCGAACGGGCTCGTGACGCAGTTCCAGACCACCCGCCTGCAGCTCCATGCGCGCGTCGAGGGTGCCTTCCACCTGTCCCCCGACATACCAGGGCCACGCCGCACCAATGGCGACCAGCAGAGCGACCAGGATGATCCATTTACGCATGGCTATTCTTCCAGAAAGGCCACGTCCCCGAGGCCCTGTCGCACCACTTCCACGCCGTCACCGGTCAGGTCCAGCACCGTGGTGGCCTCCAGCGTTCCCGCGCCGCCGTCCAGGATCGCGTCCACCGCATGCGCGAGACGTTCTTCGATCTCCCACACCTCGGTCAGCGGGGTATCGTCCCCCGGCAGTTGCAGGGTGGCGGACATCAGCGGCGTACCGAGTTCCGCCAGCAGCGCGGACACGATGGGGCTGTCCGGCACCCGCAGTCCGATCGTCCGGCGCCTGGGATGCTGCAACCGCCGCGGGACTTCGCGGGTGGCGGGGAGAATGAAGGTGTAGGGCCCCGGCGTCAGGGTTTTCATCAGCCGAAAGGCGCTGTTGTCCACCTTGGCGTACACCCCCAGTTCGGACAGGTCACGGCACAGCAGGGTGAGATGATGGGTCTCGTCCACCTCGCGGATGCGGCGGATGCGATCGGCGCCGGTCTTGTCACCGGGCAGGCACGCGAGCGCATAACAGGCATCGGTGGGCACGGCGATCACCGCACCTTCCTGCAGCCGGTCGCAGACCTGGCGGATCAGCCGTGGCTGGGGATTCTCGGGGTGGATCGCGAACGTACTCATGGGGAACCGCAGATCGGACAAAGCGCGCAGTGTAGCGCAACTGTGACCCGACCATCACGCCGCACCCGCCCGTGACGTTACAATGCCCGCCTGTCCCCCCGACACGGAATGCCGATGCTCTACATGATCCAGGGCCACGATGCCCCCGATTCGCTGGACGCCCGCCTGGCGGCGCGTCCGGAACACCTGGAACGCCTGCAGGCCCTGCGCGATGCCGGACGCCTGGTGCTGGCCGGTCCGTGCCCCGCGATCGACAGCCCCGATCCGGGGCCGGCCGGTTTCAGCGCCAGCCTGATCGTCGCCGAATTCCCGTCGCTGGAAGCGGCCCGCGAATGGGCCGATGCCGATCCTTATGTCCGGGCCGGGGTGTATGCCTCGGTGGATGTCCGCCCCTTCAAGCAGGTGTTCTGAATGGCCGCATCAACGTTCCCCCTGTCCGCACCCCGCGGCCTGCTCGCGGCCGCGATCCTGGCCGCCGTCACCTCGCTTGCCGCCTGCGGCAACGATGGTCCGTCTGACGAACGCAATGGCCACGAAACCGATGCCGCCACGACGACCGAAGACGCCGAAATCCTCGCGCGCATCGATGGCGAACCGATCACCCGGGCCGATGTTTTTACCTATTCCGGCCTGGACGACGACCCCGGGCTGGCCGGCGATGATGGCGTGATCGACGAACTGATCAGCCTGCGGCTGCTGCGCCAGGAAGCCGAGCGGCGTGGCCTGCACGAGGAAGAAGAAACGCGCCGGATCCTCGAGATGGTCCGCACCAATTTCCTCGCCTCCGAGATGATGGAACGCCTGACGGCCGAACTGGAACTCACGGAGGACGACCTGCGCGCCGAATACGAGCGGCAGGTGGAGCAGATGGCCGCCGAGGAGTACCGCGCCCGCCACATCCTGGTCGAGAGCGAGGAGACCGCCCGGGACCTGCTGGCCGAACTCGAGGACGGGGCTTCGTTTGCCGAGCTGGCCGAAACGCATTCAACCGACCCCGGCTCCGCCCAACGCGGAGGTGACCTGGGCTGGTTCGAAGCCGGCCGCATGGTGCCGGCCTTCAGCGATGCCGTGCAGCGCCTGGAACCCGGCGAGACGACGACGGATCCGGTGGAAAGCCGCTTCGGCTGGCACCTGATCCGGCTGGAGGAGACGCGCCCGGTCGACCCGCCGCCCATGGAAGACGTGCGGGCCGAACTGATCGAGATCCTGGAAAGCCGCGCGATCCAGGAAGAGATCGAACGCCTGCGCGAGGCCGCCCGGATCGAGATCCCCGAACGACCGGCAAACTGACCCTGCCCGGGGGCCGGAATCGGCCCCCGGGGTTCAGGCCGACGGCTTCAGGCGAGGTTGTCGCGGATCGCCTGCGACACGGCGTCCAGCTCCGCGGGCACCCGCGTCGGCTGGACCACGCTCTGACTGATCGCGGTGTCCGGGTCCTTGAGGCCATTGCCGGTGAGCGTGCAGACCACGGTGGACCCCGCCGGGATTCGCCCCGAGCGAATGTCGCGCAGGGCACCGGCCAGCGAGGCGGCGGAGGCCGGTTCGCAGAACACTCCTTCCTTCTCCGCCAGCAGTTTCTGCGCGGCCAGGATCTCGTCATCCGCGCATTCGTCGAACCAGCCACCGGATTCCTCGCGCACCTTCCACGCCATGTCCCAGGACTGCGGGTGACCGATGCGGATCGCGGTCGCGACGGTGTCGGGATCGTCCACCATGGCCCCGCGCATGAACGGCGCCGAACCCGAGGCCTGATAGCCCACCATGTGCGGCCGGTTCCCGACCATGCCGCCGCCGGCATACTTGCAGTGCCCCTGGCAGTAGGCGCAGGCGTCGGTCACGTCCTCGCTGCTGCGGGCGGCCATCTCGCTGTAGCCGATCCAGTGTGCGGTGATGTTGCCGGCATTGCCCACCGGCAGGCAGTGATAATCCGGTGCCCGGCCCAGTTCCTCGATGATCTCGAAGGCCGCGGTCTTCTGCCCCTGCAGACGGTACGGGTTGACCGAATTGACCAGGGTCACCGGGGTATTCGAGGCCACCTCCTTGACCAGCCGCATGCCGTCGTCGAAATTCCCGGCGATCTGGATCACCGTGGCCCCGTGCATCATCGCCTGCGCCAGCTTGCCCATCGCGATCTTGCCGTCCGGGATGACCACGAACGCAGTGATCCCCGCGCGGGCGGCATAGGCCGCGGCGGCGGCCGAGGTGTTACCGGTGGAGGCGCAAACGATCGCCCGCGAACCCTCTTCCACCGCGCGGGTGACCGCCATGGTCATGCCCCGGTCCTTGAACGAGCCGGTGGGGTTCAGACCCTCGTACTTGACGTAGATCTCCACCTCGCTGTCCAGCTCGCGGGGAATGTTGTTCAGCCGGATCAGCGGCGTGGCCCCCTCGCCGAGGGAGATCACGCGGGTGTCGTCGTGGACCGGCAGCCGATCGCGGTAGCGGTCGATCAGTCCGGTGTAGCGGTGTCCGTGGGCCATGCGGATTCTCGTGTCGTGGATCGGATCGGTTGGTTGTTCAGAGCGCTTCCATGCGGATACGCGTGATCGGTGTCAGCAGGTGCGGCAGTTGTTCCACCGCCGTGATCGCCTGGTTCATCGCGCCCTCGCGCACGGCGTGCGTCAGCATGATGATGGTCGCCTCGCCCCGCTCCGGGTCGGGCTCGCGCTGCAGGATCGCCTCGATGCTGATGCCATGCTCGCCCAGGATCCGGGTAATGTCGGCCAGTACCCCCGGACGATCCTGGGCACGCAGGCGCAGGTAGAACGAGGTCTGCACATCCTCCAGCGCCAGCACCGGGCGTTCCGACAGCGCGTCCGGCTGGAACGCCAGATGCGGCACGCGATTCTCGGGGTCGGTGGTCAGCGCGCGCACCACGTCCACCAGATCGGCGACCACGGCCGAGGCGGTCGCCTCGGCACCGGCTCCGGCGCCGTAGTACAACGTGGGCCCCACCGCGTCGCCCTGCACCAGCACGGCATTCATCACCCCGTCCACATTGGCGATCAGCCGGCGTTCCGGGATCAGGGTCGGATGCACCCGCAGTTCGTAGCCGTCCGGCATGCGCCGCGCGATGCCCAGATGCTTGATGCGGTACCCCAGCTCCGCGGCGAAGCCCACGTCCTCGCGGGTGATGCCGCTGATGCCCTCGACCGCCACGCGGTCGAACTGCAGCGGGATCCCGAACGCGATGGACGCCAGGATCGCCAGCTTGTGGGCGGCATCGATGCCCTCCACGTCGAAGGTCGGATCGGCCTCGGCGTAACCCAGCGACTGGGCCTCCGCCAGCACGTCTTCAAAGTCACGACCCTTGTCGCGCATCTCGGTCAGGATGAAGTTGCCGGTCCCGTTGATGATCCCCGCCAGCCATTCGATACGATTGCCCGCCAGGCCCTCGCGGATCGCCTTGATGATCGGGATGCCGCCGGCGACCGCTGCCTCGAACGCCACCATCACGCCGCGCGAATGGGCGCGCTCGAAGATCTCGTTGCCGTACAGGGCGATCATCGCCTTGTTCGCGGTGACCACGTGCTTGCCGGCGTCGATCGCCCGCAGGACCAGGTCGCGCGGGGCATCGGTTCCGCCCATCAGCTCGACGATCACCTCCACTTCCGGGTCCTCCACCACCGACGCCGGATCGGTGGTCAGGCGGATCCCCGTGGTGTCGCAGTCACGCTCCCGTTCGATGTCGCGGGCGGCGGCCGCCACCACTTCAATGCCGCGGCCGGCGCGCCCGGCGATGTCGGTCCCGTTGCGGGCCAGCACGTTCACCGTGCCGCAGCCCACCGTTCCCAGTCCGAGAATTCCGATCTTTACCGGCGTCATATGATCCTGTTTCCCTGATCGTCCGGATGCACCGCATCCGGGTTTTGGTCTTCGAATGCCTGGTTACGCGGAGGCATCGGCGAGGACGGAATCCGCCCGGAACATCGCCTTGATCCCCCGCAGGGCCTGGCGCGTGCGCTGCTCGTTCTCGATCAGCGAGAAGCGCACGTGGTCATCCCCGTAGGAGCCGAAGCCGATCCCGGGCGAGACCGCCACCTTGGCGTCGCGCAGCAGCTTCTTGGCGAACTCCAGCGACCCCATCTCGCGATAGGGCTCGGGGATCGGCACCCAGACGAACATGGTCGCATTCGGCTTTTCCACTGCCCAGCCCAGCTTGTTCAGGCCGTCGCACAGCACGTCGCGGCGCACGCGATAGGTCTCGCGGATCTCGTCGACACAGTCCTGCGGCCCTTCCAGTGCGGAGATCGCCGCCACCTGAATGGGCGTGAAGGTGCCGTAGTCGAGATACGACTTGATGCGCGCCAGGGCCGCCACCAGCGTGGGATTGCCGCACATGAATCCCACCCTCCAGCCGGGCATGTTGTAGGTCTTGGACAGGGTGTAGAACTCCACCGCGATGTCCTTGGCGCCCGGCACTTCGAGGATCGAGGGGGCCCGATAGCCGTCGAACGCGATCTCGGCGTAGGCCAGATCGTGCACGATCCAGATCCCGTGCTCGCGGCAGATCTCCACCACCCGTTCAAAGAACTCCAGATCCACGCACTGCGTGGTCGGATTCCCCGGGAAGTTCAGGATCAGCATCTTCGGCTTGGGCCAGGAATCGCGGATCGCGCGCTCCAGCTCGGCAAAGAAATCGACGTCCGGCGTCAGCGGCACGTGGCGCACGTCGGCGCCGGCGATTACGCAGCCATAGGGGTGGATGGGATACGCCGGGTTCGGCACCAGCACCGCATCTCCCGGCCCCAGGGTGGCCAGCGCCAGATGCGCCAGGCCTTCCTTGGAGCCAATGGTCACGATCGCCTCGGTTTCCGGATCGAGCTCCACGTCGAAACGATCCTGATACCAGCGGGTGACGGCACGGCGCAGGCGCGGGATCCCGCGCGACACCGAATAACGGTGGGTGTCGCCGCGCTGTACCGCCTCGGTCAGCTTGTCGACGATGTGCTTCGGCGTCGGCTGGTCCGGATTGCCCATGCCGAAATCGATGATGTCCTCGCCGCGAGCTCGTGCCTCGGCCTTCAACTCGTTCACGATGTTGAAGACGTAGGGGGGCAGTCGCTCGATGCGGGGAAAGACGTCGGTCACGGGTCGATTCCTGATTGGGCCCGGGATCACCGGGCGTAGGCTTTGCGGCGCTGGCGACCGGCGCGATCAGGATACGCGCACCCTGATCCGGCGCGCGCCGGGAAACGGGTCAAACTATAACCCGCACCGGAACCTGTCAACGCATTCCGCCGCAAGGCTTGTTTCGCCACCCGCGCTTTCGCTATGATTCGCGCCCGTTCGTGGCCGGGTGCCACGAGCGCATGTTGAGCCATACGAGGTATGACGACACCCATGGACAGTTGCAGTTGCCGATGCACGAAGGCCGCCGGCGCGGCGGATGACGTGTATCCAGCTGTCCGTCGGACCCGGACCCGCCGCCTCCTCGCCTGAACGAGGCCCCGGAACCCGGTCCGTCGTGACCTGGATACACGCCGGATCACGGGTTCCCGCACATCATCCTGGTAGTGACCGGGTCGTGCCTGCCCCACCGCCCGCTCCCCGATCGGGGACCTCCGGACGGCTTTCGCATCGTGTTGTTGGTTAATTTCACTGAATCGATGCGAGGAGACCGAAGATGACCGAACTGGCAATGGACACCGTGCAGGATTTCCCCACGGCCACTGAATTCCGCGGCGATCATGCCGCTGGGGGCGTGCACTGGGCCGACATGCGTCCCGACCCCGCCGTGGCGGGTATCCTGGGCGCGCTGGACGCCGGCCAGCTGGCCGCCGCCCGCATGCGCTTCCTCAAGCTGACCGAACGGGCGCAGGCCGAGGTGCTGCAGGCGCTGGATCCCGATACCCTGGCGCGGCTGGCCGACCGTCTGCCCAGCCATGGTCTGGCGCAGGCCTGCGAACACCTGGCGGAGTCCGAGCGCCGTGACGTGCTCGGTGCCCTGCCCGGCGGCAAGCGTCACGGCGTGCGCGTGATCCTCGACCACCGCGCGCGTCTGGCCTGAGGCAAAGCCCCGGGCGGACTGCCGGCCGCGGCGATCGCCCGGCCGGCCGACCCGCTCACCCGCAACCAACCATTGCCCCTCCCGCCACCTTGCGACCGTTCATCGCCCGTCATCCCCTGCTCGCCGGGGCCCTGTTCCAGGGTGCACTCATCCCCGTGGCGTTCGCGCTGGCGGCGCTCGCCGGAGTGCCTTTGCTGGGCGCGATGGACTGGAGCATCGAGGCCGTGGCCCTGGGCCTGCTGGTCACCACCCCGATGTTCCTGCTGGTCGCCGTGCTGGGCTGGACCGACCACCCGGCGTTTCGCGACATTCGGGCACAGCTGCAGGAATTCCTGGATCTGCTGTTTCGCGGGGCCCCGGCCGGCTCGGTAGTGCTGATCGCGGTGCTCGCCGGGGTCGGCGAGGAGCTTCTGGTACGCGGCGTGCTACAGCAGTGGCTGGGTCTTCACCTGCCGCCCGGGGCCGCGATCCTGCTGGCCTCGGTGCTGTTCGGGCTGGCGCACTACGTCAGCCATCTGTACTTCGTCTTCGCCACCCTCATCGGCCTGTATCTCGGCTGGGTCTACCACGTGACCGAGAACCTGGTGGTGGTGATGATCGCGCACGCGGCCTACGACTGGGCGGTCATCCGCTGGTATCTGGCCCGCCCCGCCTGAGGCGTACGCGAACGCGTCCGCGCTACTCTGCCGGATCGCGGGCGTGCGCCTGCAGCACGTCCAGCGGGATGATCGCCAGGGTCTCCTCGTGGGTCGCCCGCAGGTATACCCCCGGCGCCACGCCGGCCCGATACGCCTCCACCCAGCGGCCGGCGCACAGGCACCACCGGTCTCCGGGCTTGAGCCCGGGGAAGCCGAAGGCCTCCATCGGCGTCACCAGATCGTTGCCCTGCGCCAGGGAATAATCCAGAAACGCCTGCGTCACTTCGGCACAGACCGTATGGATGCCGGTGTCGTCGTGTCCGGTGGCACAGCGCCCGTCGCGATAGAACCCGGTCACCGGGTCGCGGCCACAGGGCTCGAGTTCCTCACCGAAGACATTGCGCGAGGCAAAGGGCTGCATTGATGGCTCCCTGAGTACGGATTCAGATTCACAAGGATACCCGATCTGCGCATGGTGTTTCGCGCAACCGGACTCGCCGGGCGGATCCGGCGCGATTGCACCGGGCGAATTTCCATCTCCATAATGAGCCAATAGCGATCGGGCACCAAGCAGGGATCAAGGATGAAAACGGATCAACATCAATACGGGCCCGACGATACGCTGGTCATCGATTACCGCAGCCTGATCGAGGACCACCCGCACATCATCACGGTCTACCGGCCCGACACCACGATCCTGTTCGCCAACCGCATGGCGCGGGAATACTTCGGGGCGGATCTGGTCGGCCGGCGCTGGATCGAGGATCTGCCCCCCGAACACCAGGAGGCCAACCTCGCCGACCTGGCGCGCTTCACGCCGGAACAGCCGGTCCGGATCATCGAAAACCCGGTCATTCGGGCGGACGGTACCCGGCGCTGGGTCGAATGGACCTCCCGCGCCTTCTTCGACGAGCACGGGCGGCTCACCCACCTGCAGACCCTGGGCATCGACTCCACCGAGCGCCACCAGGCCCGCGAAGCGCTGGAACAGCGCGAGGCCGAACTCGCCGAGGCGCAACGCATCGCCCATCTGGGTTCCTGGATCTCGGATTTCGAAAACGACGAGATCCGCTGGTCGGACGAGGTCTATCGCATCTTCGGCATGACCCGGGATCAGTGGGGTGCCAACCACGAATCGTTCATGGCGGCCGTTCACCCCGACGACCGGGAGCGGGTCCAGCAGGCGATCAATGCCTCCCTGCGTCCGGACGGTCCGGAATATGACATCGAACACCGCATTCGCCGCCCGGACGGCACCACGCGGGTGGTCTATCAGCGTGGCACCGTGCGTTTCGACGAGCAGGGCCGTCCACGGCGCATGGCCGGAATCGTGCACGACATCACCGAACGCCGCGAGACCGAAGACCGGCTGCAATACCTGACCTGGCACGACCCCCTGACCGGGCTGCCCAACCGCGAACTGTTCCTGCAGCGTCTGAACGAAAGCATGGAATACGCCCGCGACCGCGGTTCGCCGTTGCTGATCCTCCATCTGGGCCTCGACCGCTTCAAGGGGATCAACGAGGGGCTCGGCCACGCCGCCGGCGACGCACTGCTGCAGCGGGTCAGCCAGCGTCTGGCAGGCGCCCTCGAGGAAGGCGACACCCTGGCCCGGATCGGTGGCGACGAATTCGGCATCGTGCTGGGCCACAGTGCCGAGGCCGAAACCCTGGTCCGCCAGGCGGCCGGATTGGTGGATCATTTGAAGGAACTCTTCGCGATGGATGGCGAAGAGGTCTACGTTCCCGGCTCGGCCGGGGCGGCCCTCTACCCCGACGATGGCAGCGAACCCGAGGAGCTGCTGCGCCGCGCGGGTGCCGCCATGGATCAGGCCAAACGGGAAGGCGGTAACGGACTGCGTTTCTGCTCCGGCGAACTCAACACCACGGCGCGTGCACGGGTCGCCCTAGAAGGCCAGCTCCGGCGCGCCGTCTACCGGCAGGAAGGCTTCTTCCTGCACTATCAGCCGCGGGTCGAGGCCGGGAACGGGCGCATTACCGGTCTCGAAGCCCTCCTCCGCTGGCAGGATCCCAACGGACAGGTGCTGTCGCCGGGGACCTTCATCCCGGTACTGGAAGAAACCGGACTGATTCGGGAACTGGGCGAATGGATCCTGCGCGAGGCCTGCCTCCAGCATCAGCGCTGGAAGGCCAGCGGACTGCCCTCGCCGCGGATCTCCATCAACCTGGCCGCCCCGCAGTTCCGTGACCGGGACCTGCCGCGGCGGATCCGCCGGATCCTCGCCGAAACCGGCACGCCGGCCGATGCGCTGGAGCTCGAGGTGACCGAGAGCATGTTGATGGCCGACATTCAGCGGGTCATCCACACCCTGGGGGCATTTCGCGACATGGGGCTGCGGGTGGCCCTGGACGACTTCGGCACCGGGTACTCGTCACTCGCCTACCTCCAGCGTTTCCCGCTGGACGTGCTCAAGATCGACCGCAGCTTCGTGCGCGACCTCGACAATGGCGGCAGCGGCAAGGCCATCGTACGTACGGTCCTCAGCCTCGCCGAAAACCTGAACCTGGAGACCGTCGCCGAAGGGGTGGAAAACATCGAACAGCAGCGTTTCCTGGAAGCCGCCGGCTGTGGCACGCTCCAGGGGGGTCCTGCTCGCCCGTCCCGCTCCCGCGGCACAGTGCGCCGGACTCCTCGTGCGGGGCGTCATCACCCCGGACAAACCCTGACCCGCGACCACCGCCCCGGTCACGCCCCCGCCCGGGCATCGGCCGGGGGAATCAGGCCTCCGGGCGCATGTGCGGGAACAGCAGCACGTCGCGGATGGAGCTGGAGTCGGTCAGCAGCATCACCAGGCGGTCGATCCCGATGCCCTCCCCGGCGGTGGGCGGCAGGCCGTGCTCGAGGGCACGGATGAAGTCGGCATCGAAATGCATGGCCTCGTCGTCACCCGCGTCCTTCTCCGCGACCTGCTCGCGGAAACGCTCGGCCTGATCCTCGGCGTCGTTGAGCTCGGAGAACCCGTTGGCGATCTCGCGCCCGCCGACGAACAGCTCGAAGCGATCGGTGACGAACGGGTTGTCGTCATTGCGCCGGGCCAGCGGTGAGACCTCGGTGGGATAGGCGGTGATGAACGTCGGGTCGTGCAGCTGATTCTCTGCGGTGGCCTCGAACAGCTCGGTCCACAGCTTGCCAAGCCCGACCCCCGGCTTCACCTCGATGCCCTTGCGCTCGCAGTGCGCACGCACGCGCTCGATGTCGTCCAGGTCGGCGTCCGCGATGTCGTCGTTGTGGGCGAGGATCGCCTCGCGCACGGTCATGCGCGCGAACGACCGGCCGAACTCGTAGGTCACGCCCTGGTATTCCACGGTGGTGGTCCCCAGCACGTGCTCGCACAGCCCGCGCAGCAGCGCCTCGGTGCGATCCATCAGCGCATGGTGATCCACGAAGGCCTCGTAGAACTCCAGCATGGTGAACTCGGGGTTGTGCCGCGTGGACAGCCCCTCGTTACGGAAATTGCGGTTGATCTCGAAGACCTTCTCGAACCCGCCCACCACCAGGCGCTTGAGGAACAGCTCCGGGGCCACGCGCAGGTACAGCGGCATGTCCAGCGCATTGTGGTGGGTAACGAACGGACGTGCAGTGGCCCCGCCCGGGATCACCTGCATCATCGGGGTCTCCACCTCGAGAAAACCCGCGTCCTCGAAGTAGTCACGGATGAAGCGGATGATCCGCGTACGCCGCCGGAACAGCTCGCGCGATTCCGGACTGGTGATCAGGTCCACGTAGCGCTGGCGGTAGCGCGCCTCCTGATCGGTCAGGCCGTGGAACTTCTCCGGCAGCGGCCGCAGGGCCTTGGTCAGCAGGCGGAATTCGGTCAGGTTGACGGTCAGCTCGCCGGTCTTCGTGCGGAACAGCGTGCCGCGCGCGCCGACGATGTCGCCCAGATCCCACTGCTTGAAGGCCGCATACACCCCTTCCGGCAGGGCATCGCGCTGCACGAACAGCTGGATGTCGCCACTCATGTCCCGCAGGCGCACGAAACTGGCCTTGCCCATCACCCGTTTGCCGATCATGCGCCCGGCCACGCAGACCTCGATGCCCTCGGCCTCCAGCGCCTCGCCTTCGGTCTCGCCATAGGCCGCGTGCAGCTCCCCGGCCAGCGCGTCACGGCGGAAGTCATTGGGGAAGGTGTTCCCGGCCGTGCGCAGCTCGTCGAGCTTGGCGCGGCGCTGCGCGATCAGCTTGTTCTCGTCGGTGGTTTCGGTCATCGAGGGTTTTCCGGGGTTACAGCCCGCTCTTCAGGCTGGCTTCAATGAAGGGATCGAGGTTGCCGTCGAGCACGCCCTGGGTGTTGCCGACCTCCACGCCCGTGCGCAGATCCTTGATCCGCGACTGGTCCAGGACATAGGAGCGTATCTGGCTGCCCCAGCCGATGTCCGACTTGGTCTCTTCCTGCGCCTGTTTGGCCGCGTTCTGCTCCTGGATCTTCTGCTCGTACAGCTTGGCCCGCAGCTGGTTCATCGCCATCTCGCGGTTCTTGTGCTGCGAGCGTCCGGCCTGACAGGCGGCCACGATGCCCGTGGGTTCGTGGGTGATACGCACCGCCGAGTCGGTGGTATTGACGTGCTGCCCGCCGGCCCCGGAGGAACGGTAGGTATCCACGCGCAGGTCGGAGGGATCGATCTCGATCTCGATGTTCTCGTCCACCTCGGGCGAGACGAACACCGACGCGAACGAGGTATGGCGCCGGTTGCCGGAGTCGAACGGCGACTTGCGCACCAGGCGGTGAACGCCGGTCTCGGTGCGCAGCCAGCCGAATGCATGGTCGCCCTCGACACGCACCGCCGCGCTCTTGATCCCCGCGGTCTCGCCCTCGGAGAGCTCGGTGACCTCCACCTTGAAGCCCTTGCTCTCGGCCCAGCGCAGATACATCCGCAGCAGCATGTTGGCCCAGTCCTGCGCCTCGGTGCCGCCGGAACCGGCCTGGATGTCGACGTAGGCATTGGCCTCGTCCATCTCGCCGGAGAACATGCGGCGGAACTCCAAGGCCTCGACACGCGCGGTCAGCCCCGCGACATCCGCCTCGACCGAAGATACGGTTTCCGCGTCATCGTCGGCCTCGGCCATCTCCAGCAGTTCGCGACTGTCCTTCAGTGCATCCGTGATCTCGCGGATGTTGAGGACGATGCCCTCCAGCTGGGCCCGTTCCTTGTTCAGGGCCTGGGCCTGCTCCGGTTGATTCCAGATGTCCGGGTTTTCTTCCAGCTCGCGCTGTACTTCTTCCAGCCGTTCTTCCTTGCCAGCGTAGTCAAAGATACCCCCTCAGGCCGTCGATGCGGCCTTGCAGGTCTTCGATCCGGCTGTAGAGCGGACTCAGTTCCATGGTGTGTCCCCGTGCGGAAAAAGCCCGGGAGTATACCAAGCCCGGCCGCCTGCGTGGTATCACTCATGCATGGAGTTACAGACCGGGCCACGGCATCCGCCGGCGCCACAGCGCCCAGGTATCGCGTCCGCGCAGGATGCGACGCGGGCCCTCCGCCGGTGGCAGCAGCGGATCCTCGATCTCCAGACGCCCGGTGCGACCGAAGCGCAGGCCGGCGGCGCGCGGGGCGATGACCTCGAGCACCAGCGAGGACAGCAGCTCGGCCATGCGTTCCGGGCTCGCCGGACCGTCCAGCGAATCCATCACGATCACGTCGCCACCCGACGCCGGATCGGGATTCCAGTCCGCCCCCGCGGTCTCCGCCAGCCAGCGGGCGTGGATGCCGCCACCGGCGATCTGCACGGCCGGCGCGACGGGCGCCGGGTCGCCCGGCGACCAGAACCACAGCCCCTGCACCGGGTCCAGACCACTCTGTTCGCGCTGCTGGTTGACCGGATGCTGGAACCAGGCCATCTGGATCGCGTTGCCCAGCACCTGCAGGCTGCGGGCGGCCTCGCTGTCCAGGCCGGCGGCCGGCATCGGCCGGCCCCAGCCCGCCGACGGGCTGCGGGCGCCGTCGGCACCCGCGGCGGCCATCGACAGCAGCCACAAGCCCTGCGGCGACTGATCCAGCCGCGCCCCGACCTTTTCCAGCTCCGGTGCGGCGGCCGCCCAAAGGGCCTCCCGATCGGTATCGGCGACCCCGTCCACCGGGCGGGCGGTCAGGTCCCGCATGCCGGCATTCAGTGCTACCGGACTGGCCAGCCAGGTACGCAAGGCGGACCCCGTCTCTCCTCCGTTTCCGGGTTCCGTATATCCCAGCGCCTGCGCAAGGGTCCGCTCCCAGCCGGGCGGTTCGTCCGGTCGCACCCCCGTGACGGTTTCAGCGGGCGTCGCCGCGCGCGAACGCGCGAGCAGCTGCCGCAGCCACCGTACCGCCAGCCCGCCGCCCCCGGCGGCGCGTGCCGCCACCAGGGCATCGCGCAGCCCCGGCACCAGAATCCGCACGTCGCTCATCGCAGCCACCTCCGCGGAACAGCCAACCGCGCGCTTTCGTCTCTCATGCAAGGCCCCCTAGGATGAACCCGGGCATGGTAGCAGCCGAGCGCGGCGATCATGGAGAAGCCCCGCAGCCAGGGTCTATGCTTTACGAAAGAATCGACCGCAACGCGGTCCGGGAGCCCGATATGGGAACCGCAACTCAACACGTTTCATCCGCCCGCAACGGCTTGCGCGCCGCGGGTACCCTGCTGATCGCGGCGCTGTGGCTGTTCGTCGGTGCGGCGCCGGCGGAAGACTACCCCGCGGATTCGCAGATCGAGTGGAACAGCTTCGACCCCGAACTGTTCGACCGGGCCGAGGATCAGAACCAGCCGCTGTTCTTCTACTTCCACGGGCAATGGTGCACCTGGTGCATCGACTTCCAGAACGAGTCGCTGGAAAACCCCATGGTGGTGGACATCCTGAACGAGGAGTACATCCCGGTCCTGATCGACCTGGATCGGCGCGCCGACCTCTTCACGCGCTATGGCGGCCGCGGTCTGCCCTTCGTGGTCATCACCACCCCGGACGATGACGTGATCTCGCGCTTCACCGGGCATATCCGCGCCGACGGCCTGTACCGGATCCTGGAGCGCCAGCAGCGGGTGGTGTCGGTGACGGGGCGCGAGGAAACCCCCGCCGAGGAACCGATCACCACGGTCGGCGGCTTTCTTGAAATGCTCGACCAGGTGTACGTCGCCGACGCCGACCGCCTCAGCGGCAGCGCGCTGTTCGGCACCCTGAGCAAGCGCCCGCAACCCTGGACCTACCGCTTCCTGCTGGATCAGGAGGAATGGACCGGGCGCATGCCGGGTCTGCTGGATCAGGTGGCCGAAGACCTGCACGACCCGGTGGATGGCGGTTTCTTTTTCTTCTATGACTTCGACCAGCGCGACCCGGACCGAGCCCTGGAGACCTCCAAACGCCTGGATCAGAATGCCGCGTTCCTGTGGCTGTTCGCCCGCGCCTGGGAAGAAACCGGCGATGAACGCTACCGCGACATCGCGGAAGACGTGATTCGCTGGCTGCGCGATGCGATGTGGGACGAGGACCAGCGGCGCTTCGGCAACTCCCAGTACGCCGACAATGCCTATTATCGACTGGATCCGGATGAACGCCGCGCCACCGATCCGCCGCGGGTCGATCGCACGACCTACGCCCATACCTCGGGGCAGGCCATCGCGGCACTGGCCGCCAGTGCGCGGATCTTCGACGATGACGAGCTGCTCGAGTGGGCCGACACCGCCCTGCGCGGCGTGGATGCCTATCTGGGCATCCCGGCGGGTTTCCTGCATGCGGTCACTGAGGAGGGCCAGCCCGAACTGGAAGGCTATCTGCCCGCGCAGATCTGGCCGGAAATCGCCCGTCTGGAACTGCGCCGGGCCGCCCGGGCGCTGGAGCGCGATCCGACGGACACCGCCGCCGGCGAACCCGACCCGCAGGCGCGCCTGGACCGGCTGCAGCCGTTCTTCGACGAGGATCTGAACGCCCATGCCGAGCGACTGGACGGGGAACTCGAACCCTGGACCGAGGTACCCACCCAGGCCGCACTGGCCTGGTGGCTGCATTACCTGCCGGCGGAGGCGGTGGCGGCCAGCCACGTGGACCCGGCGGCCGTGGAAGCCCAGCTGCAGATCCATCCCGGTGCCGACCCCGATGACATCGCGCTCGGATTCGCCGCCCTGCAGCGCGGCATGCCGGGCGAGGATTAAGAAGCGATCATTCCCCGCCTTCGGCCGACGCGGAGGGATCCTCCCGGGCCTCCAGGCGCTGGCGCAAACGCTCCGCCTCGGCCCCGGTGCGCACCTCCAGCACCTCGATGCCTTCGCCCCCGGCCTCCGGGGGCGGAGCATCGGACCAGGGATCCGGGTCCAGGTGTCCGCTCTGGTAGGCCCAGCCCAGATAGCCAAGGTTGGCCAGCAGCAACGCAAAAACCGTCCAGCGCATCATTCCCCCGCCCTCCCCGTGCGTGACTCGTCCGCCAGCTCCAGCCCGGCGAGCACCGCCAGCCCGTCCAGCACGGGCCGGGGATCCATTCTGACCGGCCCCGGCAGATCCTCCATCAGCATCCGGGCATCCCCCCCCGTCAGGAGACAGACCGGCACGCGCGCCACCCCCGCAGAGCCGGTGCCCCCCTCCTCGGGGTACGGGGTGTCCGCGAGCGATTCACGGCCGGCCGCCACCACGGTCGCCACGCCCGCCGCCCAGGCCGTGGCCCAGCCCCGGTCCAGTGCCGCGGCCGTACTCTGCCCCGGCGAGCGCTCGGGCCACGGATCAAAACCGGCGCCCGGCGCACGCGGGGCGATGCGGTCGCTCAGCAGCTTCTGCATCCCGGCCCAGCCGCCGTGCAGCCCCGGCAGGATGTAACCCCCGAGATGCACACCGTCGGCGCGCAGCACGTCCACGGTGACGGCGGTTCCGGCATCCACCAGCACCACCGGCTGCCCCGGGTCGCGCGCGCGCGCCGCCAGCAGGGCACAATAACGATCCACGCCCAGCTGGCCGTGGGCATACCGCGACACCAGCACGCCCGACTGCGCCGCCGCCCCGGGGCCCACGCCGGACTCCGCCTCCAGACGGGGTTCCACCTCCTCGACCGTCAGACCGGGCCAGGCCGTGGCCAGGGCCTCGCGCAGGCGCTGCGAGCGCTCCGGTGCCCCGACCCGCGCCAGCCATGCGGCCACCGGCGGAACCGCCACCGTCCGCGCCAGCTCCGCCACGCCGGCCGCGATATCGGCGTCGGCACCGCTGGCCTGTTCCACCCCGGACGCGTCGCGCAGGGACCATTTGAGGCGGCTGCTGCCCAGATCCAGCAGTAGCGTCAGGCCCGGGTTCCCGTCACTCGGCATGATTCCACCTGCGCACGCTGACCTCTCCGGAATGCAAAGCCTGTTCCTCGCCCCGTTCCCCGCTTTCTTCGCCGCGCACCCGGAGCGTTCCGGCCTGCGGATCGATCCCCAGCGCGAGGAAGCGCTCGCCGGTCTCCAGGCGTTCCACGCGCTGCCCGGCCAGCACATCCACGGCGCCCAGCCGCTCGCCAGCCTGACTCAGACCGTGTGCCATCAGCCATGGATGCGCCTCGAGCAAACCGGCAGCGAGGCGCCCCGCCAGTTCCAGCCAGCCCGGCGGCGGGACACCCTGCGCGGCCAGGTCCGTCACCGCACGCCCCAGCTGCAGACGCTGCGACCCGGCGCGGTTCAGTCCCACTCCCGCCACCAGGCGCCCGCCGACCCCGTTCGCGACACGCGGCGCCTGCTGCTCGACCAGGATGCCCCCCAGCTTGGCTTCGCCGACCACCAGATCATTGGGCCATTTCAGGCCGACCGCGGCGTAACCCAGCTCGTGCAGGGTCTCGCCGAGCACCAGTCCGGCGCCCACCGGCCACGCCGGCGGCACCCGCTCGCCCGGTTCCAGCGGCCACGCCACGGACAGTGCAATGCCGTCTTCCGGGTGCCCGACCCAGTCCCGGCCACGACGGCCCCGACCGGCGGTCTGCTCGCGCGCCAGACACACCCGTCCGGCCCGCGGCAGCGCATCGGCGGACACGTCCTCCAGGAGATAGCGGCTGGTGGAATCCACCCGATCCAGGACTTCCACCCGGGCCGGCCCCGCGTGCGCGGATTCATCGCGCAGAAGGCCTTCCAGCGCCGTGGTTTCCGGCGCCATAATGGCGGCAGTCGAGGAGAAGGCGGTCATGGGGATCGGCAGATCGACGGGAGAAGCGGCTTGAACACGGTCCATCATCTTACGGCGTTGCGCAGGGGGTTGTCCGCCCTGACCCTCGTGGTCGGGTCACTGACCCTGGTGGGGGGCTTCGCGGCCCCGGTGCCGGCGCAGGCCGATTTCTACACCTGGATCGATGACGATGGCGCCCGCGTCATCAGCGACGAACCGCCCGAACACGGCGATTACGAGGACGTCCCCGGTCCCTCGTCCTCGCGCGGCAACACGGCCACCGGCGATGACGACGGCTGGTCGCCGACCGAGATCTTCGTCTTCGAGGGACCCGACGGCGAACGTCTGGTCACCAACCTGCGCAACCAGGGACCCGGCATGGAACTGATCGCCCAGTACGGCCGTCCGCCGGCGCGCGCCCGCTGCGGCCGCAACGCGCAACGGGCGATGGCCAGCGGCGGCGGGGAATACGCCGACATCATCCACGACGCCGCCGGCCGCGAAGGCGTGGATCCGGAACTCGTCCTGTCCGTGATCCACGTGGAGTCCTGCTTCGACCCCGAGGCCGTGTCACGGGTGGGCGCCCACGGGCTGATGCAGCTGATGCCGGCCACCGCGGCGGAGCTGGGGGTGACCGACCGTTTCGACCCGGTCCAGAACGTCCAGGGCGGTGTGCGCTATCTGGCCGCCATGCTGCAGCGCTTCGACGGCGACCTGGACCTGGCCCTGGCGGCCTACAACGCAGGTCCGGGTGCGGTGGAACGCCATGGCGGTGTCCCGCCCTACGAGGAAACCCGCGAATACATCCGCCGCATCGGTCGGCACTACAACGGCGACCAGCCGCTGGTCCGCGCCGGCTCCGGCTGACGCCGCTTCAGCGCCGCTCGCGCCCGCAGTTCCAGCACTGGGTGAACTGCGGCTCGATCCGCTCGCCGCAGCTCGGGCAGGTCCATTCGGTCGCGTCACCCACCGGATCGCCCTCGAGGTATTCCATCACCAGTTCCCGCGCCTCGGTGGCCTGCTCCTCGTGCACCACCACGATGCGCGCCCAGCACTCGTTGGGCGGGATCTCGCCCGAGGCGCCGTAGAGCCCGGCCTGATGCACGTGGGCGGGAATCCCCGCGTCGTTGAGCATGCCGCCGATGAACTCGGCCATTACCGGATCGGCGTTGTGGTAGACGGTCTTCATGGATCAGTGTTTCCCATGCCCGCCCGGCGCTACTGGACCGTGCCCTGGTTGGCGGCCTGGAAGTACTCCATGGCCTTCTGGATGGCGTACATCGGCCCGTCATCCATCGCCTCGCGGGTATGCGGCAACTGAATGTCGGCGTGGTACTTGCGCAGCGCCAGCACATGGATCGGCAGCTCGCGACCGAACTTGTCGTTGGCATAGTTGAAATGCTGCGCCAGTCCCAGCACCAGATGCACCCGATCGTTCGCCTCCAGTGACTCGGGCGACACGGCGACCTCCGGCATCTGTCCCACCTGCCCGGCCACCTGCACCTCGATGCGGCGGTCGCCGTCGGCCGGTGCGGGGCGTTCCGTCTCGTCGGTCACCAGTTTCAGGTTCTCGGAGAGGTCCAGATACCCCTTGTTCAGGATGTGCTGGTGCGGCTGAAACACCTTGCTGGACATGTTCACCGCCCACAGCTCGAGGATCTCCTTGAGATCCTGCGCCGGCTGGGTGTCACCCAGCGCGAACAGCTGCTGCGCGTAGAGGATGTCCCACACCCATACCTGCCCGTATTCGGGCAGCTCGTCGCCGGATTCGTCCACCGAAACCGTCTGCAGTTCGGGCTGCTCGGCGTCGGGGGCATGCAGGGTGAGAGTGAAGGTGGCCAAGGAACTGCTCCATTCAGACGTTTTCCCCATTGTAGCGATGCGACGCCGACCGCGGGGAGATCTTTCATCCCGCCCGGGGCCTTCGCACCGGCTGCAGGGCCCGCCACAGCCGCCAGCCTAGGAGCACCGCCAGCACTGCAGCGTAGATCCCCACCTCGACGTAGTCCGCGCCGCGGGTCAGCCACAGCACGTGCAGGATGGCCAGCACGCCCGCCGCATAGGCCAGGCGGTGCAGACGCGGCCACCAGCGCCGCAACCGCCGCTGCGCACCCCGCGTGGAGGTCAGCGCCAGCGCCAGCAGGATCAGCCAGGCGGCAAAGCCGACCGTGACATAGGGCCGGTGGCGGATGTCATCGAGGATCAGCACCCAGTCAAAGAACAGATCCAGCCCGACCCAGACCAGCAGGTGCGCGCTGACCCAGGCAAAGGCCACCAGCCCGAGCATCCGCCGCAGCGCGCTGATCCAGGCCAGGCCGGTCCATTGGCGCAGCGGCGTGACCGCCAGTGCCACCAGCAGCGCGATCATCGCGTGGGTGCCGGTATCCGCCAGCAGCCGCTCGATCGGGTTGACCCCGAGACCGCCGAACCACCCGGCCGCGCGCAGCGCGATCCACACCCCCGGCGCCAGCGAGACCACCAGCACCAGGGTCCACACCCCGCGCGGAGGCCGGGCCGATGCGCGCCGGCGTCTTTCCACTCAGAACTTCTCGGTCAGGTCCATTCCGGCATACATCGAGGCAACCTCTTCCCCGTAGCCGTTGAACATCTCGGTGCGCCGGCGGCGGAATTCGCCGATGCGCCGCTCGGTGGCCTGCGACCAGCGCGGGTGGTCCACATCGGGGTTCACGTTGCTGTAGAAGCCGTATTCGTTCGGCTGCATGCGGTTCCACGAGGTCGGAGGTTCGTCCTCGACGAAGCGGATGCGCACGATCGACTTGATGCTCTTGAAGCCGTATTTCCACGGCACCACCAGGCGGATCGGCGCCCCGTTCTGGTTGGGCAGCACATGGTCGTACATCCCCACCGAAATGATCGTCAGCGGATGCCGCGCTTCGTCCATGCGCAGCCCTTCCACGTACGGCCACTCGAGCACGCTGCGACGCTGCCCCGGCAGGTTATCCGGGTCGTGGATGCTCTCGAAGGCAACATAACGGGCGCTGCCGGTCGGCTCGGCACGGTCGATGATGCGGTTGAGCTCGAAGCCGATCCACGGGATCACCATCGACCAGCCTTCCACGCAACGCAGGCGGTAGATCCGCTCCTCCAGCGACCAGGGGTCGATGAAATCTTCCAGCGCATACTCCCCGGGGTTGTCGCAGAGCCCCTCCACACGGATGCTCCAGGGATCGGTCTGCAGCTTGTCCGCCAGGCGGTGCGGATCTTCCTTGCCGGTACCCAGCTCGAAGAAGTTGTTGTAGGTGGTCGCGTCCT
Source organism: Thioalkalivibrio sp. ALE20 (assembly GCF_000381405.1). NCBI lineage: Bacteria > Pseudomonadati > Pseudomonadota > Gammaproteobacteria > Chromatiales > Ectothiorhodospiraceae > Thioalkalivibrio > Thioalkalivibrio sp. ALE20. The sequence continues at coordinate 181,359 of NZ_KB906475.1, forward strand.
CGAACGGGGTCAGCGATTCGTCGGTGGAGAACTCGCCCGGCTCCGCGTCCAGGGGCTGCAGCTCGTCGCGCAGGTCCGCACCCGCCGGGCCCGCAAGCCCCAGCGCCCCCAGGCCCAGCCCCGCCCCGAGGGCCAGACCGCCCTTCATGAACTCGCGGCGGCGCCGGTAGACCGCCTCGGGCGTCACCTCGCTGCGCGGGATGTCACTGCGCCGGCGAACACGAATCAGCATGGGGTCTTCCTCGTCCGGGGATCTGAACCAATCGACCCCGCAGCGGCGTGTGAGTTCGCGCGCCCGGACAATTCCGACCAAGCCGCGAAGCGCCCACCCCGTCATTGCGAGGAGCCGAAGCTCTGCCCTCCCCTCCACCCCGTCATTGCGAGGAGCCGAAGGCGACGCGGCAATCGGCCAAAGATGCCTGCACCCTGGCACAGGCGGCTTCGGATGGAGATCGCCACGTCACTGCGCGACTCGCGATGACGGGGAAAAGGAGGGCCATGCGAATCGCGATGACGGGGACGCGAATGGCGTCGCGCGAACACGAACGGGGGCGGGTGCGTAAACGGGTTCGCGAACCGGTGCGGGTGCGGGTACGAATCAAACGATCGCGCCGGGTCCGGTCACCGCGGGATCCGCGAACCACCACTGTTATCATGTTTCACCGTCGCACCACGGAGACCGCCATGAGCCGCACAGAACCCGCCCACCGGGACATCCCGGTCAACCTTGTCACCGGCTTCCTCGGGGTCGGCAAGACCACCACCATCCGCGCCCTGCTGGCCCAGCGCCCGCAGGACGAGCGCTGGGCGGTACTGGTCAACGAGTTCGGCGAGATCGGCGTGGACGGCGGCCTGCTGGCCGACACCGGCGTGCGCACCGAGGAGATCCCCGGCGGCTGCCTGTGCTGCGTCTCCGCGCAGATGTTCACCGTGGGCCTCAACCGTCTGATCCGCCAGCAGCAGCCCGACCGCATCCTGATCGAGCCCACCGGCCTCGGGCATCCGGCCGAGATCATCCGCACCCTGACCGCCCCGCCCTACGACACCGCGCTGGATCTGCGCGCGACCGTCACGGTGATGGACGCACGCCACCTCGCCTCGCCGCGCCACCGCGAGCACCCCAACTGGAACGACCAGATCGCGGTGGCCGACGTGCTGATCGCGAACAAGGCCGATGCCTGGAGCGAGGCCGACCGCGAGGCCCTGCATGCGTTCGTGGCCAGCCTGCCAGCTCCGCGCCCGCAGGTGATCGAGACCCGTAAGGGGCACATCGATGCGGCGCTGCTGGACGCCCCGCGCCTGGAGCACGGTGGCGCCCTGTTCCCGGAGGCCCGGGCGTTCCTGGCTGCGACCGCGGACACCGGCCACGATCATGGCCATGACCACGACCATGACCATGAGCACCACCACGAACATGAACACGGCGCCGATTCCGACCCCGGCGACTGGGTCGTGATCGACAATCGCGGCGACGGGTTCGTCGGCCGTTCATGGCGCTTCCCGACGTCCACCGTGTTCGATCACGCGGCGCTGGAGGCCCTGATCCAGGAACAGGACGCGGACCGCCTCAAGGGAGTGCTGCAGACCGAACGCGGCTGGCAGCAGATCAACCGGGTGGAGCGCGATGGCGGCCTGGAAGCCCTGACGACGCCCCCGGACACCACCCCGCCCCGCCTGGAGCTGATCCGTGCCGAAAGCGGCGACCGCGGCGGCCGCGAGGAGCTCGAGGCGCTCAACGCCGTGGACCGCGCCCTGCGGCGCGCCGCCCGACTGCCCGCGGACGACGACTGAGCCGCCAACGCCCCCAATCAGGCCCCGGGGCCTACTGCGGACCGGGCGGCACCTCGCGGTCGCTGAACTCCGCGCGGTAGAACCACTCGTTCCCCGGCAGGCTGTTGGGGTTGGGGAACACGATGAAACCGTCCTCCGGCGCGCGCACCTCGGTCCCGTCGGCGCGCACGCCGATCAGATCACCCCGGGTCAACGGATCGAAACTCTTCCACTCGCGGGCGAAGGCATCATCCGGGTGGTCGCGGTCGATGACCTCCACCAGGCGCAGCACCTCGGGGTCGGCCTGCCCGGGCGTGGCGCGCTGCGGCAGCATCGCCAGCTGGGCCAGCGCGTTGATGATGGCGTTGTACGCCACCTCCGGCGCCTGCGGGTCGTCGTGCTGGCCGCATTCCAGGGTCACCCCGTAGCCGCCCTGGCTGCGCATGTACTCGGTGGTGCCGATGCCGTAGCTTGGATCGGTGGACAGGATCTGCGCCCGGTGGCTCGCGTTGGGGTTCTTCATGCGCTTCTCCACCCCGCGCGCATAGGTGTCCAGCCAGCCCTCCACCATGCGCCGCGGTCCCAGGCAGGCCGCCAGCGCCTGTTCCTCGGCCGCCTGCGAGAACGGCTCCAGCTCGCCGTCGTTGTCACGCGGGCCGAGCATGATGAACGGCTGCCCGCCGGTGTGGAACGAATGCAGGTCCAGCAGCACGTCATGCGCCGCCAGCAGCGGGCAAAGCCGGTTGGCAATACGGTCCTCGAAATCCTGCGGATCCTCGGTCACCCGCAGGTTGCGATTGAGATTGCGCTCGCCCATGCGCTGGTTGCGCTGCACCGCCAGCGGGTTGGTGCGCGGCACCAGCGTGAGCGTGCCGCGCAGCAGCTCGCGTTCGCCGGATTCCAGTTCCGCCTGCAGCCGCTCGGTCGCCTCGGTGCCGCACAGCTCGTTGCCATGCACCGCACCCAGCACGATCAGGCGCGGCCCGGGCTCCAGGCCGTGGAAGGTGACGGATTTCAGCGCCGTGGGCTGACCGGACATGCGCACACTCCTGCTTGCGTGGAAAAGGCGCAGTCTAGCGACCGTCCCCGCGATCCTCCAGCCGCGGGCCACAATGATGATTATGAAAAGCAAGCACACCCGTCCAACGCCAACGCCGACAAGCAAGAAAACGTTCAGGCGGCAGCCACAGCAGGCGACAGTCGTTGTCGGCGGCTAGCCCGCCGCTGGACTGCGTCGGGCCAAGCTTCACGCCAGAGGCGTCATGACAGCGACCCCGGCTCATGCCGCCGGGTCCGGGTGGAGTCGGGCCTGCTGCTGGCGGTAGGCGTCCATGCCGATGCGCCCGATCTGCGGGGTGAGCCGGCAGCGCTGGCTGCGCCAGGGGAAGCGGGCCTGGGCCCTTCGGCGCTCCGCGCCCTCGCCGGACTTCCAGGCCTCCAGATCGAGATCGCGCCAGAAGCGCGGGTCGCGGCCGGTCTGACGATCATGCTCGGCGGTCACCGGGTCGCGGGCGCGGAACGGCTCCAGGCGGGGCACGTCCGGCATGGGCTGGGTGATGTCCATGTAGCGCTGGATCATGTCCCACAGGGCGCGCACCTCGTGGTCGTGATCGACTACCCCGCTCAGCGAGGTCCGGTTGAACTGCTCGCCGCTGTAGCGGTGCACGAACATC
>NZ_KB906476.1:0-114636 GCF_000381405.1 Thioalkalivibrio sp. ALE20
ACCACGCGGGGATCCCACAGGAACTGCTTGAGGTAGCGCCGCAGTGCCGGGGCGGTGGGTTCATCGGGGGTGCCCAGGTTGGTGAGCAGCACGCCGGCGTCGCGCGCCTGGCCGTGGCGGTAATCCGACTCTCCGAAGTACTTCATGACGTTCCTTAATGGCTGGATCCGGCGATGCATGGGAGTCCCGGCCACCGTCAAAGGTTCGACCGGAACGCATCAGGATAGCGCGTCGCCCTCGAGACGTCCCCGCAGCGGGCTGGTCCGCGGGAAATGGGCCTGCAGGAATTCCATCTGGTCCGCCAGCACCCGGCGTCCCTTCAGGTAGATGTACTCGGCATGCGTGGGCGTGAACGGGATCGCCAGCAGCTGCATGCCGGCCTGTTCCGGTGTGCGGTCGGCCTTGTGGTTGTTGCAGCGCTTGCAGGCGGTGACCACGTTCTTCCACATGTCCTGCCCCTGCTGGCTGACCGGGGTCACATGATCGCGCGACAGCTCGCGGGCGGGGAAATGGCGGCCGCAGTAGAGACACAGGTGGGCGTCGCGCCGGAACAGGGTGGGATTGTTGAGCGGGGGGACGTAGTTATCGCCCTGGCGGGCGCGGGTACCGTGGGTGGCGATGATGGAGTTGACCTCCACCGAGGACTGACGGCCGGAACGCGCGTTGATGCCGCCGCGCACGCGATAAAGCGGTCGGCCGCAGGCGTAGGCCACCTGCTCGCAGTAATAAAGCCGCACGGCCTGTTCCAGGCCGATCCACTCCAGCGGCATCCCGGAGGCATCCGTGCGCAGGACCTGATGCTCGGTCGGTAACATGACCTCGCCCACCCTCAAGGAAACACGGATTTCCTCACGCGGCTCACGGTTCCGGCGACCCCCGCGCCCGTGAACAAACCGGTGCTTCCTCGGCACGTATACGCACAATAAACGGCGTCGGCGCGCAATACAATTTCATCCACATGAATCGTCCCGTCGCCATACTCCGGCCCGGACTCCGGTTTATGCGCGACGGCGATTCCGCTACACTCACGGGCTCGTTTTACGCTGCGGGGCGCTTTCGGCCCCGCGGCATCCGGTTTTTCCACCACCCGCGAGCGCGGTCGTGCCTCCCTTTGCCATTGGGGCCATCGGGATTGCGGGAACGCACGGCCCGGGGAGAAAGCGCATGGCAATCAGACTAACCGTACCCAAGGAGAGTGCCAGCGGCGAACGCCGTGTCGCACTGGATCCGCTGGTCACCGGCAAATTCGGCCAGCTGGGCGTAACCGTTCAGGTCGAGAAGGGCGCCGGCGAAGCCGCCGGTTTCCCCGATTCGGCCTACGAGGGCGCCACCCTGCTGGACACCGAGGCCGCCTATTCACAGTCGGACATCATGGTCCGCGTGGCGCCGCCCACGGTCGATGAGGTCAACCGACTGCCGGAAGGCTCGACGCTGGTGGGGCTGTTCCACGCCCATCGTCATCCCGAGGTCGTCCGGGCCATGCAGGAGCGGCGCATCCAGAGCTTCGCGATGGAGCTGATTCCGCGCATCTCGCGCGCGCAGAGCATGGACGCGCTGTCCTCGCAGGCGGCCGTGGTCGGCTACAAGGGCGCCATCCAGGGCGCCGACCTGGCCTGCCGCTTCTTCCCGATGCTGACCACCGCGGCCGGCACCATCCGTCCGGCCAAGGTGATCGTGATCGGCGCCGGCGTGGCCGGGCTGCAGGCCATCGCCACGGCCAAGCGCCTGGGCGCGATCGTCGAAGCCTACGACGTGCGCTCGGCGACCAAGGAGCAGGTGGAATCGCTGGGCGCGAAGTTCCTCGACCTGGGCGTATCCGCCGAGGGCGAGGGCGGCTACGCCCGCGAACTGACCGCCGAGGAAAAGAAGCAGCAGCAGGATGCGCTGGGCGAGTACATCGCGCAGGCCGACGTGCTGATCACCACTGCGGCGATCCCGGGCCGCGAGTCACCGAAGCTGGTGCCCGAGGACATGGTCAAGGGCATGAAATCCGGCGCGGTGATCGTCGACCTGGCCTCCGAGGGCGGTGGCAACTGCGTGCTGACGCAGCCCGGCGAGACCATCACCCAGCACGGCGTGATCATCCACGGCCCGCTGAACGTGCCGTCGCAGGTTCCGCTGCATGCCTCCGAGATGTATGCCAAGAACCTGCTGAATTTCCTGACCCCGATGCTTCCCGAGGGCGAATTCCAGCCCGACTGGGAAGACGAGGTCATCGCCCAGAGCGTGCTCACGCGTGACGGCGAGATCGTGCATGCCGCCACCCGTGATGCCATCCAGGGAGCTTCCTCATGATCGAGATCTCAGGTTTCGTAGCGCTGTATATCTTCATGCTCGCGGCCTTCACGGGCTTCGAGGTGATCTCCAAGGTGCCGGTCATCCTGCATACCCCGCTGATGTCCGGTTCCAACTTCGTCCACGGGATCGTCCTGGTCGGGACCATGGTCGCACTGGGCCACGCCCAGACGCCGCTGGAGCAGGCGATCGGCTTTGTCGCCGTGATCCTCGCCGCGGGTAACGCGGCCGGCGGCTACGTGGTCACCGAACGCATGCTGGAGATGTTCAAGTCCAGCAAGGACGACAAGGGAGACAAGGCATGAGTCTGATCATCAACCTCGCCTACTTCGTGGCGGCGGTGCTGTTCATCGTCGGCCTGAAGCAGATGTCGTCGCCGACCACCGCCCGGCCCGGCATCATCTGGGCCGGTGTCGGCATGCTGCTGGCCACTCTCATCACCTTCGTGCACCCGGAGATCTCCGGCGGCGTGAACTACACCCTGATCGTTCTGGGTATCGCCATCGGCGGCGCGCTGGCCTGGTGGAGCGGCAAAAAGGTCCAGATGACCGACATGCCGCAGATGATCGCGCTGTACAACGGCATGGGCGGCGGCGCCGCGGCCGGCATCGGTGCGATCTACCTGCTGCAGGCCACCCCCGAAACGGTCACCACCACCGGCCTCGCCATCGCGGTGATCGGTTCGGTGATCGGCTCGGTGGCGTTCTCCGGCTCGCTGGTGGCCTACGCCAAGCTGCAGGGCCTGATGAAGAAGACCCTGAACTTCCCCGGGCAGCAGCTGCTCAACCTGGTGATCATCGTCCTGGTGGTGGTCCTCGGCTTCATGATGGCCCTGGGCGACGGCACCATCGGCGGCGGCACGCTGTTCGCGTTCTTCGTCCTGTCGCTGGCCTTCGGCGTGCTGATGACCCTGCCGATCGGCGGCGCCGACATGCCGGTGGTCATCTCGCTGTACAACGCCCTCACCGGCCTGGCGGTCGGCTTCAAGGGCATCGTGCTGGACAATCCGGCCCTGATGATCGCCGGTATCGTGGTCGGTGCGGCCGGCTCGCTGCTGACGCAGCTGATGGCCCAGGCCATGAACCGGCCGCTGAAGAACATCCTGTTCAGCCAGTTCGGTGGCGGCTCCAGTGCCGCGGAAGAAGAGATCGAAGGCACGATGAAGGAGATCCAGGCCAACGACGCCGGGATCATGATGGCCTATTCCAGCAAGGTGATCATCGTGCCCGGCTACGGCATGGCCGTGGCCCAGGCGCAGCACAAGATCTGGGAGCTGACCGAGCTGCTGCAGAAGCGCGGCGTGGACGTGAAGTTCGCGATCCACCCGGTGGCCGGCCGCATGCCCGGGCACATGAACGTGCTGCTGGCCGAGGCCGGGGTGCCCTACGACATCATCTACGACCTCGACGAGATCAACGACGAGTTCAAGACCGCCGATGTCGCGATGGTGATCGGGGCGAACGACGTGGTGAATCCGGTCGCCCGGACCAACCCCGACTCGCCGATCTACGGCATGCCGATCCTCAACGCAGACGAGGCGCACAACGTCATCTGCGTCAAGCGCGGCCGCGGTTCCGGTTTCTCCGGCATCGAGAACCACCTGTTCTATGCCGAGAACAACCGCATGCTGTACGGCGATGGCCAGAAGGTCGCCGCGGAGCTGGTGGCCAGCGTCAAGGCGCTCGGCTGAAGCCCGCGGCCGGAGGGCGGCATCGCCGCTCCTCCGGGACGCCCCGGACGGACCCGGAGACCCGGCCCCTGTGGCCGGGTTTTTTTGTGCCCGCGCGCCGTGCGGGGCCCACAACTTGTACACAACCCCTACAGGTCCCGCGCTCGCCCGGCGACCATGGCGCACTTGCAGCAACGTGCGCTCAAACGGGCTCACATAATCCCGATATGTATTTGTTTTTTCGGTTTTTATTAGAAAGATGGTCATTCCGTAACCAATCTGTCATCGTCCGCGACAGTACAAGGGTTTAGGAAGTTTCCCACCGCTTCTTCCACAGAGTTATCCACAGGTTCTGTGGAAAACCTCACCCCACCCACGGACTCGGGAGGCGTGGCCACGTCGCGTACACTGACCCCATGCCCGACACCCCCTCATCCACACCGTCCATCGTCCGGGTCGCCATCGACCGCCCGCTGGACCGCCTGTTCGACTATCGCACGCCGCCGGATCGCGACGTGCGGCCCGGCATGCGCGTGCGGGTCCCGTTCGGCCCCACCCGCCTGACCGGGGTGGTGATCGAAACGGGGGTCACCAGCGAGATGGAACCCGAGCGCCTGCGTGTGGTCAGCGAAGTGCTGGACGCCACCCCGATCCTCCCCGACTCGCTGCGTGAACTGCTCGGCTTCGGTGGCCGGTACTACCACCACCCGATCGGCGAGGTGGTGCTGGGGGCCCTGCCACCCGCCCTGCGTCGCGGCCGGCCACTCCCGCAAGCCGCCACGCCCGAACCGCTGTGGGCGGTAACCGAGCAGGGACACCGCGCCCTGGCCGACGGCGCCGTGCGCGGCGAACGCCAGCGCGCCATCCTCGCGGCGCTGGCCGACCCCGACAGCGCCCCCGGTGGTCGCCTCGATCGTCCGACCCTGGCCGGCATCCTCGGCCGCCGACCCGCCCCGCGCGAGCTGGAACGCCTCGCCGAACGCGGCTGGCTGGAGTGCCGCCCCCCGGAACACCCGACAGACGTCCCGCCGGAGGCCGATAGCGCGGCGGGGCGCCCCCTGACCCCCGAACAGCAGGCCGCGGTGGACGCGCTCACCCCCGGCGAAGCCCGCCCCCTGTTGCTGGAGGGCGTTACCGGGTCCGGCAAGACCGAGGTCTACCTGCGAATGGCGGAACGGGTCGTCGCGCGTGGCGAGCAGGTCCTGGTTCTGATCCCCGAAATCGCCCTGACCCCGCAGCTGGCGGCCCGTATCCAGGCGCGTTTCCCCGGCCGGGTCGCGCTGCTGCACTCCGGCCTGGCCGAGGGCGAACGGCTGCGGGCCTGGGCCAGCGCGGCGCGCGGCGAGGCCCGGGTGGTGGTGGGCACCCGTTCGGCGCTGTTCACGCCGCTGCCCGAACCCGGCCTGATCGTGGTCGACGAGGAGCACGACGCCGCGTTCAAACAGCAGGACGGCTTTCGCTACAATGCCCGCGACCTCGCGATCAAGCGCGGCCAGCTGGAGGCCATCCCGGTGGTGCTGGGCTCGGCCACGCCGACCCTGGAGACCCTGCAGGCCGCGCGCCAGGGCCGCTACACCCACTGTCCGCTGCGCACCCGCCCCGACGGCACGGCCCCGCCTCGGATCGAGGCCGTGGACACCCGGGTCCACACCCCCGACGAGGGGCTGACCTCGCCGTTGCTGGACGCCATGCAGGCCACCCTCGCCGGCGGTCAGCAATGTTTCGTGCTGCTCAACCGCCGCGGCTATGCCCGCACGCTGGCCTGCGATCACTGCGGCTGGGTGGCCGACTGCCGCCACTGCGACGCCCGCCTCACCGTGCACGCCGGCAACCCGCGGGCGGTCTGCCACCTGTGCGGGCACCACGAACCGGTCCCCGACCGCTGCCCGGACTGCGGGGCCGAACTGGCCCGCCGGGGGCTGGGCACCCAGCGCCTGGAACAGGCCCTGGCGCGGCATTTCCCGCAGACCCCGCTGATCCGGCTGGACCGCGACAGCATCCGCCACAAGGGGGCGCTGGAGGAGGCCCTGGAGCGCATCCGCTCGCTGGACGCGGCGATCGTCGTCGGCACGCAGATGCTGGCCAAGGGCCACGACTTCCCGCGCGTGGGCCTGGTGGGCGTGATCGACGTGGACCAGGGCCTGTACTCGGTGGACCTGCGCGCCGCCGAACACACCCTGCAGCTGATCGTGCAGGCCGCCGGGCGCGCCGGACGCGGCGAAGCCGGCGGACGGGTGCTGCTGCAGACCGGGCACCCGGAGCATCCGCTGATCCGCGGTCTGGACGCCGCAGACTACACCGCCATGGTGCGTCCCCTGCTGGACGAACGCGCGGAGAGCGGCTTCCCGCCCTTCGGTCATCTGGCTCTGGTGCGGGTGGAGGCCGAGGACGCGAACACCGCGGAAAACCGCGCCGGCGAGGTGGCCGCGCCCCTGCGCCGCGCGGCCGCGCCCGGCGTGCGCGTCCTGGGTCCCGCCCCGGCCCCGCGCCACCGCGTGAACCGGCGCTACCGCGAGCAGATCCTGGTGCAGTCCGGCGACCGCCGTGCCCTGCACGCGACCCTGCATCAGGCGCGCCGGGCCTGGGAGGGGCTGACCCTGCCGCGCGAGGTGCGCATCGCCCTGGATGTGGACCCGGTCAGTCTCGCCTGAACCCGCCCTGTTCGCCTGCAAGCAGGCGAACAGGGCGGCATCGAGGGCCCCAAGGGGTTAGAATACGCGTTTTGCCAGCACGGACCCGCGACCCTTGAAAGACACCCTGACCCAGGCCCTGGAAACCGCCCTCGCAACCCTCGTCGCCGACGGCCGCGTGCCGGCCGATCATGGTGTATCGGTGGAGGTCAGCCGCGCGCGCGACCGCGAGCACGGCGACTTCGCCAGCAACCTCGCCATGCAGCTGGCCAAACCCGCGCGCAGCAAGCCGCGCGACCTGGCCGAGGCCCTGACCGCCGCAATGCCCGAGGTCCCCGGCCTGGCCAGCACCGAGATCGCCGGCCCCGGCTTCATCAACTTCCGCCTGGCGGCCGATGCGCGCACGCAGGTGCTGGGGCACATCGCGGAACGGGCCGGCGATTTCGGCCGCTCGAACGCCGGCGGCGGACGCCCGGTGCAGGTGGAATTCGTCTCCGCCAACCCCACCGGGCCGCTGCACGTGGGTCATGGCCGTGGGGCGGCGTTCGGCGCGACGGTCGCCGACCTGCTGGACTTCTCCGGCTACGACGTCACCCGCGAGTACTACGTCAACGACGCCGGACGGCAGATGAACATCCTCGCGGTGAGCGTGTGGATGCGCTATCTGGAGCGCCACGGCGTGGAACTCCCGTTCCCGGCCAACGGCTACCGGGGCGACTACATCTACCCCGTCGCCGATACCCTGACCCGGCACATCGGCGATCGCGGCGTGCATCCGGCCGCGGACGTCACCCGTGACCTGCCGCCCGACGAACCCGACGGCGGCGACAAGGAGACCTACATCGACGCGCTGGTGACGCGCGCGCGGGACCTTCTGGGCGAGGCGCTGTGGGACGAGTTCTTCGAGGGCGGCCTGAACGCCATCCTCGAGGACATCCGCGACGACCTGCGCGAGTTCGGGGTGGAATACCAGTGCTGGTTCTCCGAACGCAGCCTGGCCGACTCCGGCGCGATCGACGCGGCGGTGGAAGACCTGCAGGCGCGCGGCGCGCTGTATGAACAGGACGGCGCGCTGTGGTTTCGCTCCAGCGACTACGGCGACGACAAGGACCGCGTGGTACGCCGCGAGAACGGCGACTACACCTACTTCGCCTCGGACATCGCCTACCACCGCGAGAAGTTCCAGCGCGGCTTCGACCGGGTGATCAACATCTGGGGCGCCGACCACCACGGCTACGTCCCGCGCGTGCGTGCCGCACTGCAGGCCCTGGGCCTGGAAGCCGAGCGCCTGGACGTGCTGCTGGTGCAGTTCGCGATCCTTTATCGCGGGGGCGAGCGCCTGCCGATGTCCACCCGCGCCGGGCAGTTCGTGACCCTGCGCGAGCTGCGCGACGAAGTCGGATCGGATGCAGCTCGCTTCTTCTACGTGCAGCGCCGCTGCGACCAGCACCTGGACTTCGACCTCGACCTTGCCAAGTCGCAGTCCAACGACAACCCGATGTACTACATCCAGTACGCCCACGCGCGCATCGCCAGTGTGCTGCGCACCGCGGGCGAACGCGGCCACCAGCCCGCGGCGGCACAGGCCGACGGCCTCGCCGAACGGCTCGTCGAACCGCACGAGGACGAGCTGCTGGACCGCCTGGACCGCTTCCCCGAGGTGGTCGCGGCCGCCGCGCAGGCCTGCGAGCCGCACCAGATCGCCCAGTACCTGCGCGAACTGGCCGGTGGCTTCCACACCTATTACAACGCCGTGCCGTTCCTCAACGCCGGAGACGACGAGCTGATCCGGGCCCGCCTGGCGCTGGTGACCGGCATCAAGCAGGTGCTGGGCAACGGCCTGCGCCTGCTGGGCGTGCACGCCCCGGAGCAGATGTAACCCCATGGCCCAGGCCCGCAAGGTACGCCGCAAGCCGGCACAAAAGAAAGAACGCGGTCCGCTGCCCGGCTGGATCTGGCTGCTGGCCGGCCTGCTGATCGGGCTGGGCGTGGCCGCAGTGCTGTACCTCCAGGGGGCGGATCGCCCCGACAGCCTGAGCGACTGGCTGAGCGAACGCGATCGCCCGGCGGCCGAACCGCGCCCGGAACCCGTGCCCGACCCCGCTTCCGAACGCGAGCCCGAGCGCGAGGAGCCGCGCTTTCGCTATTACGAACTCCTGCCCGAGGACGAAGTCACGGTGCCCGACGCGCCCGCCCGCGACGATGCGGATACGGACGCCCCGCCCGCACCACTGGATACACCGGATGCCGACGGGCCGGTGGTGCTGCAGACCGGCTCGTTCCGGCGCGCGGAGCAGGCGGACGAGATGCGCGCCCGGCTGACCCTGCTGGGCCTTTCCCCCGAGGTCCGCGAAGCCGAGATCGACGGCGACACCTGGTACCGCGTGTACCTCGGGCCGTACAGCGATCCCGACCGCACCCGCGAAGTCCTCGAGCGGCTGCGCTCGGAAGGCATCGAGGCCCTGCGCCTGCGCGACCGGGGCTGACCATGGAGACCGGGGAGAGCGCCGCGCCGGATCTCGACGCGCTGTCCGCCGAAGTCGACGGTCTCCAGCGCATTGCCGAACGGCGCGACCTGCAGGACCTGCTCCGCCGCGCGCGACGCCGGCGCGACCGTGGCCAGGCGTTCGACCGCCTGGCCCGCAACCTGCAGCAGCGCCTCGCGACCGAACAGCAACGCGAGGCCGCGGCCGAGGCGCGTCGGCCGCAGCCCGTATATACCGGGGATCTCCCGGTGCACGCGGAACGCGAGCGGATCATCGAGGCGATCCGCACCCACTCCGTGATCGTGCTCTCCGGCGAGACCGGTTCCGGCAAGACCACCCAGCTGCCCAAGCTGTGCCTGGAGGCCGGACGCGGACGCGGCGGCCTGATCGGCCACACCCAGCCGCGGCGCATTGCCGCACGCTCGGTGGCCGCGCGCATCGCCGAGGAGCTGGGCACCCCGCTGGGCGAGGAGTCCGGCGCCGCGGTGGGCTGCAAGGTCCGCTTCTCCGACCGCACCGGGCCGGACAACTTCGTCCGCCTGATGACCGACGGCATGCTGCTGGCCGAGATGGCCCACGACCCCGAGCTGCTGGCCTACGATACCGTCATCGTCGACGAGGCCCACGAGCGCAGCCTCAACATCGACTTCCTGATGGGGGTCCTGCAGCGCCTGGTGCGCAAGCGCCCGGAGCTGCGGGTGATCATCACCTCGGCCACCCTGGACCCGGAACGCCTGTCGCGGTTCTTCGACGATGCCCCGATGATCGACGTGCCCGGACGCACCTATCCGGTGGAGCTGCGTTACCGCCCGCTGGAACCGGATACCGCAGACGACGACGAAGACGAGGACGGCGGCGAACGCGACCTGTTCACCGGCATCCGCGACGCGGTGCGCGAATGCCGCCGCGCCGGCCCCGGCGACATCCTGGTGTTCCTGCCGGGCGAACGCGAGATCCGCGATGCCCACCGCGCCCTGCGCGGCGAGGAATCCGCGCCCGACACCGAGGTCCTGCCGCTGTACGCCCGGCTGTCGGCGCGCGAGCAGTCGCGGGTGTTCCAGGCGCACTCGGGCCGGCGCATCGTGCTCGCCACCAACGTCGCCGAGACCGCGCTGACCGTGCCCGGCATCCGCTACGTGATCGACTCCGGGCTGGCCCGGGTGTCGCGCTATTCGTGGCGCACGCGGGTGCAGCGGCTGAGCCTCGAACCGGTATCGCAGGCCGCCTGCGACCAGCGCGCCGGCCGCTGCGGCCGCCTCGGGCCGGGGGTCTGCATCCGCCTGTTCTCCGAGGAGGACTACCAGCAGCGCCCGGCCTTCACCGACCCGGAGATCCAGCGCTCCAATCTGGCCTCGGTGATCCTGCAGATGGCCGCGCTGAAACTGGGCGACCCGCGGCGCTTCCCGTTCGTCGACCCGCCGGATTCGCGCCTGATCAAGGACGGCTACCGCCTGCTGGAGGAACTGGGGGCGGTGGATGCCGGCCATCGCCTGCAGGAGCGCGGCCGCCAGCTCTCGCGCATGCCGGTGGATCCGCGTCACGGGGCGATGCTGCTGGCCGGCGCCGAGCACGGCTGCGTGACCGAGACCGCCACCATCGCCGCGTTCCTGTCCCTGCAGGACCCGCGCGAGCGGCCCGCCGACGCCACGCAGGCGGCCGACACCGCGCATGCCGAGTTCCGCGTCGAGGGCTCCGACTTCATGGGCATGCTGCGGCTGTGGCAGGCCTGGCACGACGCGCGCGAGGCGCGCGGCTCGAACGCCCTGAAGCGCTGGTGCCGCGAGCACTTCCTCAACTTCATGCGCATGCGCGAATGGCAGGAACTGCGCAGCCAGCTGCTGCGCCTGGCGCGCGACATGGAACTGCACCCGGGCCGCGCGACCGCCGAGCCCGCGTCCGTCAAACCCGAGGCGGTACATCGCGCCCTGCTGAGCGGGCTGGTCAGCCAGATCGGGCAGAAGACCGAACGCGGCGACTACCTCGGCGCGCGCAACCGCCGCTTCCAGATCCATCCGGGCTCGGTGCTGGCGAAGAAAAAGCCCAACTGGGTGGTCAGCGCGGAGATCGCCGAAACCACCCGGGTGTATGCCCGCGAGAACGCGCGCATCGAACCCGACTGGCTGCTGGTGGTGGCCCCGCACCTGCTGCGCCATCATATCTTCGAGCCCCATTTCCAGCGCCGCAGCGGGCGCGTGGGCGCCTACGACCGCATCACGCTCTACGGCCTGGTGGTCGCGGCGAAGAAGCCGGTGGACTTCGCCCGCCACGACCCCGAGGAGGCCCGGCGGATTTTCATCCGCGAGGGGCTGGTCGGCGGCCAGCTGCGCACCCGTTCGCGCGGCGTGCGCGCCAACCGCGAGGCGGTGGCCGCGATCACCGAAGAGGAGGCCCGCGGCCGGCGCCGCGACCTGCTGGCCGAGGAGGACCGGCTGTTCGAATTCTACGCCGCGCGCATCCCGGAGGACGTGCGTGACGGCCCGTCGTTCGAACGCTGGGTGCGCAAACGCGAGCAGAAGGACCCCGACAGCCTGCGCATCGACCCCGCCGAGCTGCGCAACGAACCCGAAGCGTCCCTGCCGCAGGGCGCCTACCCCGACCACCTCGAACTGGAGGGCCTGCGCCTGCCGCTGCACTACCGCTTCGAGCCCGGGCAGGAAGACGACGGGGTGACCGTGGACGTCCCGGTGGCCGCACTCAACGCGGTGCCGGACTGGCTGGGCGACTGGCTGGTGCCGGGCCTGCTGGAGGAGCGTGTCACGGCGCTGCTGAAGAGCCTGCCCAAGAGCCTGCGGCGCCAGTTCGTGCCGGCGCCGGACTTCGCCCGCGCCGCGCTGGCCCGGCTGGAGCGCCGCCAGGGCCCGCTGCTGCCGGCGCTGGCGGAAGAACTGGAGCGCATGACCGGCACCGCCATCCCGCCCGACGCCTGGCGCCCGGACACGCTCGAACCGCACCTGATCCTGCGCTTTCGCATCCTCGACCCGGACGGGAACGAGCTGACCGCCGGGCGCGACCTGCCGGCGCTCAAGGCCGAACTCGGCGGCACCGCGGAGGCCACCTTCGACCCCGGCCCGACGAGCGGCCCCCAGCGCGAGGGCATCACCGAATGGGACTTCGGCGCGTTGCCGGAGAGCGTGGAGCACGAACACCAGGGCGCCCGCATGCGCGCCTTCCCGGTGCTGGTGGACCGCGGTGACAGCGTGTCACTGGAGCTGGAACCCGACCCCGCCGCGGCCGAGCGCCGCCATCGCGCCGGGCTGCGCCGGCTGTTCCTGCTGGCCCTGCGCCCGGCGGTGCGCGATCTCAAGCGCCAGCTGCCGGACATGGACCGCGCCAGCCTGCACTACGCCACGCTGGGACAAGGCCGGGGTGAGGGCATCGCCCTGCGTGACCAGGTGCTGGAGGCGGCGGCCGACCGGGTGTTCCTCGCCGACGCCCCGGAACAATGGCCGCGCGATGCCGAGGCCTTCGCCGAGCGTCTGGAAGCCGGGCGCAGCGAACTGGGCCCGACCGCCACCGAACTGGCCCGCCTGGCGGCCGACATCCTCGCCCGCTGGCACGACCTGCGCAGCCGGCTGCACGGCGATCTGCCACTGTCCTGGATCGAGGCGGCGCGCGACATCCGCGATCAGCTCGACGCCCTGGTACCGCCGGACTTCCTGCTGAGCACCCCGCCCGACGTGCTGCCCGAGTTCCCGCGCTACCTGCAGGCCATCGACCGGCGCCTGGAGCGCCTGACCCGGGCCCCGGACAAGGACCGCGCCGGCCGGGTGGCCGTGGAACCGCTGTGGCAGAAGGCCCGCAACCTGCTGGAGCGTCGCCCCGATGACCCCGATGTCCTCGCCTTTCGCTATCGCATCGAGGAGTTCCGCGTATCGCAGTTCGCCCAGGAGCTGGGCACCCGCGAAAAGGTCTCGGCACAGCGCCTGGAACGCGAGTACGACACGCTGATCAAACGCTTTGCCGGATCTTTGTAGGCAACGGGAGGGGAGCGCATGCATGTGGTGGTCATCGGAGCCGGCGTGATGGGGGTCACCACCGCGTGGTATCTGCGCGAGGCCGGATGCGATGTCACCCTGCTGGACGCCGCGACGGAACCGGCGGCCGGCGCCAGCCATGCCAACGGCGGCATGCTGCACGCCAGCCATGCCGAGCCCTGGAACACCCCCGGCGTGGGCCTCGACCTGCTGCGCTATCTGGGGCGCGAGGACTCCCCGCTGCTGATGCGCCCGCGCGCCCTGCCGGGACTGGCCGGCTGGGGTCTGCGTTTTCTGTGGCACAGCCGGCGTTCGGCCTTCCAGCGGCACGCCCTGGTCAACGCCCGCCTGGCCGCTTTCTCCCTGCGCGAGACCCGGCGCCTGAATCGGGAACTGGCCGGCTCCGGCCTGGACTTCGACTTCCGTGAATCCGGCATCCTCAAGGTCTTCCGCGATCCGGACAGCCTCGCCCGCAACCGGCATGCGGCCGAGGCCATGCAGGACGAGGGCGTGCGGTTCGAGGCCTGGGACACCGAGCAGGTGATCAACCGCGAACCGGCGCTGGCCGGGGTGCGCGACGAACTCTGCGGCGGGCTGTATTTCCCGGATGATGCCATCGGGGATGCGCGCCGCTTCACCACCGGACTGCTCGAGCTGGCGCGGGACCGCAGCCTGCGCTACCGGCCCGCGACACGGGTGCGGCGGCTGCGCACGTTCCAGGGGCGAATCGACGCGATCGAGACCGATGAGGGACCGATTGCAGCCGATGCCTGCGTAGTCGCGAGCGGACACGAGGCCCCGGCGCTGCTGCGCCCGCTCGGGCTGCACCTGCCGGTGGCCCCGGTGAAGGGCTATTCCCTGAGCCTGCCGATGGATGCCGAACGGCGACTGAACCTGCCGCTGATCGACGACGCCAACAAGGTGGTCATGACCCCGCTGGGCGATCAGCTGCGGCTGGCCGGCACCGCCGAGTTCGCCGGCACCGACGCGCGCATGGAACCCCGACGCGCAGCCAACGTGCTGGCCCAGTGCCGGCGCACGCTGACCGCGCTGCCGGCGGAGCTCGACCGCGAGACCATGGCCCCGTGGGCCGGGCTGCGCCCGATGAGCGATCGCGGTACGCCGATCCTGGGGCCCACGGCGGTACCGGGTCTGCATCTCAACACCGGCGCCGGGCATCTCGGCTGGACCTTTGCCTGCGGCGCGGCGGCGCTGGTGCGCGACGGGCTGCTGGGGCGGGCGCCCGAGGCCTCGCTGGAGGACTTCCGGCTCTGAGACGGGCGCACACGGGCCTCAGTCGCCGACCGGGGCGAACACCAGCCGCAGCCGCGCGCCACCCAGCTCCGGCGCACGCTCGATCTCCAGCTGACCACCATGATCGCTGACCAGGGTGTGGATGATGCTGAGCCCCAGGCCCTGGCCCGCCGCCTGTCCGTCCGCGTCTTCGCGCGTGTCGGCCCGCTGGCCGCGTTCCAGAACCCGCTCGCGATCGGCCGGGTCGATCCCGGGCCCGTCGTCATCCACCGTCAGCACGGTTTCCCGCTCATCGCAGTGTGTGGTGATCCGCACCCGCGAGCGGGCGTGGCGCACCGCGTTGTCCAGCAGATTCCCCAGGAGTTCAAGCATCGCGCCCGAATCCATGCGCAGGGCACAGCCCTCCGCCACATCGGTCTCCAGCGACACCCCCTGGTGCTCCGCCAGCCGCCGCAGGGCGCGGCAGGTGCGCTCGATCACCGGGGCCAGGGGCTCGGGCGTCTGGAACGGCACCGGGCCCACCCGCTGGGCCTGGTTGAGCTGGTGCTGGACCATCGCCTGCAGGCGGTCGACCTGGCGCCGCAGGTCTTCGTGATCGGGGGCGTGCCCTTCCAGATTCAGGCGCAGCGAGGCGATCGGGGTCTTGAGACTGTGGGCAAGATCCGCGAGTGCGTTCTGCTGGCGCACCAGACGCTCGCGCTCGAAGTCGATCAGGTCGTTGATGGAACCGGTCAGCGCCCCGATCTCGCGCGGGTAGGGCCCCTCCAGATGCACCCGGTCACCATGGCGCAGGGCGTCCAGCTCCGCGCGCACCCGCCGCAGCGGGCGCAGTCCCCAGAACCACAGCGCCAGGATCAGGGCCACGATCAGCGACAGGGTCATGGTCAGCAGGCCCTGCCACAGGCTGTAGCGGTAGCTTTCGACCTGCTCGTCGAATGCGCTGCGATCCTCCAGCATCTGGAACACCAGCGGCACCGATTCGCCATCCAGCTGCCAGCGCACCGTCATGCTGTAGGCAAAGTATTCGTCGCGCGTCCAGTCATTCAGTTCGGTGGCCACCGCCGACGGCGAACGCCAGACGGTATCGCCGGTGGGCCCGAGGATGCGCGCGTACAGCCCGCCGCCGGGCAACTGCAGCCGGCTCTCCGGCAGCATCTGCGGCACCCGCACGTCGTCTTCCGCGAGCACCTCGACCATGCCCATCAGCAGCAGCACCTGCGCCTCCAGCCGGGTTTCGGCTGCGTCCGCGGCATTGTCGCGAAAGGCCGTTTCCAGCACCCATGCGGTCAGCACCGAAAACAGCAGCACCACCGCCACCGCCACCAGTCCCATGCGCAGGAGCAACGGCGCGCGGGCGGCGCGATCGGCCAGGGAACGCTCGGCAAGGGCCATGGAGGGGCGTGACGTAACCGTTCAGGCGTCGGCCGAAGCGGCGTCGGGCTGCAGGGCGAAGCGATAACCGCGGCCGCGCAGGGTCTCGATCACGCCCAGCCCGCCGTCCGGGTCCAGCTTGCGCCGCAGGCGCCCGATCAGCACCTCGATCACGTTGCTCTCGCGGTCGTCGTCGTGCTCGTAGAGATAGTCGGCCAGGGCGTCCTTGCTCAGCACCCGGCCGGGCTGGCGCGCCAGATGCAGCAGCAGGCGGTACTCGAAGGTGGTCAGGCTGACGCCCTCGCCGTTCAGCCACACGGCATCGGAGGCAGTGTCGATCACCAGCGGGCCAAAGCGCAGCGCCTCGTGCCCCGACTGCAGGCTGCGGCGCGCCAGCGCGCGCAGGCGCGCCACCAGCTCCTCCACATGGAAGGGTTTGGTCAGGTAGTCGTCGGCGCCTGCCTCCAGACCCTCGACCTTGTCCTGCCAGCGGTCACGGGCGGTCAGCACCAGGATCGGCAGCCGCGGCTTGTGTTCACGGGTCCGGCGGATCACGTCCAGGCCGTCCATCCCGGGCAGACCCAGGTCCACCACGGCGATGTCACAGTTGTATTCGGTCAGCAGATACAGCCCGGTGTCGCCATCGGCAGCGGTGTCCACCCGGCAGCCCGATTCCTGCAGCTCTCCGGCCAGCTGGCCGCGCAGCGCCGAATCATCCTCCACCAGCACGATTCGCAGGTTCATCGCCGCACCTCCGTGCCCTGTTCGATCCGCAGCGTCCGGACCTCCTGATTCTCGGTCAGGATACGCACCACGAAGACCCGCACGCTGCCCTCGCCGTCATTTTCCCGGGCCGAAAGGATCCGCCCGGGATACAGCGCCTCCACCTGCTCGACCGCCTCGTCCAGCGTCCACACCGGGTTGCGATCCGCCCCGTCCTCGCGCGCACCGGCGCCTCCCGCCAGCAACAGGATCAGAAGGAACACCACGGGGGCAAGACGGGTCATTCGGATTCCCCACACACTGGACAACATCAACAATCTCTCCCTGACTGAGTTCGACGGACGGTTGCAGTGCCAAGGGTATCCGCCTAGCCTGAACCGCATCTGAAATCCGCATGCGACACAGCCGAGCGACCATGTCCGAACCCAGCGATCTTCCCGTCGAACCACCGGCCGACCCCGAAGCCGAAATCCCCATCGAGGAGGAGGCCGGGCCCATCCGCTGGAGCGAGCTGATGCCCCATTTCGCCCGCGGTGTCGTGATTCGCGTGGCCCCCGAACTGGACCTGATCGAGGTGGCCCGCGCCTTCCGTGACGATTCCACCCACGAGGTCAGCGCCTGGCTGGCCAGCGGCCAGGTGGCGCGCGCCTCCGACGAGGACGCCCGCCGCTGGACCGAGGCCGATCCGGTGTTCACCGCGATCGTGGCCGCACCGTGGGTGCTGGCCCAGGAGCGGACGACGGCGCATTAGGCGGGTCGGCCCTGATCGGCCGGAGGGCCGGCCTCCTACCCCCCGACCGTAGGAGGCCAGCCCTCTGGCCGATCAGGGGCCACCCCCGGCGCCGGATCGCGCAGGGGGCTGCGCTCCTACAAGCCCCCAGCCGTAGGAGGCCAGCCCCCTGGCCGATTGGGTTACCCCGCGGCCGACCCCGCGCGATCAACCCCCCATCGCCTCGGGGTCGAACCTCACCGCAATGCCGTCCTCGTGCACACGCACGACCTGGGCACGAACCTTCGGTGGCGCGTCACCATCCCCCAGCAGGCCGAAGACCTGCAGCATCAGCTCGTCGTCCGACTCGAGCTCGAGCAAGCCCCTGAGGTCCGGTTTCTGCCCCTCCTCCCAGCGCAGGAAGGCCCCGCCACCGGAGATGTCATTGGTGGTCAGGGTCACCGGCTCGCCATCGCCCGCCGATACCACCACGTTGACCGTCATCGGTATCCGCGGATGACGTCGCCGCTCCTCGATCATGGTTCCATCCCCTTGCTGTCTTAGAAAACGCTAATCGAAAACGATTTTTTTTTGTGCTATACCGTCGAGGCAATGATCGACCCAAGGCGAGATCATGCGCAAGGCCGGGCATGAACCCGGCCGCGCCAATGAAGAGCCCGGATCGTCACACCGGGCCGGAGGATGAAGGCAGCGCATCACGGCTGTCGCCGCTAAAACAGCAAACCTTCAAGACGGAGGAGTCCGTAACAATGAAGAAATCGCGCCTTACTTTCGCGGGGCTGGTCGGGGCCGTGGCCCTTGCCATTCCGTTCGCTCAGGCCACGGCCGGCGACGAAATCACGCGTGGACAGCTGATGGCCGACACCTGCGTGAACTGCCACAGTGCCGCGTCCGCCGAGGCCGGGGGTGCCCCGGATCTCAGTAACTATCCCTCCAGCCTCATTGTCAGCCAGATGAAGGCGTTCCGCGATGGCGAACGCCCGGCCACGGTCATGGACCGTCACGCCACCGGCTACACCGATGAGGAAATCGAGGCCCTGGCCGCGTACTTCGGTCAGTGAACGGCCCAGAACACAAGAGAGGGAGAGACATCATGCAGGAATTTTCCCGCCGTAATTTCATCAAGGTCGTCGGCGCGGGGAGCGCCGTGGCCCTGACCGGCATCGGCTGTGCGCCGCACAAGACGCGTGCCCCCGAAAAGGCCCATGTCGTCGTGGTCGGTGGTGGCTCCGGTGGCGCCACCGCCGCGAAATACCTGAAGAAGTATTCGCCGGAACTCAACGTCACCCTGGTCGAGCCCAACGCCCGCTATTACACCTGCTATGGCAGTAACTGGGTGCTGGGCGGCATCGTCGACATGGACTTCATCGAACAGACCTACGGCGCGCTGGAAAGCCGCCACGGGGTCCGGGTCGTGCAGGATCGCGTGACCGCGGTGGACGCCGACGGCCGCAACGTCCGTCTCGCCAGTGGCGAGACCCTGCAGTACGACAAGCTGGTCATGTCCCCGGGCATCGATTTCCGCTACGACCGCACCGAGGGCATCAGCGAGGCCGACGCCGAGCGCATCCCGCACGCCTGGAAGGCCGGTGACCAGACCCGTATCCTGCGCCAGCAGCTCGAAGACATGCCCAATGGCGGCACGTTCGTGATGGTGGCCCCGCCGAACCCGTTCCGCTGCCCGCCCGGGCCGTATGAGCGCGTGTCGCTGATCGCGAGCTATTTCAAGCAGCACAAGCCCCGCTCCAAGATCATCATCCTCGACGCCAAGGACGGCTTCTCCAAGCAGGGCCTGTTCGAGGAAGGCTGGGAACAGGAATACGGCGACATGATCGAATGGCGCCCGGCCTCGGACGGCGGTCTGGTCGAGGAGATCGACGTCCGCAACATGACCGCGGTGACCGAAGCCGGTTTCGAACGGGTCGAGGCCGACGTGATGAACTTCATCCCGGCCCAGCACGCCAACCAGGTCATGCACGACGCCGGACTCACCAACGCGGAGGGCTGGTGCCCGGTGCGCCAGGACACCTTCAGGTCCGAGCGTGACGACAACATCTACGTGCTGGGCGACGCCTCCGTGGCCGGTGCGATGCCGAAGTCGGGCCACTCCGCCAACACCCAGGGCAAGATGGTCGCCGCGGCGATCAGCCACGAACTGGCCGGCCGCGACCCGGTCACCCCGACTGCAGTGAACACCTGCTACAGCCTGGTCACGCCGGACTACGGCATCAGCGTGGCGGCGGTGTACCAGTTCAAGGACGGCCAGATGGCCGGCGTGGAAGGCGCCGGCGGTGTCAGCCCGACGGGTGCATCCAGCCGCTTCCGCGAGCAGGAAGCGCAGTACACCCGCGGCTGGTACGCCGGCATCACGGCGGACATCTGGGGCTGATCGGCCCGCTTCGCCTCATCACACGAACGGGAAGGATCCCGTTGACGGCGCCCTCCGGGGCGCCGTTTTTTTGCTGCCCTTCCCCCGGCCCTGGCCCCTCCTCAGGCGTTCAGATCCGGGATCAGGCGGCTGCGCAGCCGCGCAATAGTGTCCTTGAGCTGAAGCTTGCGCTTCTTCAGCCGACGGATCTCGAGAAAATCCGGGGACGGCCCGGCGTGCATGGCGGCGATCGCCGAATCCAGCGCCCGGTGCTCCGCCTCCAGTTCCGTCAGTCGTGCCCTGATCTCGCTGTCGTATTCCACGTCCGCTCCCCGGAGTCCGTCGCCTCGCGTATCATCCCAGACCGGTCCGGCCGGGGCCACAGCCCCGACCATCCCGCCACTTCGGAGACCGGAACATGGCCATACGCAACACCTCGCTGTCCATCCCCACGCCGCGCGGAGTCCGGCTGAGCGGCGTCCTGGTGGAACCCGAGGGGCCACCGCGCGGCAAGGCCTGCATCGCCCACTGCTTCGCCTGTTCCAAGGACTTCCCCGCCACCGTGCGCCTGGCCCGCGCGCTGGCCGAGGAGGGCTACGCCACCCTGCGCTTCGATTTCGCGGGCCTTGGCGAATCCGAAGGGACGTTCGCGGACTCCACCCTCCAGACCGGCCACGAAGACCTCGAAGCGGCACTGGACACCCTCGCCGCGCATCATCCGGACACGGAGCCCACCCTGCTGCTCGGCCACAGTTTCGGCGGAGCGCTGGCCATTCTCGTCGCCCCCGAACGTCCAGAGGTCGACGCCGTGGTCACCATCGCCGCCCCCAGCCGCCCCGGGCACGTGCGCCACCTGTTCCAGGATCACGCCGAAGAGATCGCGCGGGAGGGACACGCCCGGCTGATCATAGGGGGGCGCCCGGTCACCATTGGCCGGGCGCTGCTGGAGTCCATCGAGGAGCCCACGCTGGAGACCGCGCTGGCGCAGCTCAACCGGCCGATCCTGCTGCTGCATGCCCCCGGGGATACCGTGGTCAACGTGGACCACGCCGGGCATATCTTCCGCATGGCGCAGCACCCGCGCAGCTTCGTCGCCCTCAACCGCGTCGACCACCTGCTCTCACGCCCGGAACACACCCGCTACGTCGCCGGCCTGATCCGCGCCTGGTCCGCCAACCTGACCGATTGACACCGCCCCGGATCGCGCAGGGGGCTGCGCTCCTACCAGACCCTCCCCGGCCGTAGGAGGCCAGCCCTCTGGCCGATCGGGCCATCCCCGGCGCCGGATCGCGCAGGGGGCTGCGCTCCTACCAGACCCTCCCCCGGCCGTAGGAGGCCAGCCCTCTGGCCGATCGGGCCATCCCCGGCGCCGGATCGCGCAGGGGGCTGCGCTCCCACAAGGCGCCTCCGGCCCGCAGGAGGCGAGCCCTCTGGCCGATCGGGGCTACCAGTAGCTCTCGGTGGTGAGATGCCCCGGCTTGCGCCGGCGGTTCTTCTGCAGGCCGCGTTCGCGCAGCAGGGCCTGGGTGTCGGAGACCATGTCGGGGTTGCCGCAGAGCATCACCTGGGAGTGCTCCGGCGCAAAATCGATCCCCGCCTGCGCCTCCAGCTCGCCCTCCGACAGCGCCGTGGTGATGCGCCCCTGGATGGCACCGGGGTGTGCCTCACGGCTGACGAAGGGGATGTACTGAAACCGCTGCGCATCGCGCTCCGAAAAGCCCGCAATGGTGCCCTGGTAGGTCAGCTCCTCGGCGTGGCGCACCGCATGCACCAGACGGATATTCTCGAAGCGCTCCCAGGGCTCGTCGGTCTTCAGGATGGACAGGAACGGCCCGATCCCGGTCCCCGTCGACAGCAGCCACAGATCGCGCCCGTCAGGGATCTCGTTCAGGGTGAAAAACCCCGTGGCACGCGGCATCAGCTCCACCGTGTCGCCGGGTTCGAGCTGCACCAGGCGGTTGGACAGCGGCCCGTCCGGCACGGTGATCATGTAGAAATCCAGCGGGCGCTCGTCCGGGGCGTTCACGTACGAGTACGGCCGCCCCACCAGTTCGCCGTCGATCTCCATGCGCAGACGATTGAACTGCCCGGCCACGAACGGTTCCACGTCCGCATCGATGCGCAGCGAGAACAGGCGGTCGGTCCACTGCTTGCGTTCCTGCACGGTGCCGGTCACCCAGCCCATATTCCTGACTCCTGTACTTGGTTAAAGGCAAGCATGCGGGCGGCGCCCGGGCATTTCAAGCAACCCCGGGGCGGCCCCTATAATAGCGGGCATCTCTGAAAACCACAGACAGGAGCACAACCGATGGCACGCACCCCCTCGCAGATGATCGAGCTGGGCACCGAAGCCCCCAACTTCCAGCTGCCCGATGTCGTCTCCGGCGAGACCATCAGCCTGGACAGCTTCCCCGACGCCAAGGGCTACATGATCGCGTTCATCTGCAACCACTGCCCCTTCGTGCAGCTCATCCGCCACGAGTTCGCGCGCTACGGGCGTGAATACACCGAAAAGGGCATTGCGGTGATCGCCATCAACTCCAACGACATCGAGGCCGTCCCCGAAGACGCCCCCGACGCGATGCGCGACGACGCCCGCCGTTTCGGCTACAAGTTCCCCTACTGCCTCGACCAAGACCAGTCCGTGGCCAGGGCCTACCAGGCCGCCTGCACTCCGGATCTGTACCTGTTCGACGCCGACCGCAAGCTCTACTACCGCGGCCAGTTCGACAGCACCCGCCCCGGCAGCGACCGCCCCGTGACCGGCGAAGACCTGCGCAACGCCACCGAGGCCCTGCTCGCCGGCCAGCCCGCGCCCGAGCCCCAGCACCCCAGCCTCGGCTGCAACATCAAGTGGAAGCCCGGCAACGAACCCGCCTATTTCGCCTGAAACCCGTCGACGAACGCCGCGATCGGCGAGAGGGCTCGCCTCCTGCGGGCCGGGGGCGCCTTGTGGGAGCGCAGCCCCCTGCGCGATCCGGCACCGGGGCTGGCCCGATCGGCCAGAGAGCGGGCCTCCACGAGAGGAGGGGGAGTGCGGGAACCTTCGCCCATCTTCGGGATCGATGATACATTGGTAAAACGAATTATCGATCGATCAGGGTGCTAAAAATGGAAGGCCTCACCATCTCTCCGAAATATCAGGTCGTCATCCCCAGGGCGGTACGCGAGGCGCTGGATCTTCGTGCAGGCCAGAAGGTTCAGATTATTGCGTACGACGACCGTATCGAACTGATTCCCGAGCGGCGTATGAGCGACATGCGGGGGTTCCTCAAGGGCATTGACCCTGATGTCCCGCGCGAGGGAGATCGCGTGTGAACGTGGTCGATTCGTCCGCGTGGCTGGAATACTTTGCCGACGGTCCCAATGCCGAAGCTTTTGCAGACGCCATCGAGACCACGCGAGAACTGATCGTCCCAACGATCAGCCTCTACGAAGTCTTCAAACGGGTACTCCAGCAACGAGGCGAGGCGGCAGCCTTGCAGGCAGCCGCATTGATGCAGCAGGGCGAACTCGTCGAACTCACGGGGCCTTTGGCCCTGTCCGCCGCGAGTCTCGGCAACCAGCATGGTCTCCCGCTCGCCGACAGCATCATCTACGCCACCGCGCGCGCCCATCAGGCCGACCTCTGGACCCAGGACGCCGATTTCGACGGGCTTCCGGCTGTTCACTACATTCCGAAGCCTTCCCCGTAAGAGGTCAGCCCTCTGGCCGATCGGGCCTGTCCAACACCCAAATCGGCGAGAGGGCTCGCCTCCTGCGGGCCGGGGTTACCTTGTGGGAGCGCAGCCCCCTGCGCGATCCAGCGCGCGGTCAATCACGCACGTAATACCCGTGTCGCGTCGGTCCCTGCGAATCGAAACAGTGCGAAATTCGGTTGAACAGCGCGCTGTCCCCGCGTTCGTGATGCCGATAGATCGCATGGGCCACCAGATCCGCCAGCTGGATCAAACGCGACGCTCTCGAATCAAGGAACACCGGGACTTCGGCGTAGTTGTACGTCTTTCCCCAAGCGTGTCCGTAGTGCTTGAAATCTCGCGCCAGAGACTGAATCCGCTGCTCGGTAGAGGATTTATCCAGAAGGATCAGGCCCCGCTGAGGATCGCCGTGCCGGGCATAACAGCGCTTCAGGAACAGATCGAAGCGGGCCGCAATCGCGTTAAGCTCGTCCTCGAGGAAATGGGCCTTGCGCTCGAAGACACTCACGCCAGCCAGGACGAAGAAATCCTCGGCCGAATTCGCGACGCTCCCTGACTCATCCAGGTAAAGGAGATGCATGGCTTCCCTGCCCGCTTACAAAAAGGCCGCCCTGATGGCGGCCATTCAGACATTTTTGAGGGAGCCGAGGGAGTAACGGAACTCCAAACATTGCAGGATAAGGCAACGCTACCCGACTCGCATAATGGATGCTGCGACCGGATCGCCCCAATGTCAAGAGCCGGACACGGGAACGAGCGAGGAGTGCGAGCCTCAACGCGATGCGGCATCGCAGGATACCCCAATCGGCCAGAGGGCTGGCCTCCTACGGGCCGGGGTTACCTTGTGGGAGCGCAGCCCCCTGCGCGATGCGGCGCGATTTTGGGCGGGTGCGGCGGGGTCGTATACTCGCCGGACGTATACGCAACCAGCGGTGTCGCATGCCCCCGAGCAATATCGTCGAAGGCCCTCGCGTAGCCACCTGGCACTGTCCCTCCTGCCGCGAATCGGTGCCGCGGCTGCTGCCCAACGGCAGCGCCAACCGCGTGACCCTGCCGCCAGAACGCACCATGCTGCCGGATGACGACATCCGCGCGGCCTGCGAACGGGTACAGGGTCTGCGCGCTCCGGAGGTATGCTACGCCTGCGACCAGGCGTTCCAGGAACTGCTGGGCACGCTGGTGCGCCCGCCGGCCGAGGAAGGCGACGCCCGGGGCGAACCCGGGTTGAACGACACCGGCGTGATCGGTGCCCTGGTCCCGCTGGCCGAACGCGGGACCCAGCTACTCATCTTCAACGTGATCGCCGGCGAACTGCGCTGCACCGAGATCGAATACCTCACCGATTTCGACCCCGACCGCCTCACCTACCCCGGATCACGCGGGGCGATCGCTCCGCGGATCTGGGCACTGTACGAGCAGCACCTCGCCGAACTACACGGCACCCCGTCAGAGGGCGAGTGAATTGGAGCCGAGGGGCAGCTCTCCGTTCCGCGATGGCGAGACATCGCCCGGACCGACGAGACAATCAGTCTCGTCGGTCTGCGGTTACCAGCACTGGGATACGCTGCCGTTCTGCGTGGTGCGGTCTCCAGTATGGTCGAGCGAAAGGTTGCCACAGCCATCATTCGCCTGGCGCCCTTGCGCATTGGCCCGGATCAAAAAGCTAGTGTCATCCGATTGCGCATCAACCCGCTCAAAGGTGTAACGGCCTTCGTCTTCGATCTCACTGCGGCAGCCACGGTTCGGGAGCGATCCCGGATAACTCATGCTGCTGGTGCGCTCGCGCTCCATTGCCTGTGCCAGCTCCGCAAGACACCCGGTAGCCTTGGCCCGCCACGAGTTATCCACGTGGTTCAAATAAGCCGGGTAACCAATCGACACGATGATCGCCAGAATCGCGATCACGATCATCAGTTCGATCAGAGTGAAACCTTCGTTTCTGCGTAGAAGCGTCATGGATCACTCCTGGGGCGAGCTGTACAGAATGACGTCACGGACAGAGGGCCTGTCGGCTCGGGCATCCTCGACAACCCGATACTCGATCCACTGCCCCGCCTCCACCCGGCCCAGGCTTGTGGAACCTCCATCCTCCGTGGCAAGCCTCACGGACGTGGGGACGCGGAACCAATGGTCGTCAATCTCGATGGCATGCTCGACCACATCCACATCCGTCACCTGCCCCATATAGCCCCCCTCCATATCGGCGGCCGCCGGGGAAGCCAGCATAAGGACCAGCAGCACCCCGACCAGGGCACTTCTTGAGATCCAGACAAATGTTTTCATTGCTCCACCTCTCATGATCAGCGCAACTGAATCCAACTGCGCGGTCCCAGCCCGGCGGCGCCCGGCGCTTCGTCAATTTTCTCGTCTTCCGTCCCGCTAATGAGGCGGAAGACCTGCCCGGTCTCCGGATCGCGGACCACCGTCGGCCGTCCGGCGATGCCGACACCCGGGTCCACCGCGCTCGGGGGAATCTCTTCGCCATCGTGTTCGACGAGATCCTCTTCGCCGAAGCTGCCGGAACTGCCTCCGATGTCGAAAACCGGGTCATCAGGCCGCCCCCCACTGGCCGCATCCAGGGCAAAAAGGAACGAAGTTCCACCACCGCGACACGGATCATCGAACGGGATCAGAGTAACAAATTCGACCCGACCATCGATCAGGACCGGCTGGGTAACCACCCGCTCCCCTTCGGCGTCCGCGGCATCGAGCGCCAGTTTCCAGCCTTCGTGCTCATCGGGATCGAGCGTTTCCTCCGAGGTCACGCGCCAGCGAATCCCGTCGCCGGTCATGCCATACCCCTCGATTTCCTGTGTCAGCAGATCATCGTCCGCATCCACCGGGGCATCCGTATCCTCGTGGATCCGGATCCCGTAAAAGGCTTCCGTTTCCCCGGACACTTCATTGTCGCCCTCGGCGAAATACTGTCCGGTTCCGAACAGCACGATGGAGCCTCCCTCGGGGAAACTTCCCACCGCCGGTTTGGCCGTAATCGGCCGATCCGCCTCGAACAGCGGAACCGGGGCGTTCCCCTGCCCAATAAAGGTCACGTCCCAGTCATCTGCCGAGGGATCCTGCTGGCCCGGGTCAACATCAAATGCCCACATGTTGCCCTTCAGATCACCCGCAAACCCCGCCTCGAGGATATTCCCGGAACCCGCGCGGAACACCACCGGCGACAGTCCATTGTCACCGTCGGACTCCGTTTCGATCTCCTTCCGCACCGTCCCGTGTTCGAGGTCAAGGATCATCAGCACCGCATCGCCACTATCGCTGTCATAGCCGTTCCCGAAGAGCACGCTCCATTCATCAGGGCCCGTTCGCGCGACAGTTGGCTCACCGTCAATCGTGTAACCCAGATGCTCCGAGTCGTCGGCAGTGAACTCCCAGAAAACGTCCTCATCCGGGTTCTGACCAAAGGTTTCCGGATCCGTAACATCCAGTGCGTACAGCCCCTTACCCCCTGCGCCGAGTGTCCCGAT
Source organism: Thioalkalivibrio sp. ALE20 (assembly GCF_000381405.1). Taxonomy (NCBI): domain Bacteria; kingdom Pseudomonadati; phylum Pseudomonadota; class Gammaproteobacteria; order Chromatiales; family Ectothiorhodospiraceae; genus Thioalkalivibrio; species Thioalkalivibrio sp. ALE20. The sequence continues at coordinate 26,681 of NZ_KB906476.1, forward strand.
CAGGATGGTCTTCCATTCCCCGTCCACCTGAGCGTGGGTGATGTGCTGGCTGCCGTCCACGTAGTACCGGTGCTGATAGTCCGGGTCCGCCAGATCGGGCAGATGTTCCAGCAGCATGGACGGTGCGTAGGCGAACAGCTCGTCGCCCGTTTCGGCATCGAACGCATGCAGCATGCCGGCGTTGGAGCCGACGTAGACGACTTCCGCCCGGTCTTCGTTGTCTTCCAGGAAGCCCGAGTATCCCGTCAGGTTGCTGTACCCCATGTTCAGGTTGGGCCCCTGGTAAGTGGGATCCGAATTGACGATGTCGCCCATCACCGAACCACGATTACGATAAGGGCCACCGTTGGCGATTTCGTTCGAGTCATCCCCTGCCAGATAGTCGACCAGGCCATCTTCTTCATCCCCGAAGATCTGATCCGCATCCGGGATTTCACCCCACTCAAACGACACCGCCTCGCCCGAATCGCGGTCAAAGGTAAACACGCTCCGATCCCCAAAGCCGTTTGCCTCAACCCGCGCATCCAGCAAATCCGCAGCCGACCAGGCCTCCACGAATTCAAGCGTCTCGAAATCGGCCTCCAGCGCCACCAGATCACCCGACCAGTCCGCCGAATTGAAATGGGCCTGAAAGACCCGCGCCCCTTCATCGACACTCACCTGGGTCGACTCGGTCGCCAGTGAGGTCCGGGACGCCCCGGAACGATCCGATATATCCTGAAGAACCCCGGAGAGCTCATTAGCGAACGCACCGGGTTCCTGTGCAGAGAAGAAGTCGCCGCGCGAGTTAACTGCAGCATGCAGCATGTCATCAATCTTAGCCGAATCCGACGAATGGGGATCGGGCCAGTCGATCTCTTCCCCGGTCGCGATCGCTGCAAACGCCTCTTGCGGATCGACTTCTCCCTCCACGCCCAACCCCACGGTATAAGTCACCATATGCTGCCAGAATGCCGGGTTGCGTGCGTCAGTCGGAACCGCATTTTCCAAATCATCGCGCAGGTCGTTCTTCCAGTACTCCATCGCAACGTCTGCAAGCGTATTTGAATGGCCATCCCTGAAGGGGGCAGATGGTATATACTGGTAAGTCTCTTGACCGTCACTCCTATGGTGTTCCGTCCCCTGGGTATCATCGGCATTACCAACACCAGGGCTCGTCGTACCATTCCAATATCCGTCCGACATCAAAATGGTGTAACTCTGGCGGCACTCGAGATGCGCTCCTCTAGGGTCTCCCCACTCACCTGGAGTTTCGCTCCATGGACCACGATCATCATCCCGGCCGAAATAGGTACCAGCGGCCTGCAATGCGGTCCTGAGCGGCGTCCCTGCAGCCGGGACATCCTGCTCATAAAGTTCCTCGAAAAATTCTTCTCTGTCAGACCCTGCGAACGGCCGGACCCCCGATAATACGCCTCTATTTATACTTCCATAACCCACCCGGAACTCTTCACCCTGATCTGCAAACGCAGCGCCGATTCCGGCCCGAGATGCAAAGATCCGGTTCCGATGATACGAATACCAGTTCGCAAAATTCTGGATCTCCTGCTCGTACGTGCATACTCCACCGTCGCAATCGACCCGGCTTTCCCTTCCATGGCCTGAATAGGTATCATTTCCGCTGTGTATCTGAACAAACTCGTAACTTGATCGATCGTCTTCCGGGCCGCCTGTGTAATAGTAGTACGCTGCAGGCCAAAACCATTTAGTCCCTGATGAGTGTCCACCGTTATCATTTAGCCAGCGTGCCCACTGCTGATTCCAGCTCGTCAGATCACGCTCACCATAATCAGAAAAAAGCGGGCGATTGGGTGCACTGGCCGGATCTGCATCCGGCATCCGGGAACCGTCAGGGAGGGACCAGGGCTCATACGTCACCGAAGGATCGTAATAAACGGTATTGAAGTCGGAAGACCGGTACATCGCTGCCATATCAGTGCTCGAAAAGCGCACCGTTCGACGATTCGAATACTGAGAGGAGCCGCCGTGAAGGTTTGCGACACGGGGAAAGGTCCACATCACATAGTTGCTGTTAATCCCGGATCCGAACCGGGTGGTGAGCTCGTCCGGCATGGTCTCCCACTGCATGGAACCCGAGTCGTCAATCAGGAACAGGACGTTCGGGTCCACCGGGCTGGTGAGGAAAAGAGGAACCTGCGCGGGAGTCTGCGCCTGCGCCGGCCCTGCAATGCCTACAAATGCGGTTGCCAGGGCCAGCGTCAGGGCACTCTTGCGAAAGGTTCGCCGGGCACCAGGAGTCCGTTCCATCCCTGCTTCTCTGGTTTTCATCGCAGTCACCTCTTTTCCCTTTCTATCGTTCAATTCGTCACGCGGATGACGGCCTGGAGCACAACCCGAGTCTGATCCGTCCCACCAACACCCACGGATGTAATGCGATACGCGCTGACGGACTCCGCAGGCCCGAATTCTTCATCACAGACCTGCCCGGGCGGGCAGGAGTCCTCACCGACCAGAGACAGAAGTTCCACATGCGTGGCATGCGCCTCGGTATCACCGGGATCCAGGTGATCGAGCCACTCCTCCACATCGAGCGGTGAAAAGCTGATCGAGCCATCCGGAGACCCCGGGACCTGGTTCCGCGCAGCCGCACGCAAACCGGCCTCGGCCTGCTGGAAGGCAAGGTTGCGATCGTGCATGTTGCCGGCCATGCGTTCCTGCAGCACGGTGTTCTGCATGCCGGCGACCGCGAGTAGCGTGATCACGACCAGGAGGATCAGGCCGACGACCAGCGCGGCCCCCTGCTGGTGCTGCTTCCCGCGGTTGGCACAGGCCGCTTGGGTTGGTTGGGTTCTCATATCATGACCTCGGGATCAGTCGAGCAGGTTCCGGGCACCGACGGTGGTACTGAACGTCTGATAGAGCCGCCGGTCTGGCGCATTAAAGAGATTATCTCCGGACGTGGGGAAAAAATGCCCCTGTCGGGCCTGATCGACGACGTTGTCTGCCTGACCGTTGTAAACGAGGAGATGGACACGCACCGCAACGGCATTCTCCCAGTCGCCCGTCCCCATGTCGCTGGCCCACTCAAATTCGTCTACATGGCCATTGTCGTTCGTGTCGAGACCATACTCCACACTCATGTCGTATACACCGGCGACAATCTCGACGGTTTCGTGAACGGGATTTCCATCGCCGCCCGAAGTCGTCGTCCTGCGGTAAAGGCTGTAGGTCTCGCCGTCTGGAGATTGCCCGACATAATAGGTCCTGCTGGACAGCGCGAGGATATCAATCGGGCCATTAAAATCGACATAGTCCACCTCGATGTTGCCAGGATCGACATCCTCATCCTGTCCGGGGCCACGGTTGATCACACCCTGCTGATCCGGGACGTTCTGGAATTGTTCGCACACTCCCGTGGAAGGATCGGCGATGAGAAGAATCTGTCCCTGACTAACCTGCGTGGGATCCCCTTCACTGAGTTCAAATTCTTGCTGCGTACCACCCTCCGCTTCGAACGGACCACCGCCGACCGAACCCATGGATGAGACGGTCAGGATGTCTCCCCGCTCGGGGCTCGGGTTGTCCGGCTCATCGGCATTGATAAAGCCGGCCCCGGGCTCATGCAGATCGGGGTCATAATCGGCGCTAGCGGTATTGAGGAGGTTATTGACCGATCCGGGGCACCCACCGTACCCAGCCTCGCGCGCGTCGCGCGCGATAATATCGAGGGCAAAGCGGCCGGTTTCCTGCACGCTGGACATCGCCTCCTGGGTGCGATTGGTCTGCTGCGTGCCGATGAACACGTTGATCACGCCGGCCGTGAGCAACAGACCGAGCAGGATCGCGACCATCAGTTCGACGAGCGTAAGACCTCGCACCGAAGAGACGACCGCCGGTATCCGTTTCCCGTTGGCGTCGTTCATATCTCGGTCTCCGTGGTAAAGTCTTCGGTGTAACCATCGGCCGGAGCGTCGTCGTCATCGTCGATGCGGTCTTCCTGCCAGCGAACGGTGATCGTGAAGGTGTCACCACTGCGGGAGACGCTGGCCTGCGCCGAGGGCAGCGTGCAAAGGAGGGCGTTTTTCCATTCCGCGAGGTCCTGGGAAGCGAGCCCCCCGCTCGGATTCAGGTCGTCGTTGCAGATCCCGTCAGTCTGCTCGTCGTCATCGAAATCGGTGTCGTAATCACCGTCCAGCGCCGCTTCGCGATTGGTCCGCATGCGGTCGGCGATGTCGTAGGCCAGGTTGGTGGCCTGGGAACGCATGTACGAACTGTGATTGGCCTGCAGCGCGTTGGCCTGCAGGGCAGCGAGTCCGATCAGGCCGATCGACAGGACGAGTACGGCAACGAGCACCTCGATGAGGGTGACGCCCCTGGACTTTCGGAGCGACGGGCGTTGCTGGAATCGCGATTGGGTCATTGCGGTTTTGCCTTGCATTCTTCGGTCCTCGCGGATCAGGGGCAATCGGAGCGGACGATGCCGACCTTGCCGCCAGGTCCAATGTTCAGATCCCGTGCACGTTCGCCGGAGCAGTTCTCGGCATAGACGTAGAACATGGGATCGCTCTGATCATCCCGCCCGGGGCTTTCGCGCCCACCCAGCGGGCCGAAGGTGACGTGGCTCTGGTCCTCGATGTTGTCGTCGATGACGACCCGACCGGAGATGTCCTCCCAGCGGCGCAAGGGATTGGCCATTTCGGCCGGGGCACAATCATTCCCCAGAACCACCCGCCAGCCGTCCGGGTGCCAGTCGCCGCCGGCATCGACCGGGCAGACAGAAACCTCGACCCCGCGAGTGACCGCTTCGCTGCGAGCGAAATTAAACGCTGTACTGAGTTGGTTCGCAGCCGTCGTGGCCCGGTTGTTCTGTACCAGACTCTGGAAACCGGGAACGGCGACCGTGAGCAGGATGGCCGCCACCGCGATGGTGACCATCAGCTCGATCAGGGTGAAGCCGGTAGCGTTACGAGACATGCCGGGAGTCCTTGTGGAATCGGTCGATTTCACTATGAGCGCAAGCCATGTGACGAGCAAGGGTTTCAGTGCCGAACGGTCGGCAAAGGCTACCGAATGGTTATGGATCGAACGGGCAGCCCTGATGGGCGACGCGAGGGCGACCGGCGCGGTTGATGACGACGGCCCGGCCTGCTGCTTCGTTGCAAATTCTCAGCGTACCCATCTGGAGCGCGCCGGAGAGGCGCCGGGTGGCGCCGAGCGCTCCGTAGGTGACGCGATGCCGCACCGGGAGATTGCCACGGATTTCCAGGCCCCCGTCGGGGTTCCCCTGCCGCCGGCGAAGGATGTCGTTCGCACTGGCAGGCTGGGTTGCGAGACCGGGGTTGTGGAAAACCAGCCACCCGGACTCCCAACGGGCATCGTCGGAACAGTGAACGCCGTTGGCACTGGCACAGAGAGTAACCGGCGCAGCGGTCCGGACGGCCTCGCTGCGTGCATGATGGAGAGCGGTGACGAGTTCGTTGGTGGTGGCGATCAGCCGGAACCGGTCCACGAGTTGCGCAAACGACGGGATGCCCACGGTCACCAGCAGGACGAAGACCAGCAGGGCCACGAGCAGTTCGATGAGCGTGAGCCCGCGGGTCCGCGGGCGGTATGGGGTAGGGGTCACGTCGGCTCCTCCCTGAGTCCGGACATGGTTGCGGGCGTTTGGCTCGCCCAGGGTGGCAAGCTAGCGCGCGGGCGCCGTGGCTGCAAGGGCATTGTGGCGAGGCGCGGGCCCGGCGGGTTCGCGGGAACCCGGCACCCCGGGCGCTGCCTTATGGGGTAGAGCCGTGGCGTCACCCGGAGGGATGATGGCGAAGAACGTTCAGCAGATGGATCAGGCGCAGTTGCTGGAGCTGCAGCAGCAGGCCGCGCGGGAGGCGCGCCGGGACACGGTTTTCCGCGACGAGGCCCGGTCGGGCGTGCCCACGCCGGAGCTGGTGGTGATCCCGCCGGGGGAGCTGAAGATCGGTTCCGATGCCAGGGAGTTCGGACGCCAGGAGCACGAGGGCCCGCGGCGGCTGGTGACGCTGGAGCGGCCGTTCGCGCTGGGCCGTTTTACGGTCACGCTTGAGGAGTGGCTGGCCTTCGAGGAGGCCACCGGGCACGAGCGCTGGGACTGGCTGGTGCGCCCGAAGACGCCGCGCACGCCGATGTTCAACATCAAGCCGGCGGGAGTGCGCAAGTATCTGGAGTGGCTGAGCGAGGAGACCGGGCAGCGTTACCGCCTGCCGACCGAGGCCGAGTGGGAACATGCCTGCCGCGCGGGGACGACCACGCCGTTCGCGTTCGGCGAGGTGGTGGGCTGCCGCGACGTGCATTTCAATTCGCTGTTCCCGTACGAGGAGCGGCGCCAGCGGCGCAAGTGGTATATCCCGGCGTGCTTTCCGCTGAACCGTCCTCTGGATGTGGGCAGCTTTCAGCCGAACCTGTGGGGGCTGTACGACATGCACGGGAACGTGCAGGAGTTCACCGCGACGCCCTGGCACGACAACCACGCCAGCCTGCCGCGCGACGGGGTTTACGGGCCGGAGCCGGATAACGAGTGGCTGGTGACCAAGGGCGGCTCGTGGTTCGACCCGGCGGTGCTCACGCGCAGCGCCGCCCGCCGGCGCCGCAACGTGGACGAGATGGACACCAACCTGGGATTTCGCGTGCTGCGGGAGCTGGAGGGGTAGCGCCGGCGGTTCGTCGCTGCGCTTCCGGCGATTAAAGGCATCGTGCTCGGTCCGGCATCTACCCGCACCGGATGATGCGGACCGGGCGGGTCACTGCGAAGGATTTTCCCGTATCCGGGTCACCTCCTCGACTGACAACCCAACGATTTCGGCAATCGTGCGGTCATCCATCTCGGCAGACCGGATCAGATTGCGCGCGGTCTCGCGACGTCCTTCCTGAAGTCCTTCCTGAAGTCCTTCCTGGCGCCCTTCCTGGCGCCCTTCCTCGCGCCCTTCCTCGCGCCCTTCCTGGCGCCCTTCCTCGATCCACCGGTCGGGCCAGTGCTTGATCCGTTCGGCCAGCATGTCGTGTACCTCGTGCAAGTCCTGAAGGTCGTTGAACGGCGGCAGTTCCATCCCCGGTGCTCGATGCGGGAGCATCACCCGGCGCATCCACACCACGAACGAGCGCCGCAACCCCGTCTGCTCCGGGGACCGCAGCCATTCCACCAGACGGCCCAGCACTTCCAGCAGATCCTGCTCGTTGCGGTTGTGCTCCAGCCGGAACAGCGCCGCCGCCACGTTGCGCGTCTCGTCCGACCAGTCGGGCGCATCCACGATCGCGCCCTCGTCCAGCAGCAGATAGCTCAGATCGGGCCGGTAACGCTCCAGACCACCCGGTACCCGTTCGACCAGCTCGCCCACGTTCTGTGCGGCCGTCCAGCGCGTCTCTCCATTGTAGAGCACCACCGGCAGCACCGGGGGCAGGCGGCCGCCGGGCGTCAGGGCCTTCTGCCGGATCAGGTCCTGATACAGCAGCCCGAGATAGGTCATCATCCGTACCGCCATGAAACGGTCCACGCTCGACTGGAACTCCAGCAGCAGGTACACGTAAAGCCAGCCGCCGCCCCAGCGCACGCGCCAGACGATGTCGTCTTCGCGGTCGCGCAGCTCGTCGGTCACATAGGACCCGTTGACCTTCTCGAGCGTGGAGAAATCCAGCTCCCTCACCCAGTCCTCCCGGACAAAACCGGTCAGCAGGTCCCGCACCATCTCGGGATGCGAAAACAGGAGCTTGTAGCTGTTGTCGTGGTGATCCGCCATACCGACACTCCCTGTCCGGTCAGAGCCGAAGCGTAACACGGCCTCCTTACTCCGACCCCTGGCCTGTCGGCATGTTTCTCGGCGAGCCAGACAATCTCCAGCTGGAATTCGAACTCAGGCAGGCGCAGCTCGAACTTGCCGAGCGGGTGCGCCGCGAGATCGAACCGCGAGCGGCCTGAGGCGATCGCTCGGGTCAGTAGTGGTAACGGAGCTGTGCGATGAGCACAGTGTCTTCTTCGATCTTGTAGACGATCCGATGTTCGGTGGAGATTCGGCGGGACCAGTAGCCTGAAAGGCTGTACCTGAGCGGTTCGGGTTTGCCAATGCCTTCGAAGGGGTCGCGCTGAATGGCGCGAATGAGCTCATTGATGCGCTTGACGGTCTTCCGCTCGTGGCGCTGCCAGTAGAGATAGTCTTCCCACGCATGCTCGGAGAAGAGCAGCTTCATTCCTCGATGTCCTTCTCCAGACCTCCCCCGCGTTCCAGTTCGACCACGGATTCAAGAAGCCGGCGGGCGTTCTCGGGGGCACGGAGCAGGTACGAGGTCTCCTGCAGGGCTTCATAGTCTTCCAGCGACATCATCACCACGGATGGAGCCTTGCTCCGGGTAATGATGACGGCCGAATGGTCCTCGCAGACCTTCTCCATCGTCCTGGCCAGCTGGCTCCGGGCCGCCGTGTAGCTAATGGCATCCATGGTATACCTCGCCGTCATTGAACCTGTACATGTACGCAATACTGTACGCATTCTCCAGCGATGACAAGCATCCCTCCCGGAGAACGCCTGGTAGCCAGCTGGCACCGCGCGCCGGCGTCGCAACGTGGGCGAGATGGACACCAATGAGCACCGGATCGCGCAGGGGGCTGCGCTCCTACAAGGCACCCCCGGGCCGCGGGGCCCGTCCTCTGGCCGAAGACGGCATGAGTGAGACCTTATTCCGGTCGGAACAGATGGATTTCGAGGCCTTCGATGTGGCGGTAGTGGCGATCGTTGGCCGTGACCAGAGGCAGGCCAAGCTGGGTGGCCGTTGCGGCAACCAGGGCATCGGCCATTTGCATGTTGTGGCTGAGCGCATACGTCTCGACCAGGAAGGTGGCACGAGTCGAAATCGCTTCGCTGACGGGCTGAATCGTGGCATCCCAGTAGCGCATGGCCTGCCGAAGCATCCGGAATTCGACCTGGTTCCGCAGGCCCTGGACCAGCTCCATGTACGTCACCGCAGACACCGCGAATCCGGGCGAACTGTCGAGCCAGTCCCCCGCTTTCCGGTTCCCGCGCAGGTTCTAGATCAGGACGTCCGTGTCCACCAGCATCAGTCGAACGCCCTCGGTTGGCGCATCCGCCGAACCTGGTCGTCTACCGATCCGGTCCGGTCACCCCAGAGTCCGAACAACGGATTGCGAGCCCCCTCTTCTTGCCCGTTTTCCTCGCGGAGGGTGAAGGGGACCAGACGCGCCCGCTTGCGGCCATGATAGGTGATCACGATCTCCTCTCCGCGATCGATCGCGGCGAGGAGTTCGCGGCTGTGGACCCGCATGTCCTTGGTGGTGGCTTCCATCTTTGCCTCCCGGAGTTACACTTTTCAGTGTAACTCTTGGGCCTGTACTGCCCAAATCCCATGGCCCGCGCCCCATGAGCTGCGGGTGGAACAGGCCGCCCGGGGCTGCACCATCAGAGCCAGCGGGCGAGCCAGAGGCGGAAGCGCAGTTCCAGCGGCGGGGCGTAGCCCTGCTTGCGGAAGACGACGTCGCCGTCGGTGTTGATGATGAAGCTGGCGGGGACGCCCTGGACGCCGTAGCGGGCGGCGAGCTGGCCCTGCGGGTCGTTGATGGTGGCGAGTTCGCGCTCGCGTTCGTTGAGGTGCGCGATGACCTCTTCGCGCTCGCCGGACTGCATGGCGACGGTCAGTACCGGATGGCTGTCCGACAGGCGTACGATCTCGCCTTCCTCCAGCCGGCAGATGGCGCACCAGCTGGCCCAGAAATGCAGCAGCACGGGTTCGTCGCCCACGTAGTCGGCGAGGGCCACGGGCGAGCCGTCGAGCAGTTCGGCCTCGAACTCGGGGGCCGGGCCTTCCACCATGTCGCGGGCCATCCATGCGCGCACCAGCAGGAAGATGGCCAGCGCGATGGCGATCTGGATGCCCCAGCCGAGCGCACGGCGGCGCGCGGTGGGCTTCGGGCGTTCGGGTTTTTCGGGCTGGGTATCGGTCAACGGATCATCTCGGCCTGGCCGGGTCGGGCGCGGGTGCCGCGCTGCTTGGGGCCCTTGCGCACGGCAATGCGTACCAGTTCGTCCTCGTCGTCCATCAGTTGTTCCCGCTGGTCTTCGCTCAGCAGCGGGTTGCGGGCCACGAAGTAGCGCAGGTTGGGGTCGCGGTCGTTCACGCAGGCGGCCACCTGCTCCGGGGTGAGGTCGGGCCGCTTGGCGCAGTTCAGGCGCACGGTCTGGTTGGGGTCCGCCAGCAGCAGGGCCACTTCGTCGGGCTGCAGATCGAGACGGCGGGAGAAATACGCCTTGACCTGGGCATGCTGGTCGCGCACCAGAAACGGGCGCCAGCACGAGTCGAGGTCGGCGGCCAGCGCCATCTCCATGCGCTGGTCGAAAGAGAGTTGTCGATACTGTTGCTCAAGCTCGGTCATGACAGGGCCGGAACGACACCGGAAAGGGGGCTGTCGTATTATAAGCAGACTGTAATGACGGCGAGGATTCCCATGAACGCACCGGTGGCCGACCAACCGCTGTTCCACGTGCCGTCCACGGCGCACGTGACCGCCGGGCTGCATCACCTCGGCGAGGCCGAGCGCGCGGAGCTGGTGGAACGCATCAAGCGCCTGCTGCGCGAGCGCGACGCGGTGCTGGTGGCGCACTACTACGTGGACGAATCCCTGCAGCGCCTGGCCGACGAGACCGGTGGCTGCGTGGCGGATTCGCTGGAGATGGCGCGCTTCGGCAAGGACCATCCGGCCAGCACGCTGGTGGTGGCCGGGGTGCGTTTCATGGGCGAGACGGCCAAGATCCTCAGCCCGGAAAAACGCGTGCTGATGCCCACGCTGGAGGCCGAGTGCTCGCTGGACCTGGGCTGCCCGGCCGACGAGTTCGCGAAATTCCGCGCGCAGCACCCGGACCACACCGTGGTGGTGTACTCGAACACCTCGGTGGACGTGAAGGCGCAGGCGGACTACGTGGTCACCTCCAGCATCGCGGTGCCGCTGGTGGAGCACCTGCGCGATCAGGGGAAGAAGGTCCTGTGGGCGCCCGACAAGCACCTGGGCGACTACATCCGCCGCACCACCGGCGCCGACATGGTGCTGTGGGACGGCTCCTGCGTGGTGCACGACGAGTTCCGCTCGTGGGCGCTGGAGGATCTGCGCAGCCGACATCCGGACGCGGCCGTGCTGGTGCATCCGGAGTCGCCGCGCGAGGTGATCCATCAGGCCGACGTGGTGGGCTCCACCAGCCAGCTGATCGCCGCGGTGAAGGACCGCGACGAGCCGGAGTTCATCGTGGCGACCGACAAGGGCATCTTCTATAAGATGCGCGAGGCGGCCCCGGACAAGACCTTGATCGAGGCCCCCACCGGCGGCGAGAGCGCGACCTGCACCAGCTGCGCCCACTGTCCGTGGATGGCGATGAACGATCTGGTCTCGCTGGCCAATACGCTGGAAGACACCGCCGAACCGGCCACCAACGAGATCTTCATCGACGAGGACGCCCGCCTGAAGGCCCTGACCGCAACGCAGCGCATGCTCGACTTCGCCGCCGAGCACCGCAAGGCAACCGCCGGCGACGCCTGACCGGGAATCGGGATGATGCCGCCTCATGCGACCGGTACAACGCTTGCGGGACAGCCCCTCGCATCATCGCCACTTGAACGTGACCGGGTCCTGGCGACACTCCGGGCACCCCGTCATTGCGAGGAGCCGCAAGGCGACGTGGCAATCGGCCGACGCTGGTTGCACGCAGGATCAGGTGGTTTCGGATGGAGATCGCCACGTCGCTTCGCGACTCGCGATGACGGTGGAGACTTCTCGGCTCGCGATGCCCGGGGGCGCGAAGGGTGTCGCGCGAGCCTGGTGCAGACCCATTTGCCCGAACTGGTGATCCAGCTTGAGCAATTCCCCGTCAGCGATCGTTGAGCCAGGCGGCCCACTGGGAGTGGGTGGAGGCGTCCACGCCGTCGGCCTTCGCTGCCTGCTGGAGGTGGGCCTGCAGGTCTTCCATCAGTTTCGAGTCCATCAGCTCCGGCTGCAGGGTCAGCTGGGCATGCAGCGTGGTATACACCAGCTTCAGCTCGCTCAGGGCATACTGCGACCAGTCGAATTCGGCCATCAGAGGTTCTCCGCGATGAATGATGATCCCGGCATCCTGCGGCCCCGCGCGGGCCGTCGCCAAATGAACCCGCAGGGGAGCGGAGATGTTTAAGCGCCGGGCGCGGCTGCTGGTGGCCGCCGCCGGGGATGACGGCCGCGCCGATCGCGTGGCCGAACTGGCCGCGCAGGACAGGGACGTGGCCGAATGGCTGGAGGTGCGCCCGCGCCCGGCCATGGGCGAACTCGCGCGCGAGGACCTGGAGTGGGCGGACCTGCTGGTGGCGGTGGACGCCGAGGCCGCGGAGGCCATGCCGGCCGGTCGCCCGCCCGGCTGCCGCCCGAAATACTGGCAACTCCCGCCGGCCAGCGTGCTGCACGACGACCCGGCCACATTCGACGAAGCCACCCTCTCGGCACTGACCTGCATGGCCGGCGGCATGCGCATGCTCGCCCGCATGGACGCCGAAGACCAGCCCGAACCGCAGTAACACCTCAACATGGCGTGAGGCCCCAGCCGGTCTGGCCGTGGGGAGTGCCGCACTGCGGCAGCATATGCGTTCGGGCGGGCAACGCCTTGTGGCTGCGCCCCGGGCGTGACTGTCGTATCGTAGGAGGACAGGAGGCTCGGGCATGCATCCATTGATCCAGCAACATCGTAAAGCGCTCCAATCGGTCTGCCGCGACTTCGGTGTATCGCGGCTGGAGGTTTTCGGGTCTGCAGCCCGTGGGGATGATTTCGACCCTCAATGTTCGGACGTGGATTTCCTGGTGGAATTCGGTCCGGACCAGACCGAATGCTCTCTGGAGCAATTCCTCGCCCTGCGCAGAAAGTTGAGCAACATTCTTGGGCGGCCCGTGGACCTGGTGATGCCGGAAAGCGTGACCAATCCGTACGTCCTCGCGGATATTGAAAAATCTCGGGAAGCGGTCCATGCGGCGTGATCCGCGGGCTTACCTGTGGGATGCGCGTGAAGCCGCCCGACGCGTGGCGGAATTCGTGAAGGACGCAAATGAAGAGGACTACGTTGCCAGCGATCTGATGCGTTCGGCCGTTGAGCGGCAGCTGGAGATTCTGGGCGAGGCGCTGGGCCAGCTGGAAAAAGCCAATCCCGACGTGGCGCGACAGATCCCGCAATTGAGAGCGGCCGTGGATCTGCGAAACCTGCTGATCCACGGTTATGCGAAGATCGACGACCGTATTATCTGGAATACCGCCACCACCGACGTCCCGGTCATGGCCCGGGAGCTGGACAGCATACTGCGGCAACTGGACGGATGAGACGTCCAATGGCGGCCGTCAGGCTCAACGGACGACATCGCCAAAATTCAAGTCCACACGTCGTCCTCGCGCCAATATCGCGTACACGTCAAGGCTCAGGGTAGCACTCCGCCCCGGTGCTGGCACCGGGGCGGGGACAGGCGTCAGGCGTTGGCGGCGGCGCGCGAGGCCTTTTTGCGCTCGTGCTCCAGCAGGAGCTTCTTGCGGATGCGGATGGCGCTCGGGGTGACCTCGACGAGTTCGTCGTCATCGATGAACTCGATCGCCTGCTCCAGCGTCATGCGCACCGGCGGGGTCAGCTGGATGTTCTCGTCGGTGCCGGCGGCGCGCACGTTGGTGAGCTGCTTGGCCTTGAGCGCATTGACGACCAGGTCGTTCTCACGCGCGTGCAGGCCGATGACCATGCCCTCGTAGACCTCCTCGCCGGGGCCGATGAACAGCTTGCCGCGGTCCTGCAGGTTGAACAGGGCGAAGCCGATCGCCTTGCCGGGACCGTTGGCGATCAACACGCCGTTCTGGCGCGAGGCCACCGAACCGGTCGTGGACAACGGCCCGTAGTGGTCGAACACGTGGTGCAGGATGCCGGTGCCGGAGGTCGCGGTCATGAACTCGGTCTGAAAGCCGATCAGCCCGCGCGAGGGAATGGTGTAGTCCAGGCGCACCCGGCCCTTGCCGTCCGGCATCATGTTGGTGAGTTCGCCGCGGCGTTCGCCCAGCTTCTCCATCACCGTGCCCTGGTGCTCTTCCTCGATGTCCACGGTCACGGTCTCGTAGGGCTCCTGCTTGACCCCGTCGACCTCGCGGATGACCACCTCGGGGCGCGAGACGCCCAGCTCGTAGCCCTCGCGGCGCATGTTCTCGATGAGGATGCCCAGGTGCAGCTCGCCACGGCCGGAGACGCGGAACTTGTCGGGGTCCTCGGTATCTTCCACCCGCAGGGCGACGTTGTGCTTGAGCTCCTCGTCCAGGCGCTCGCGAATCACGCGGGAGGTGACGTACTTGCCCTCCTTGCCGGCCAGCGGGGAGGTGTTCACCTGGAAGGTCATGCTCACCGTGGGCTCGTCCACGGTCAGGGCCGGCAGGGCCTCGACATTGCTCGGGTCGCACAGGGTGTCGGAGATGAACAGCTTGTCCATGCCGGTGAAGGTGATGATGTCGCCGGCGTTGGCCTCGCTGACATCCACCCGGTCCAGCCCGTGGAAGCCCATGATCTGCAGCATGCGGCCGTTGCGCACGCCGCCTTCGCGGTCGATCACCTTGACCTGGGTGTTCGGGGTGATGCGCCCGCGCTTCACCCGGCCGACGCCGATCAGGCCCTGGTAGGAGTTGTAGTCCAGCGAGGAGACCTGCATCTGGAACGGGCCGTCGGCGTCCACGTCCGGCGGCGACACGTGCTCGACGATGGTCTCCAGCAGGCAGGTCATGTCGCCGTCGGTCACGTCCGAGTCCATGCCGGCGAAGCCGTTGAGCGCCGAGGCGTAGACGATCGGGAAGTCCAGCTGCTCGTCGCTGGCGCCCAGGCGGTCGAACAGGTCGAAGACCTGATCCACGGCCCAGTCCGGACGCGCCCCCGGGCGATCGACCTTGTTGACCACCACGATCGGCTTGAAGCCCATCGCGAAGGCCTTCTGGGTCACGAAGCGGGTCTGCGGCATGGGGCCGTCCACCGCGTCCACCAGCAGCAGCACGGAGTCGACCATCGACAGCACGCGCTCGACCTCGCCGCCGAAGTCGGCGTGCCCGGGGGTGTCGACGATGTTGATGCGGTAGTCCTGCCACTTGATGGCGGTGTTCTTCGACAGGATGGTGATCCCGCGTTCCTGCTCCAGCGCGTTGGAATCCATGACCCGCTCGCCGTGGTCGCCACGTTCGTCGAGGGTGCCGGACTGGCGCAGGAGCTGGTCGACCAGCGTGGTCTTGCCATGGTCGACGTGGGCGATGATGGCGATGTTGCGAAGCTTCTCGGTCATGGAATACGAACTCTGGGTACTGGCAAAAGGGCCGTCACTATACAGATTTATGCAGAGCAGTGCTTGGCTAGCGTTGTCGCGACAGCGTCCCTCGCATAGACTAATCAGATGACCAGGTCGCACAGGTGCCTTGATGACCACCACCGTGAACGTGCATGAAGCGAAAACTCATTTATCGCGTCTGCTGAAAAGGGCACACGACGGCGAGGAGATCATCCTGTCGCGCGCCGGGCGCCCCTATGCACGGCTGGTCCCGCTGGAGGGCACACCGCAGAAACGGCAGCCCGGCAGGGTTAAGGGCCGTGTGGAGGAATCCTTCTTCGAGCCCCTGCCCGAGGAAGAACTTCGGGCATGGGAAGAGTGATGCGAGTCCTGCTGGATACGCACGCCCTCTTGTGGTGGATGACCGACGACCCGAAACTCTCCACCACTGCCAGAAATACCATCCAGGACGAAACACACACGGTGCTGGTGAGTGCGGCCAGCGCCTGGGAGATCGCGACCAAGTGCCGTCTGGGCAAGCTCGCGATCGGGGCGAGGGTGCTCCGCGACTTCGATGAGCTGATCACCGCCGACGGGTTCTCGCATCTGGCCGTGAATTACCGACAGGCCATCCATGCCGGGTCCTACCCCCAGGAACACCGGGACCCGTTCGACCGGGTCCTCGCAGCTCAGGCCGAACTGGAACAGGTCCCGCTGGTCACCGCGGACCCGGCCCTGCAGACATTCCCGATCCGCTGCCTCTGGTAAGCGTCCGCTCCGATCAGCCCGACACCCCGCCCTGCCACGGGTCGAGCTTGTCGTCCGGCGGCGGGACCTGCAGGTGGAAGCCCTGGTCCTGCAGGTTGGCGAGGACCTTCTGCGGGTCTTCCTGCGCCAGGGTGCGGTCGGGGGTCAGCTCGAACTCCAGCGCGAATTCGAGGCTGCCCAGGGCCTTCATCAGGGTGTCGGGCAGATCGGAGAAATCGTCCTTCTCCGGCAGATAGACATAGGTGTCGGCGCGCCGCGTGGCGCGATAGACGTAGCACTGCATTTCAGTCCTCCAGATAGGTGTAGCCGGTCAGGCCGTGTTCCAGTTCCGCCAGCAGCCGCCCGGCCGCCTCGCCGCGCAGGCCGGCGGCGTCGATGCGGGCGCGGAACGCGCGGCGCAGGTCGTCGGGGGCGAAATGCACGTAGGACAGCAGTTCGTCCACGGTGTCGCCGCGTTCGGGGTCGACCAGACGGTAGCCGCCGTCGGCGGTGAGCTCGACGTTCACCGTGTCGGTGTCGCCGAACAGGTTGTGCAGATCGCCCAGGATCTCCTGATAGGCCCCCACCAGGAAGATGCCCAGATAATACGGCTGCGCGGGCTCCCATTCGTGCAGGGCGAGCGTGGTGTGGGTGCCTTCGCGCTCCACGTAGTACTCCACGTGGCCGTCGGAGTCGCAGGTCAGGTCCTGCAGCACCGCCCGGCGCGTGGGCGCCTGATCCAGCCGGTGCAGCGGCATGATGGGGAAGATCTGGTCGATCGCCCAGGTGTCGGGGATGGACTGGAACACGGAGAAGTTGCAGAAGACCTTGTCCGCCAGCTTGTCGGTCAGTTCGGCATGGATCTCGGCCGGCAGGGCGTCCGGGTCCGCCAGCAGTCGCTGGCACAGGGCGAAGTACAGCGCCTCGGCGCGGGCGCGGTCGGCCAGCGACAGCATGCCGCGGGCGAACTGCGCCTGCACCTCGGCCAGATGCCAGGCGGCGTCGTGGAAGACCTCGGACGGCGGACGCGCGCTGTCCTCCAGCAGCGCCCGCAGGGTCGCGATCTCGGGCGGCTCGTCGGCGGCCGGCGGCGGCACGGGGCCGTCCCCGGGGGCCGGCTCGCAGTCGATCACGTTGGTGATCAGCACCGCGTGATGCGCGGTCAGCGCGCGGCCGGATTCGCTGAACACCTCGGGCATGGGCAGGTCGTGCTCGTGGCAGATACGGCTGAGCGGGCGCAGGATATTGAGGGCGTATTCCTCCACCGAGTAGTTGATGGAGCATTCGTTGCGCGAGCGCGAGCCCTCGTAGTCGATGCCCAGGCCGCCGCCCACGTCGACCACGCGGATACCGGCCCCGGCCTCGTGCAGCGCGGCGAAGTAACTGGCCGCCTCGCCCATGCCGTTCTGGATGTCGCGGATGTTGGCGATCTGCGACCCCATGTGGAAATGCAGCAGCTGCAGGCGATCGAGCCAGTCGAGCCCGCGCAGGCGCTCGAGGATTGCCAGCACGTCCGCCGCGGAAAGGCCGAACTTGGCCTTCTCGCCGCCGGTGTTCTGCCACTTGCCCTTGCCGATGGACGCCAGGCGCACACGCAGCCCCAGCAGCGGCGAAACGTCCATGGCTTCAGCCTGGCGGATCACCTCCTCGAGCTCGGAGGGCTTCTCGATCACGATGTACACCCGGTGGCCGAGCTGCCGCCCGATCAGGGCCAGTCGCACGTACTCGCGGTCCTTGTAGCCATTGCAGATGATGACCGAGCCCGGGCGCGACTGCGCCAGCACCGCGATCAGCTCCGGCTTGGAACCGGCCTCCAGCCCCACCTGCGGCCGGTGGCCTTCGGCATCCGCGTGATCGCCGGCGGCGAGGATGCGCTCGACCACCGAGCGCTGCTGGTTGACCTTGATCGGATAGATCGCGGTGAAGTCGCCCTGGTAATCCAGCTCCTCGGCCGCCCGCGCGAAGGCACGCGACAGGCGCCGCACGCGACCGTCGAGCACGTCCTGAAAGCGCACCAGCACCGGCGGGCCCACGTGCTCCTCGCGCAGGCGGCAGGCCAGCGCGTGCAGATCCACGCCGGGGTGTTCCGGCCAGTCCGGCCGGCGCATGCAGACATGCCCGGACGCATTGATCTCGAAGAAGTCCCCGTTCCAGTGATCGATGCCGTAGGTGGCGCGAGCCTCTTCCAGACTCCAGGGTTTGGCAGACATGGCGATTCCGGCTTTCGCAGTGGATATACCCCGTCATTGCGAGGGCGGTCTTCTGATTCTGTCATCCGGAGCGGCCTTCTGATCCCGTCATTGCGAGGAGCGGCCCTCTGGTCCCGTCATTGCGAGGAGCGAAGCGACGCGGCAATCGCCTTCCATGTCCCCCGGGACATCGAGGGGCTGGCCGGTCTCCGGCGCGCTGCCCGTCGTTCAGGAGATTGCTTCGTCGCCTTCGGCTCCTCGCAATGACCGGAATGGGAGGGCGCCTCCTCGCAATGACGGGATCAGAGGGCGGCTCCTCGCAATGACGGCAGACTCGGAGTTGCCCGCAGGATACAGGGCACTATCATGGCGGCGCATCCTACCGTTCACCCATGCACAAGGGGAGCCCGCCCGATGGCACTCGACGACCACTGGTTCAGCGAACCCGACAAGGACATCGCGATGTCCCTGCGCATCACGAAAAAGCTCCACGAGGAGCAGACGCCCTATCAGAAGATCGAGATCTTCGAGACCACGGGCTTCGGCAACCTGATGGTGATCGACGGCTTCGTGATGCTCACCGGCCGCGACAACTTCATCTACCACGAAATGATGTCGCATCCGGTCCTGTATTCGCACAACGCACCGAAGAACGTGGTGATCATCGGCGGCGGCGACTGCGGCACCCTGCGCGAGGTACTCAAGCACGACGAGGTGGAAAAGGCCACGCAGGTGGATATCGACGAACGCGTGACCCGCCTGTCCGAGCAGTACTTCCCCGAGCTGTGCGACGCCAACGACGACCCGCGCGCCGAACTCCTGTTCGACGACGGCATCCAGTACATCAAGGACGCGGAACCGGGCTCCATCGACGTGATCATCGTCGACTCCACCGACCCGGTCGGCCCGGCCGAAGGCCTGTTCTCCGCGGATTTCTACCGCGACTGCGTAAAGGCGCTGGGCTCCGATGGCCTGCTGGTGCAGCAGAGCGAATCCCCGCTGCTGCACACCGACAGCATCCTGCGGCCGATGCATGACAGCCTGCGCATGACCGGCTTCATCGACGCCCTCACCATGCATTTCCCGCAGCCCACCTACCCCTCCGGCTGGTGGACCTGCACCATCGCCTCCAAGGACGCCCCGGTCGCCTTCCTGCGCGAGGAAGCCGCCGAGGAGATCCCGTTCGTCACGCACTACTACAACGCGGCCATCCACCGCGCCGCCGGCGCCACCCCGGAATTCTTCCGCCGCAAGCTGTTCGCCTGATCCGGCCGCGCCGGTCCGCCACCCCGGCGCCGGGCCGGCGCGGGGTGGCGGCTTCAGCCGGGAGTAACGCCTCTGCATGCCTTCCGGCATCCGCCCGGCATCAGCAGACACCGCCTCGAAACCTCCCGCGCTCGCACACTCTCAGGGCAGCCTGATCCATCTTGATGCAACCCCGAGACGGGCTGCACCACGACGGAACATTCGCTGCGCGGATCGCCCCCCCGTAACCCGCCTCCACGCTCCACAATCCCTCCCGGGAAGCCATGGCATGGCTCCTGCTTGCACGGGTTACGGCCGGCGCATTCCTGCGCGCCGCACCGAGATTCCAGCGAGGAGAACCATGCTGCATCGACGCTGCATCGCATTCGTTGTTCTGTTTCTTGCGCCCGTGATGGCGCTGGCCCATCCCCACCACGGGCACCACGTCCACGAACAAGCGGGCTTCGCTGCGGGTTTTCTGCACCCGTTCACCGGCCTCGATCACCTGCTGGTCCTGCTCGGAATCGGGTTCTGGATGGCCCGCTCACAGCGAATCCCGGGCACTCTGATCTCCGGCACGGCGGTACTGGCCACTCTGGCTCTCGCCTTCGCCGTGGGGGTGGCGCAAGGACCACTGCCGACCGTCGAATTCGGCATCCTCGCCTCGCTGTTGCTGACCGGCGTGCTGGTCTTTCTCGGCACGCGTCTCCCGCTGGTGGTGACCGCCGCGATCGCGGCCGGCTTCGCCGCGCTGCACGGCTTCGCCCACGGTGCCGAAATGGCGGCCGACCTGTCCGCACTGAGATTCGCCGCCGGTTTCCTGCTGGCCAGCGCCCTGCTGCTGACCGCCGGCGCACTGGCCGCCTCCCGGATACGCGATACGGCTCTCGATCGCCCGGTGGGACAGGCAGCCGGAGGGGCCATGGTCGCCGCCAGCGTCTATCTGTTGCTGGTGGTCTAGCGGCGTGGACATGACCCCCGTGGAACTGGCTGGCGCTACAGAGACCGTCCCGGAGACCCGGGACGGATGGCTCGGGCGCCTGGAGCTGAGCTTCGCCTCGCGTGGCGGACGGACCCGGCTGGCCCGCCGCCGTCACGAGGGCCCGCTGCTGGTGCAGCGAAGCTTCTTCCCCGAAGGCGATGTCTGCCACTGCTACGTGATCCATCCCCCCGGGGGCGTCGCCGGCGGCGATCGCCTGCAGCTGGAAGCGGAGCTGGACGCCGGCAGCCGGGCGCTGCTGACCACCCCTGCCGCGGCCAAGTTCTACCGGACGCAGGCAGCCAGCGCCCGCCAGGAACAAAGCTTCACGGTGGGGCCCGACGCGAGCCTGGAGTTCCTGCCGACGGAAACCATCCTGCACGGTCGCTCCCGCGTGATGCTGCACAACCACTTCCGCCTGGGACCCGGCGCCCGCCTGTGCACCTGGGATGTCCTGTGCCTGGGACGCCCGGCGCATGGCGACCACTACGAGGGCGGAGTGTGCACCCAGGATCTGTGGATCGAGCGCGACGGCCGACCGCTGGTACATGACCGCCTTGATCTGGCCCACGGCGATCCGCTGCTGAGCCGCCCCTGGGGCCTCGACGGCTTCCCCGTGGTGGGCCAGCTGGTGGCCACCCCGGCCCCCGAGGGACTCGAACCGGCACTGCGCGAGCATCTCGGAACGCCCGACGCCCTGCGCCTGGGCATCTCGCTGATCGGGGATGTCCTGTTCCTGCGTTGTCTGGGCCATGGCGCGGAGACCGTGCGCGCGCTGCTGCAGCGGGCCTGGGCCTTCCTGCGCGAGCCGGTCATCGGGCAGCCCCCGTGCATACCCCGTATCTGGAACACCTGACCACCGGAAGATCCATGGAACTGACCCCACGCGAGAAAGACAAGCTGCTGCTGTTCACGGCCGCCCTGCTGGCGGAACGCCGCCAGGCGCGCGGGCTGAAGCTGAACTACCCGGAGGCCATGGCGCTGATTTCGGCGGCCATCCTCGAGGGGGCCCGCGACGGCCGTTCGGTCGCGGAGCTGATGAGCCTGGGCGGCGAGGTGCTGACCCGTGACGACGTACTCGAAGGCGTCCCGGAGATGATTCCGGAGGTACAGGTCGAGGCGACCTTCCCGGACGGGGTCAAGCTGGTCACCGTTCACGAACCCATCCGTTAAGAGGAAGCGCCCGATGATCCCCGGTGAACTCCTGCCCGCGGACGGCGACATCACCCTGAACGCCGGCCGCGACACCGTCACCCTGGAGGTGGCCAACAGCGGCGACCGGCCCGTCCAGGTCGGTTCTCACTATCACTTCTTCGAGACCAACAACGCCCTGCGCTTCGACCGCGAGCGCGCGCGAGGCTTCCGCCTGGACATACCGGCGGGAACGGCCGTGCGTTTTGAACCGGGCCAGACCCGCAGCGTGCAGCTGGTGGCCTACGCCGGGGAGCGCCGGGTGTTCGGATTCCAGGGCCGCATCGGTGGCCCGCTGGACGGAGATGCGCAATGAGCCAGACCATTCCCCGCCGCGCCTATGCCGAGATGTTCGGCCCCACCACCGGTGACCGCCTGCGCCTCGGCGACACCGCGCTGCTGATCCAGGTGGAGCGCGACTGGACCGTCTACGGCGACGAGGTCAAGTTCGGCGGCGGCAAGGTGATCCGCGACGGCATGGGCCAGAGTCAGCGGCACGACGAAGCCGTGGTGGACACCGTGATCACCAACGCGGTCATCCTCGACTACTGGGGCGTGGTCAAGGCCGATGTCGGCCTGAAGCAGGGCCGGATCCACGCGGTGGGCAAGGCCGGCAACCCGGATACCCAGCCGGGTGTCGACATCGTCATCGGTCCGGGAACCGAGGTCATCGCCGGCGAGGGCCGGATCCTGACCGCCGGTGGCATCGATGCCCATATCCACTTCATCTGTCCGCAGCAGATCGAAGAGGCCCTGACCTCCGGCATCACGACCATGGTGGGTGGCGGGACCGGCCCCGCCACCGGCACCAACGCCACGACCTGCACCCCCGGACCCTGGCACATCCAGCAGATGCTGAAGGCCGCCGAGGCATTCCCGATGAACCTGGGCTTTCTGGGCAAGGGGAACGCCAGCGAACCCGGCGCCCTGCACGCGCAGGTCAAGGCGGGGGCACTGGGCCTGAAGCTGCACGAGGACTGGGGCACCACCCCGGCCTCGATCGACTGCGCCCTGTCGGTCGCCGACGCGCACGACATCCAGATCTGCATCCATACCGACACCCTGAACGAATCCGGCTTTGTCGAGGACACCCTGGCGGCATTCAAGGGGCGCACCATCCACACCTATCACACCGAGGGCGCCGGCGGCGGCCATGCCCCGGACATCATCAGGGCCTGCGGCGAGGCCCACGTCCTGCCGTCCAGCACCAATCCCACGCGGCCGTTCACGGTGAACACCATCGACGAACACCTGGACATGCTGATGGTCTGCCACCACCTGGATCCGCACATCGCGGAGGACGTCGCGTTCGCCGAGAGCCGGATCCGGCGCGAGACCATCGCCGCGGAGGACATCCTGCACGACCTCGGTGCGTTCTCGGTGATCGCCTCGGACTCACAGGCGATGGGACGCGTGGGCGAGGTGATCCTGCGGACCTGGCAGACCGCCCACAAGATGAAGACCCAGCGCGGCTCGCTGGCCGGCGACCCGGCCGAGCACGACAACTTCCGCGCACGGCGCTATGTCGCCAAATACACCATCAATCCCGCTCTGGCGCATGGCATGGCCCACGAAGTGGGCTCCGTCGAGCCCGGCAAGCTGGCCGATCTGGTCCTGTGGGATCCGGCCTTTTTCGGCGTCAAGCCGGCGCTGATCATCAAGGGCGGGATGATCGCCTCGGCCCCGATGGGCGACCCCAACGGCTCCATCCCCACGCCACAGCCGGTGCATTACCGGCCGATGTTCGGCAGCTACGGCCCGGCCATGACCGGCACCTCCGTCAGCTTCGTCTCACAGGCCGCCCTGACCGCCGGGATCGGCGACCAGCTGGGTCTGGAGCGAAGGCTGGTCGCGATCCGCGGCTGCCGCGAGATCGGCAAGCAGGACATGCGGCTGAACGACTGGCTGCCGAAGATGGAAGTGGACCCGGAGACCTACGAGGTCCGTGCCGACGGCGAGCTTCTGACCTGCGAACCCGCTACCGAGCTGCCGCTGAGTCAGCGTTACTTCCTGTTCTGAGGTCCCCATGATTCACCTGATCGAACGCGCCGATAGCGCCCCGACCACCGTGACCGGAACCCTGCATCTGCCGGTCGAGACCCGGATGAAGAGCCGCTTCCGGGCCACCCTCGACACCGGCGACGAGGTCGGCGTATTCCTCGAGCGGGGCGGCATGCTGCGCGACGGGTCCGCCCTGCGCGCGGACAGCGGCGAGTGGGTCACAGTGCGTGCCGCGCCGGAACCCGTCAGCACCGTGTACTGCGAGGACCCGCTGCTGCTAGCACGCGCGACCTACCACCTCGGCAACCGCCACATTGCCCTGCAGATCGACCCGGGCCGGCTGCGTTACCTGCACGACCACGTGCTGGACGACATGCTGCGCGGCATCGGACTCGATCCGATCTTCGAGCACGCCCCGTTCGAGCCGGAGGCCGGCGCCTACGGGCACGGACACGCCCACGGCGGTCACGGCCATGGCCATTCGCACTGATCCGGGGCTGACTGACCCGGAACTGACTGACCCGGGCCTGGCACGGCGACGTCTCTGGCAACTGGTGAGCCCCACGCTGCCGGTCGGGACCTACAGCTATTCCGGCGGCATGGAATGGGCCATCGAAGCGGGCTGGCTCGCGGACGAGGACGCGGTGGCCGACTGGATGCAGGGCCAGATCCGCCACAGCCTGAGCCGGATCGACATCCCCCTGCTCGCACGCCTGCACCGGGCCTGGCTGGAGGACGACGACGAGGCCGTCGAACGGTTCAGTGCGTGGCTGGGCGCCAGTCGCGAGACCCGCGAACTGCGCGCCGAAGACCGTCACCTCGGGCAGGCGCTGGCGCGTCTGCTGTCCGAGCTCGATCTGAACGAGGCCGACCGGTGGCAGGGTCATCCCGAAGCCACCTGGGCCACGCTGTTCGCGCTGGCGCTGGCGCGCTGGTCCATCCCGGTCGAGGAAGGAGCCGAGGCGATTCTCTGGTCCTGGTGCGAGAACCAGGTCGCGGCCGCGATCAAGCTGGTCCCGCTGGGGCAGACCGCCGGTCAGCGCCTGCTCCACCGCCTGGCCTCGACCATCGGCGGGGCTGCACGGGAGGGGCTTGCGCGGGACGACGCGGCGATTGGCGGCACGGCCCCCGGTGTCGCCATCGCCAGCGCCCTGCACGAAACCCAGTATTCACGCCTGTTCCGCAGTTAGCGAAATTCCCGGGAGGCACCCATGTCACTGAATCCCCGAGTCCTGCGCGTCGGCATCGGCGGGCCGGTCGGCTCCGGCAAGACGGCCCTGCTCCAGGCCCTGTGTCAGCGCATGCGCGAGACGTACAGCATCGCCGTGGTCACCAACGACATCTACACCCGCGAGGATGCCGAGTTCCTGACCCGCCACGACGCGCTGGAGGCCGAACGCATCGTCGGGGTGGAAACCGGCGGATGCCCGCACACGGCGATCCGCGAGGATGCCTCGATGAACCTGTCGGCCCTGGCCGACCTCGGCATCCGTTTTCCCGGCCTCGAGGTGGTATTCGTCGAGAGCGGCGGCGACAACCTGTCCGCGACCTTCAGTCCGGAGCTGTCCGATCTGACGATCTACGTGATCGACGTCTGCGCGGGCGACAAGATCCCGCGCAAAGGGGGGCCCGGCGTGACCCGTTCCGACCTGCTGGTGATCAACAAGATCGATCTCGCCGAGGGGGTCGGTGCATCGCTGGAGGTCATGGACCGCGACAGTCGGCGCATGCGCGGCGAGCGCCCGTTTGTCTTCACGAACATGCGCACGGGCGAGGGCCTGGATGAAGTCGTCCGGTTCATCATCGAGCATGGGATGCTCCCCGCCAGGGAATCGGCCTGAGCAGCGACCGCCCGGCGGACGATGCACACCCGTGCGGCAACCTCCGCCCCATCACGAGACAGATGCACCATGTGCATGCAGTCCGCCCTCCCCTCCCGACCGGAGATGACTGCGGACACCGGGCGCAAGACCCCGTTTTCCGTTCATGGCACACAGCTTGCTGCCCCGGGAATGTCCGGCGCCGGTATTACGGAGTGCCGGGTTGTTCCCTGGAAACGATCCCTAGCGGAGAACGGAGACAGTCGATGCATCCAAACACGAGCCACCCCCCGCAAATTTCGCTCGCGCGCCGGGCCACCCGCACCGCCACCGGTGTCGCACTGGCCCTGGGCCTGGCAACCGGCGGAGGCATAACCGCACAGGCCGACGAAGATCCGATCAAGGTGGGCATCCTCCACTCGCTGTCGGGTACGATGGCCATCAGCGAGACGTCCCTCCGGGACGTGGCCCTGATGACCATCGAGGACATCAACGAAAACGGCGGCCTGCTGGGCCGCGAACTCGAACCGGTGGTGATGGACCCCGGCTCCGACTGGCCCACCTACGCCGAACACGCCCGTGAGATGATCGAGCGCGAGAACGTGGACGTCATCTTCGGCTCGTGGACATCAGTGTCCCGTGAAGCGGTCCTGCCGGTCCTCGAGGAACTCAACGGGCTGATGTTCTACCCGGTTCAGTACGAGGGCGAGGAGTCCTCGCGCAACATCTTTTACACCGGCGCCGCGCCGAACCAGCAGACCCTGCCCGGCGTGGAATATCTGATGAGCGACGAGGGCGGCGGCGCCGAGCGCTTCTTCCTGGTCGGCACTGACTACGTCTTCCCGCGGACCACCAACCGCATCGTGCGTGCCTATCTGAATGCCCACGGGATTTCGGACGACGCCATCGAGGAGGTCTACTTCCCGTTCGAACATGCCGATTTCCAGACCCTGGTCAGCGACATCGACAGCTTCTCCCAGGATGGCCCCACCGCGGTGATCAACACCATCAACGGCGACTCCAACGTCGCGTTCTATCAGGAGCTCGCGAACCAGGGGATCGACCCCATCGACGTTCCGGTACTGGCGACCTCGGTGGGCGAGGAAGAACTCCGCGGCATGGACACCGACCCCCTCGCGGGCCACCTCGCCGCCTGGAACTACTTCATGTCCATCGAGACCCCGGAGAACGAACGCTTCACCGAGCGGTGGATGGAATACGTGGAACAGGAAGGCCTGTCCGGTGGTTCCGACCGGGTGACCAATGATCCGATGGAGGCCACGCACATCGGCATGCGCATGTGGGCCCAGGCGGTCCTGCAGGCGGGGACCACGGATGTCGACGCCGTCCGCCAGGCGGTGTACGGGCAGTGCGTCGCTGCGCCGTCGGGATTCGAGGTGTGCATGGACGACGAGAATCACCATCTGCACAAGCCCGTGATCATTGGCGAAATCCAGCCGGATGGTCAGTTCTTCCCGGTCTGGGAAACCGATGACGTGGTCCGCGCCGAACCCTGGAGCGACTACGTCGAAGGTAACGAAGACCGTGTGGCGAACTGGCGCTATCCCTGGGTCTGCGGCGACTGCGAAGAACCCACCTACGACCTGCGCTTCTGAGTCCGGGTACGTCCGGCCGGCACCACACCGGTGCCGGCCTTCCCGATTGCCCCCCCGCGCATCCGTGGCGGGGCACCCTGAGGAGAGAGAATCATGCGACTCACCGCACGTGTCGCCAACGGCCTGCTGTGCGCGCTGCTCGTGACGCCCCTGCTGTCACCGGGCGCATCGGCGGCCATGGAAGAAGCCCGGGAACAGGCCGAGCAGCTCGAAGAAGAGCAGGAAGAACAACTGGAAGCCGAACTGGCCGAAGTCAGCGACGAAGGGCTTGCCGAAGATACCGCAGAACTCCTGAGGGCCATGGCCACTCAGGACATCCGGGCGCTGCAGGCCGCCATCGAGGACATCGCGGCCAGTCAGGACGCGGACACGCTGCCCGCCCTGCTGGCGCTGCGCGACCGTCGGCTGTTTTTCACCGATGACGAGACCCTGATCATCGAGGATGCCCGCGACGGGACATTCCGGGAGGCCATTACCGGTGAACCCCGGGAGGATCTGGACGCAGGCGATCTGAACGAACCACGTGCGACCAACCCCATCCGCCGGGTGCTGCGCCCGACCATCGGCGCGCTGCAGATCTTCGCGGACGACCCGGCCGCCCGCCTCGCCGCAGCCGAAGAACTGGCGGAACGCCCCCGTCCGGAGATGCGCGACGCCATCATCGCCGCCCTCGACGAGGAAACGGCCGCGGAAACGGAACGCCTTCTGAACATTGCCCTGGCCCAGCTGGACCTCGACAGCGAGGACGATGCCCGTCGGCTGGAAGCCGTCGAGATCGTGGCCGAGGTCCGGGCCAGCCGCCTGCGCAGCGACCTGCAGTCCCTGCTGGAACGCGACGACGACGGCCAACCCGTCGAGACGAACCCGGAGATCCGCGAAGCCGCCGCGGCCGGGGTTCGCGCAATCGAGCAGCGTGAACGCACGGCCCGCTTCGTGTCCGACCTCGTCTACGGACTTTCGATGGGCAGCGTGCTGCTGCTGGCCGCCATGGGTCTGGCGATCATCTTCGGGCTGATGGGCGTGATCAACATGGCCCACGGCGAACTGCTGATGGTCGGGGCCTACACGACCTTCATGACCCAGGCACTGTTCGCCCTTCTCATCCCGCAGTACTTCCATTACTACCTGATCGCGGCCGTCCCACTGGCCTTTCTGACGGCCGGTGCCGTGGGCATTGCCATGGAACGCGGCGTGATCCGTTTTCTTTACACCCGTCCGCTGGAGACGCTGCTGGCCACCTGGGGCATCAGCCTGGTCCTGATTCAGTCCGTCCGCATGATCTTCGGTGCACAGAACGTCAGCGTCGCCAGCCCGCCGTGGTTCTCCGGCAGCGTGCAGATCATGCAGGGGGTCAGTCTGTCGACCTCGCGCGTCGGGGTCATCGTGTTCGCGATCTTCGTCGTCGGGCTGGTCTGGGTGCTGATGAACCGGACGCGTCTGGGCCTCGAGGTCCGCGCGGTCATGCAGAACCGGGACATGGCCGCCTGTCTGGGCGTCCCGGCGCGCCGGGTCGACATGTGGACCTTCGGCATGGGCGCCGGCGTGGCCGGCCTGGGCGGGGTCGCGCTGTCCCAGATCGTGAACGTGGGCCCGGAGATGGGCCAGAACTACATCGTGGAGTCGTTCATGGTCGTCGTGCTGGGCGGCGTGGGCAGTCTGTTCGGTCCCGTGCTGAGCGCGCTGGGGATCGGCGTGACCACCAAATTCCTGGAACCGGCGGTCGGCGCCGTACTCGGCACCATCATCGTGTTCGCCGCCATCATCCTGTTCATTCAGTGGCGTCCTCAGGGGATCTTCGCCCTGAAGGGCCGCTCGGCCGACGATTAGGAGACCGTCTTCATGCATTCGTCCAGCGCAATCTCCCATCTCGGCCGGCTGCACGGCGGGACCGCCTGGGTCATCCTCGCGATCCTCGCGTTCCTGGCACTGGTGGTGGTCCCGGTGCTGTACTGGTTCGTGCCCCCCGATTCCCCGTTCCACATGCCGGGCTGGATGGTCACCCTCGCGGGTCGTTTCCTCGCCCTGGCCATGGTCGCCCTGGCCCTGGATCTGATCTGGGGCTACACCGGGATCCTGTCCCTGGGCCACGGGGTCTTCTTCGCCATGGGCGGCTACGTGATGGGCGCCCATCTCACGCGGGTCAGCTACGAGGACCGCCTGCCCAACTTCCTGCAGTGGCTGGATTACAGCGACTGGCCCTGGTACTGGGCGGGCTTCGATTCGTTCCTCTTTACCCTGCTGATGATCGCCCTGGTCCCCGGGGTGCTGGCGTTCGTGTTCGGCGTACTGGCGTTTCGTTCCCGGGTCCGGGGGGTGTATTTCGCCATCATTACGCAGGCGCTCACCTTCGGCGGGATGCACCTGTTCTTCCGCACCGAGACGGGGTTCGGCGGCGACACCGGACTGACGAACTTCACCTATCTGCTGGGGCTCGATCTCGGCACCCCGCAGGCCCGGCTGGTCCTGTTCTGGGTCTCGGCCCTGGCACTGATCCTGGCCTACCTGCTGTGCCGCTGGATCGTGACCTCCAAGCTCGGGCGGGTCCTCACGGCCGTGCGGGACGCCGAGAACCGCGTGCGCTTCACCGGTTACGATCCGCTGCGCTACAAGCTGTTCGTCTGGGTGGTCTCCGCGGTCCTGTGCGGGGTCGCCGGCGCGCTCTACGTCCCGCAGACCGGCGTCATCAACCCCTCGGAGATGGTGCCCTCCGCATCCATCGAGATGGCGATCTGGGTCGCGCTGGGGGGCCGCGGAACGCTGGTCGGGGCCATCCTCGGCGCCGGCGTGGTGAACGTGGTCAAGACCTGGGCCACCAGCGCGCACCCCGATCTCTGGCTGTTCATCCTCGGCGGCATCTTCATCTTCGTCACGCTGCTGATGCCACGCGGGGTGATCGGCCTGTTTTCCCGCCGCAAGGAGGGCAAGGCATGAACGGCGTGTCGCAAAGTCTCGAACGGTTCCGCGAGACGATGCGCCGGGACCGGGTGTTCGACCTCGTCAACAACCCCGCGGAGAACCCGGCGCTCGACGTCTCGCACGGCATGGCGCTGTACCTGGAGGGCATCACCAAGTCGTTCGACGGATTCCGCGCGCTGGATGACCTCACCCTGTACATCGGCGACGGCGAACTGCGCTGCATCATCGGCCCGAACGGGGCCGGCAAGACCACCCTGATGGACGTGATCACCGGCAAGACCCGTCCGGATGCGGGCACCGCGTGGTTCGGCAACCGGATCAATCTGCTCCGTCTGAAGGAACACGAGATCGCGGGCAAGGGGATCGGGCGCAAGTTCCAGAAGCCGACCGTCTTCGAAAACCATTCGGTGCACGAAAACCTGGAGCTGGCTCTGCACGCCGACCGCGGCCTGCTGACCAGCCTGACCTGGAAACTGAACGGCGAACAGCGGGATCAGCTGGACGAGACCCTGGAGCTGATCGGCCTGACGGAGCGGCGCGACGCCCCGGCCGGGTCGCTGTCGCACGGGCAGAAACAGTGGCTGGAAATCGGGTCGCTGCTGATGCAGAAGCCGCGCCTGCTGCTGGTGGACGAGCCGGTGGCCGGGATGACCGGCCAGGAGACCGAGGCGACCGCCGAACTGCTGACCAGCCTCGCCGGCCGCCATTCCGTGGTGGTGGTGGAACACGACATGGACTTCGTGCGGTCCATCGCCCGCCAGGTCACGGTCCTGCATCAGGGCAGCGTGCTCGCCGAGGGCCGCATGGACGAAGTTCAGGCCGATCCGCGCGTGCGCGAGGTCTACCTGGGCGAGGAGGACTGAGTCGTGGCACCGATCCATACCGGGACCATCCGCACGCCCGCGTCTCGAACATTCCACGGGAGGACCTGAACGTGCTTCGGATCGAAGGCCTCAACCAGTATTACGGCGGCAGCCACATCCTGCGCGACATCGACCTGGACATCTTTGAAGGCAGGACCAACTGCCTGATGGGCCGCAACGGGATGGGCAAGAGCACGCTCCTGAAATGCGTGATGGGCCTGCTGCCGATCGCGAGCGGGAAGATCCTGTTTCAGGGCGAGGACATCAGCCGCCGCAAGCCCCACGAACGCGGGCGGCTGGGTCTGGGCTACGTGCCCCAGGGCCGGGAGATCTTCCCGCGCCTGACGGTGGAGGAAAACCTGCAGGTCGCCCTCGCCAGCAAACGCTCCCGCGACATCCCGGAACGAGTGTATGAACTCTTCCCGGTGCTCAAGGACATGGCACGCCGCCGCGGTGGCGACCTGTCGGGCGGGCAGCAACAGCAGCTGGCGATCGGCCGTGCCCTGGTGCTGAACCCCTCCATCCTGCTGCTGGACGAACCGATCGAGGGCATCCAGCCGAACATCGTGCGCGAGATCAGCGACGTCATCCGGCTGCTCAACACCGAGATGGGCCTGACGATCCTCCTGGTCGAACAGAAGCTGCCGTTTGCCAGGGCCACCGCCGACCGCTTCGACATCATCAACAACGGCCAGATCGTGGCCGGCGGCGAGATGGGCGAACTGAGCGATGACCTGGTCCGGGAGCACCTGACCGTCTGACGCGTTCCGTTCGTTCGTCTTCAGGTGTGGCGTCCGGGCTTCAGACGGTCCAGGCGCAGACGCTGGCGGTGGTCGAACAGGCGGCTGGATGCGAACCACACCGCGCCGATGGCGCCGAAGCCGGTGCCGGCGGCGATCAGGAACATGATCAGGATCTGGTACTTGACCGCCTCCACCGGCGGCGCGCCGGCGAGGATCTGTCCGGTCATCATGCCCGGCAGGCTGACGATGCCCGCGGCGGCCATCGCGTTGATGGTGGGCATCAGTCCGGAACGCGCCGCCTCGCGGCGCATGGTGGTGACGGCCTCGCTCCACGACGCCCCCAGCGCCAGCCGGCCCTCGATGGTGCGCCGCTCGCGCCAGACGTTCTGCGTGAGCCGGTCCAGGCCCAGGGCGATGCCGGTCATGGTGTTGCCCAGCAGCATCCCCAGCAGCGGGATCGCGTACTGCGGCTCCCACCACGGGCTGGGGCCGACCATGGTCGTCAGTGCCAGCACCGTAATCGCGAACGAGGACACGAACATGGTGGCCGCGCCGATCCCGTAGCCCCAGATCCCGGCAAAACGTCGCTGCTGGCGGGCCATCACCTCGTAACCGGCCACCGCCAGCATCACCACCGCCATCAGCGCGACCCATCCCAGGTGGGCATGGTCGAACAGGGTCTGCAGCACCAGGCCCACCAGCAACAGCTGGATTACGGTGCGCACGGCGGCGATCAGCAGGGTACGGCCCACGCCCATGCGGGCCCACATGGTCACGCCGGCGAGCAGCACCACCAGTACCGCCGCCAGCGCGAGGTCGAACGGGCTGAGCCGGATCAGGTCCATGATGTGCCCTCCGGCCGGCCGTCACTCAGCGTCAGGATGCGTCCGCCCAGACGGTCGCGCTGCTGGGTGTCGTGGGTGACCCACAGGGCCGCGGCTTCGCGTTCGGCCATCCAGGCCCGTACCAGCCGCTCGAAGCGGCGGGTGTTCTCCAGGTCGAGGTTGGCGGTGGGTTCGTCCAGCAGCAGCACGCGCGGCCCGGTCAGCAGGGCCCGCAGCAGCCCCAGTCGCTGCTTCTCGCCACTGGACAGCCGCTCCACCTCCCAGTCCAGGGCGCCGTGTTCCAGCCCCAGATGCTCGAGGAAGGACTCGGCATCCTCGCGCGCCCAGTCCGCGGGCAGATGCTCGTCCACGCGATCGCCCCACCAGGCGGTCTCCGCCGGGACATAGGCCACCTGCCGGCGCCACTGCGGCGGCGTCAGCGCATCGCGCGCCTGCCCGTCCAGCCACACCTCGCCGGTGTTCGGATCCAGATCGGCGATCGCCCGCAGCAGCAGCGACTTCCCCGCACCGGAGGCGCCGGTGATCTGCACCAGCTCACCGGGCTGCAGCCTGAGGGACAGCGGCCCCAGACGTTCGGTTTGGAGGTGACTCACCTCGAGAAGGCAATCCATCAATGATCGGGCCCCGCTATCACGAGGAACGAATGGTAACCTGCCCGGCAAGCCTTGCATGCATTCCGGTCGGCACCGGCGCCGGCGACCCAGGGCAGGCCAGTCCGGTTCGACCGGACTCGCGAGACGCGCTCCCCGGCGGGACTGAAACCCTTCCACTCGTTACGAGCGGGTCTCTCACCCCCCGGGGACTGGCGCGCCCTTGCGGATAGCGGCCTTGCCCCGAACAAATGCCGATGGATGGTTCACCGCCTCAACCACCTGCACACGGCCCTCCCCGTCGGTGTGATACACCGCAAACACCTCCTCGTCCATGTTCCCCGCGATCTCCGTCGTCCAGTCACCGCCCGGCAGGCCGGCCACCTGAACCTTGTATTCGTACTGATGGGTCCAGAAATTGAAGACGTCGCGTCCGGGATCCGGCCGTCCTGTCAGATGCGCCGCCAGGCGACGGGCCTGCCCCACCGCGCCACTGACCGATTCAAGCCGCAGGCCCTCGTCCTGACCGGACTCATGGATCACCGAGCAGTCACCGATCGCATGGATGCCCGGCACCCCGGTGAACCCGAATTCGTCGACTCGAATCCCCCTGTCGCAAGCCAGCCCGCATTCCACCCCGAGCTCGTCACGCGGTGCAGCCCCGACCCCCAGCACGACCAGGTCCGCCTCATGCACCATCCCGTCCGCCGTGGTGACGCCCCGACAACGGGAATCCCCTTCGATCTTCTCCACCCTGGCCCGGAGATTCACCTCCACACCCTTTCCTTCATGGATCCTTCGCATGAAAGCGCCGATCGTCGGACTGACCGACCGCGACATCACCTCTGCCCCCGCCTCAAGAACCGCGACCTCCAGGCCCATGCGCCTTGCACTGGCCGCCACCTCGAGGCCGACGTACCCGCCGCCGACAAGAAGCACTCTGCTGCTCCTCCCGAACGCCTCGCGAAGACTGATCGCATCTTCCAGCGAGCGCAGCGTGCACACCCCCGGAAGATCCGCCCCTTCAATCGGAGGAACGACCGGCGCAGCGCCGGTAGCGATGACGAGTTTCTCGAACCGGACGCTCGACCCGTCATCCAGCAGTACCTCACGGGCTTGCGGGTCGACCCGCACCACCTTTCTTCCGAGCAGCAGCTGAATGCCCCGCTCCTCGTAGAATCTTTCCGGACGAAGAGCAATCTCCTCCGGCTGCTGGGCGCCATCCAGAACGCCCTTGGAGAGTGGCGGCCTGTGATAGGGAGCCCGGTCCTCCTCGGAGATGATGGAGACCCTCTCCTCGTATCCGTTCTGAACCAGATGGGCCGCAAGTTCCGCAGCCGCGTGCCCACCGCCCACGATCACCACACCGCCACTCTTCATCTTATTTTCCTCGGTACAGGACCATGTCGATCTCCACGAGGGCGTCGCGCCCGAGCGCGGCCACACCAACGGTCGTCCTGGCAGGAAGCGTGTCCCGCTCGAAATATTGGGTATAAACGGTATTCATCCCGGCAAAATCTTCGTGGAACCGGGTCAGGAACATCCGCACATAGACTGCATCGGTGAACTTGTAGCCGGCCTGATCGAGAATCTCCTGGATATTCTTAAAAACCAGCTCGGTCTGAGCGACGATGCCCTCCGGAAGAGGAGCGCCGTCATTGTACGGGTCGATCGGCAACTGGCCGGTCACATAAAGCCATCCATCCGCCTCGACCGCATGGTGATAGGGAGCGACCGGCGCCGGGGCCGATTCGACATTGTGATAACTGATGCTGCTCATGGTTTCTCCTTTATCAAACATTAGCGATTTGCATTTTTAATCACCCTCCGTGGCGGGCCTCTCAAGGACACGCCTCATGCCGCCGGGAACGGCGGCAACCACGCGACAGCGCCCAGGGCGCCTGCCCGGCTCCATGCCGGGCGCCCCTCACTCCATATGGAGAGAATCTCAGAGCATCGCTCGCTCTTCGTCCGGTGATGTCTGCGCTTCAGGCAAGGGGTCCCTTTTAATCACACGGGACAGCGCGGCGGTCTGCGCCGCAATCTCGGGAACGCCCATGACCTCGCCGAACACCGAACGCGTCAGGGGGCCGGCGGCATAAAGCCCGGGCACCACTTCATGGTCCGAATCCAGCACCCGACATTGCTGATCAACCTGGACGCCCAGGCCCAGCGAATCGGCCGCGATCATTTCCTTTTGCAGCAGTCCCGAGAACAGGGGGTCACGTGACCGCCGGATATCACTCACGGGGCCGATGCAGTTAACCAGCGAGTCCGCGGAAAACGTTCTGGCTTCTTCCGAGCCCCTCGGCCTGATCCCCACGCGGAACCGGTCTTCACTTGCATCCAACCGAACGCCGACGATGGATCCTGCCGTCACGGTGAGCTGACCGCTGGAGCGTGCATCCGCCAGAACCTGCAGGACCTGCGGGGACAGGCGGTAACGGTGCGTATCCCAGTACGGGCGCAGATGACGGAGGACCGAGCGACGCTCCCGCATCGACCACTGCGGCCAGATCGTCGGCAGCGCCGCACGCACGCCTTCGATCACCGGTTGCCACTCCATTCCCCGGCTCTCCGCATCCCCGAGCATGGAGCGGATGATCCGCAGGAACTTCGCGGGGCCGGGCGTCTCGCCCCCCGGGCATGGATCGATCGGGACGGGTTCGTACGAGCAACCGTGCGGGCGGGGCAGCAGGCCACGCCGGGATACGGCCCGGATGGGACCCACGTGGCCTCGGTCCAGCAGGCCCACCACCGTGTCTGCCATGGTCAGGCCCGTACCAAAAATCAGCACCTCGTCGCGCGTTCCGATACGCCCGAGCGCTTCGCGTTTCCACGGGTCGTCCACCCGACGGGGATGATCAAGGACCGCCTCGTCTGCGGCCCAGGGAAACTGCGGCGACCCGTGGCTGTTGCAGAGGACCAGCCGCCGGGCTACGAGCGATTGACCGTTCGCTGCCTCAACCCGAAAACCACCGGAGACCCGTTCCACGACCCTCGCGGCAGAAGGGACCGTCTCCACAGGCAAGGGGTGTGCGGCGAGCCGCTCCTCCACATATCGTCCGAAATCGCCCCGCGCGGGATACAAATGCCCGTCCGCGCCTCTGGCATCCGGATCGAATTCGTCGACGCCCGCCTCGTGCAAGCACCACTGCAGGAAATCGTCAGGCGCATCCGCAAAGACGGTCATCTTTTCGGCCGGCACGTTAATGCGGTGCAACGGGTCTGCGGTGTCATAGGCGAGCCCGTAGCCCAGCCGCCCCCGTGGTTCGAAGAAAGCGATCGAGAGATCCGCTTTCTCGCGAGCCAGGTGGAGGGCGAGCGACGTCCCGGTAAATCCGCCGCCCACGACGGCAAGGTCAAAGACGCGGCCCATCGCCGGTTCCATCAGAACTGCTCTTCGGGCAGAAACACCCGAAGCCCTTCATGGTCCGGTTCGATGTTCACCTGGCAGGAGAGGCGGCTGTTGTCCCGCCGGTCTTCACGTGCAGAGAGGAGTTCATCCTCCATGGGGTTGGGCGGACCGATCCGCTCGGACCAGTCATCATCCACATAGACATGGCACGTAGCACAGGCGCAATCCCCGCCACAATCGGCCAGTATCCCCGGCACGCCATTCCCCACGGCGGATGCCATCAACGAGGATCCGACCTCGGCTTCCACTTCGTGGGTCTGGCCGTCACTTTCGACAAAAATCACATTTGGCATCTTGGTCAACCTCTTTCAGTTTTTGCTGCCGCCGGCCGCACCCAGGATCTCTCGTTCCTCGGCGGTAAATTCTCCCCTTGTAACCTCGCGCTCCAGGTGATTCTCCAGTTGTGCGTGCAACTCCCGCATGCCGTCATCGAAGGGGTCTCTTGGACGCGGAAGATCAACGTCGATGATGTCCGAAACACGCCCGGGCGAACCCGTCACAAGAACAATCCGGTCGGCGAGCGCGAGCGCTTCATCCAGGCTGTGCGTCACCATCACGACCGAACACCCGGTTTCTTCCCACGTCATGAGGAGGTACTGGTGCATGAGCTTCTTGGTCTGGTGATCGAGGGCTGCGAACGGCTCATCCAGAAGCAGCAGCCGAGGACTCAGGGCGAAGGCACGCACCAGCGCAACCCGCTGTTTCATCCCACCGGAAAGCTGCATGGGGTATTTTTGGATGCAGCCCCCCAGGCCGACGGCGCCCAGAAGCGCCTTTGCCCGTTTTCGTGCCTCGGCAGGGCGGCAACCCTGGTTGCGCAGGGCGAATGCGACGTTCCCCTGGGCCGAAAGCCACGGAAAAAGGTTGTAGCTTTGAAACAGGAGCGCGGTCTTCGGAGTGGGACCCAGGGCCTGTCGACCATTCGCAAACACATAGCCTTCGTCGGGCGAGGACAGGCCCGCCGCCATCCCCAGAAGGGTGCTTTTTCCGCAGCCACTGGGTCCGATGACGACGGTAAAACTTCCTCGAGGGACACGGAAGTTCACATTCTCAATGGCAGGCTGGCCATCGAATTTCTTCGTCACATCCTCGAAGATCACTTCGGCATCCTGAGCTGGAACGTTGCGCGCATGATCATTCATTGCTGGGACCCCCACCATGCAGCCTTTTTCTTCAACAGAACCAGGGCTCGATCGATCGCGAAGCCAAGGAATCCGATCGTAATGATGCCTACCATGACAAGCTTCATGTTATACATCTGCTGCCCCAGCATGATGAGATAGCCAAGGCCGGAATCGATGCCCGCCATCTCTCCGGCCAGGACCGCCATCCATGCGGCAAAAAAACTCAATCGGGCAGTCTCGATGAGAGTCGGGGCGGCCGACGGCAGAATGACATGCGTCCACAGACGCACCCCCCGGGTCCCCAGATTGCGGGCGACCATCAGATATTCCTGCGGGGTATTTTCGATCGCGGTCACGACCGAGATGGTCATCGAACCGATAATGGCCATGAAAACCACGAATATGGCCGCCGGACCGCCAATACCGACAATGGCTATTGCAAAAGGAATCCATGCAACCGGCGAGATGGGGGCGATGGTCTGCACGATGGGCAGGACCAGATTCCGGAATGGTCGAACCAGGGAAATCATGACCCCGATAACAATGGCCACGGTGACCCCAAGGACAAAACCGAGGGCAATACGACCCAGGGTGTCCAGGACGGCACCACCGTACGTCAGTTGCTGCGTACCAATACCGGCAGGAGCAGGGCCCGATAAAAGGTACGGGATCGTTTCGCTGGGCGGCGGCAGGATGCGGCCGTGCACCCAGTGGAAATGGACCGCCACTTCCCAGAGAACGCCAATCAGAAACCAGGCCAGCAGAAACCAGACAACCGTTGACACGGTTCCGCGCAGGTCACGCCAACGCAACGCAAGCCAGGTACCGAGCGAGTGGCCCGACGGCCGGGAACCATCGCCTTGAGCGAGGGACCCCGCGTCCGAGGGCTCTGTGGCGGAAGCGGGGACTGGCTGAGAATGGGAGTCGACATCGGGACTATGGCGCATCAGTAATCTCCTGCAGGGTTTGCACGGCCCGCGAAAAACAGGCAACCGGCGCCCGTACGCGACCAATGCCAATCCAGCCGGTCACGCCGTCGCGGTGGGCGATACCGGTATGGATCAGGAGGCCGGCATGCGAGCGGGCAACTTCCCGCGCGTCGAGCCCAAGGCCATAGTCCCGTGCGTCGGGGACATCCGGCGGCGCAAACCACGGATTTGCGGCGAGAAACCAGGAACGCTGGACAACGGCATCACGGTCGGCCTGATCCTGCGCGGCACCCAGCTTGCGATTGAGCGCCGGGGCCGAGAACGCCGCACCTCCGCCCAGGCCGATCGTCTCCATGATCGCGCTGTCTCCGAGGTCGGGCTGGCAGTCGTCCGGCGTGAACTCCCCGAACAACTGGCCGCGAGGCAGATTGGACGGGGCGCAGAACCAGCGGTCCCCGGTACCCGCGAGCTGGATGCCACATTCATCGCCGTTGCGTGCAACGGCCACGACGATCGAACTGCCGGAGACACCTCTGGCCGTATCCAGAGCGAGTTTGGCCGCACCCATCGCGTAGTTGAGGCAGTGCTGGGGGTTTTCGCCAAGCCACGCCGCGACATCCGGCGGCAAACCCTCCAGTGCGTCGATGAAGGCCCGCGTGAAGGCTTCGTTCCTTTGGTGGATGTCATCGCCCTGGCGCAGTCCCTGCGAAACCAGCGGCCA
Source organism: Thioalkalivibrio sp. ALE20 (assembly GCF_000381405.1). Lineage (NCBI taxonomy): Bacteria > Pseudomonadati > Pseudomonadota > Gammaproteobacteria > Chromatiales > Ectothiorhodospiraceae > Thioalkalivibrio > Thioalkalivibrio sp. ALE20. The sequence goes on from NZ_KB906476.1 coordinate 65,883, forward strand.
AACGGGCAATCCTCCTTTGGGGAGGGCAGCCGCGATCGCCGGAGCAATCCTTTGCTCGAGTTCCGCGAGGTGGCCAACTACGCTGGAGCCCCAGACGCCAAAACGAAGACCCTGGCGTCCGCCCTCCGCGAAGGTGGCAAAGGCCGTCTCCGAGCCAGCGCCGTTGCGCACCTCCATCACGGGTTGAGAGGGTCGGACCACGCCGGCCATGGGAGACACGGTGCCCAGCTCATGATTCGGCGTAAGCCGGATCGAACCTTCCAGAATCAGGCGGCGCCCTTCTTCATGGTTGGTGGCCCAGCTTTCCAGGACCGCCGCGCCCGCGAGTGCGGAAAGCACAACCGGCGGAATCCGTGACGGATCGCGGAACGGAGGCCCGGCATGCCCCAACTGTCGCTCGCCCATGCCGAGGGCCTCTCCAGCGACACGGATCCCGCTCAGGTTCGGTTCGCACGACCGGATCCTGTCCAGCGCCTCCTGGTTGGCCGCATCGACGCTGCTCATGGAGCCGGAAAGATCAGGCGGTCTTGCGGAGATCATCTTGGCTCTCGATCGGTGTCAGGACGTCCTCGACACTGGTACCCGTAGTGGCCTCCATTCCGGGGATATTCGGAATGACGTCCTCCCACGGGCGCGACCGACGAGACCAGACGTCGAACAGTCGGCGCGCGGTATCCGGGTCATGCACCAGGGCCTTGAACATGAGTTCCATGGAGGCATGCGTTGGCACCTCGGCCAGATGCTTGCTGAACGCATACAGCTCCCGGGACGCTTCGTGTCGCCACTGCGGGTACTCATCCCGATAGGTACCGCTGCAGATCATCGGTGCGAGGGCCTCGGCGGCATGCAGGGCATCACCAATGCCCTGCGCGGTCGCCGGATGCTTGAAGTGCGCGGCGTCGCCGGTGAGCGCCCAGCCAGCACCGGTGGACCGGCGGTAGAAACCTTCCAGACGGGTGGTGCCCTTTACCTGACTGACCTTTTCGGCCCGCGAAAGCCTGCCCCACAAAGCAGGCACGGATTCCAGTTTGGATAGATAGAACTCTTCCAGATTCTTGATGGACTTCCGTTCACTCTTGGGCCCGTTGATCGAGACCACATGGTGATCGTTGTCGGAAGGGAAGTGAGTGACGATCCAGGGCGGCTCAAAGAAGAAATCCTGCGTATTGCGAACGTCGGCATTCTTCCAGTAAGCAAAGTACTGCATCGTCTCGCTGGGCATGACGGAGTATTTCTCTGCTCCGAGAAGCCGGGCGATCGACGAGTTGGCACCGTCCGCTCCCACCACCACATCGGCGGTCAGACTGAATTCCCCCTCCGGGCCGGAAGCGGTGACACCACGAACCGGATCCGTGTCGGTCGCTTCACCAATCAGGCCCGTGACCTGACACCCCTCGAAGACCTCGGCTCCATCAGACCGGGCCTGATCCACCAGGATCGAATCGAGGGTGATCCGCCGCACACAGATCGCCCAGTCACGCCCTGCAATAGGCGTGTGGGGGGCGACCACCATCTGTCCGTCATAATGCCAGGCGGTATACAGGGGGGGCGGACCATTCTCCAGCACCCGGTCGAGGACCCCGAGTTCGTCCATCCGCTTCAGCGTATTGGGATAGACAACATGGGTCGAAAGCGTGTCCGACGGGAACGTCGTGCGATCGAGCACGGCCACTTTCTGACCCGCGCGCGCAAGCTGTATGGCCAGGGAGCTGCCCGCCACACGCGCCCCCACGATGATGGTGTCGTAATGCTTGGGTTCCGGCATGTCCGTCTCCTTCATTGCTTCCTCGCCTGGCAAAGACCGGCTCACCGGGCGATGAGCTTGTATCGTGAATAATAAAGAGACCGGTCTTTCTACTGGCTACTGATGCAGAGAGCATGCCAACTCTTTACAAACCGCAGAATCAGAACCTTAAGAAACGCACAACGGGTTACCCGATACCCCGAGGCCCCATAGGCGGGCCCCATCAGCGAGCAGTTGCACCCCGATGTGGCATTGACGGGAGCCCATTCCGAACCGGGCGCCGGGGTCGCTGCGCTGCCTCGGAAAAGCGGCAAGCCCGCGTGATGATCGCGTGTTACGATCGCGCTCAGGCTCAGCCATCGGGGTGCACACGACATGGGGCGTCGACCGCGAGATGAAGATCCCAGGGAAATTCTGCTCGACACGGCAACAAGGCTGTTCTGCCGCGACGGCGTCAATTGCACCGGACTCAACCGACTACTCGCCGAAGCCGGGGTCGCGCGAAAGACGCTTTATGAACAATTCGGCTCCAAACAGAATCTCCTCAAGGAGGTTCTGGAGCGGGATGGCCATCGCTGGATGGAATGGTTCGAGAGCCGGCTGGATGCTTTGCCGGGAACCGGGGCAGATCGTGTCGCAGGTGTGTTTGACATCCTGGAGGACTGGTTCCTCAACGAGGAATTCTATGGATGTCCTTTCGTGAACACGGTTGCGGAACATGACAAACGGGCCGACGAATACCGCAGGATGGCGCTGAATCATCGCGATTCGATCAGGCGGGCCATTATCCGGCTATTGCGTGACGAAGGGTTTCCGCGGCCCGAGGAACTTGGCGAACAGCTGACCATCCTCGTCGATGGCGCAACCGTTACAGCCATGGTTTCCCGGACAGCGAGTGCTGCCCGGGAAACCAGGGCCATCGCGGAAGTCCTGCTCCGGTCACACCAACCGGTCCGGCAAACATGCGGCGCCGAACATCACGGCACCGCATGATCCACAGTCAAGCGGTCTCGCTCGGACTCAGACGCAAATCGATCACCTCGTCCGCGATGTTCGAATCGAAATATCCGAGTTCGATCAGGTAGTCGACGCCCTGGCGGATCCCATCCGCGGATTCCTGCGACATTACCGGTGCCGGCGGCTGACGCTTCAGGGCGACTTCCAGCACCTCGCGTGACGCGCTGAACAGAGGCTCCAGGTCGTCCAGCGCCGACTCGAAGTCGGAATGGAACTGTTCCCCTGCCTCCTTGAGGACCTCCATGTAGCGCCTCGCCACCTCCGGGCGCTCTTCCATGAAATCCGCAGTGGCATTAATCACGCAATCCGCCGCATCCGGGCCCCAGACATCGTTGCTGGTGGCGATGTATTTGCCGCCCGACTCCTTGACCACGGTCTCGGCGTAGGGCTGTGCAAGGGTACAGACATCGACGTTGCCGTTGATCAGGGCCTCGCCCATCCCCGGCATGCCGTTAAAGAACGTCATCTCGTAGTCACTGTATGAAAGCCCGTTCTGCGACATCGTCCCGTAGGCAACCAGCTCCAGTGTGTCCAGCCGCAACGTACCGACCCGCAGCCCCTGGCCCGCCGCTTCGACGAACTCCTCCACGGACGTCACCGAGCCTTCGCGTGCCACCAGCTCGATCCCGGAGATGCCGCTACCGCCAATAATCCGCAGGCCATCATTGCCCTCGGCATAATCCGCCATGGACGCTGTCCATGGGTTGTGGGCCACATCCACTCCCCCGACGCCGAGCGCCCGGAGATTCTCCATGGGTCCGTTGAACTGGGTAATGTCCACGGCCAGCCCGGCCTCCTTGAAGAGCCCCCGTTGCGCGGCCAGGAGCAGGTGAGAAATACACCCCGCGGGCAGGTGCCCCGCCTTCACCAGTTCATCCGCAACCCCGGCCCTGGCACTTCCGGTGGTCGCTAGCAATGCCATGCCGGCCGAGGAAAGACTCAACGCACCACAGGCACATCCCGTTCGAAGGAACTTACGGCGATCGGGGCTGAATGCCGTATTCGCGGCGTCCGCGCGACCGGGCGAAACGAGGTTTGCAAGCTTCTTGAATTTCATTGGCTCTATCTCCGCTGACCATCACCACAAAGAGACTGATTTGTCTCGCATGTAACTGGCCTGCAAACGGAGTGCCAGAAATAATCTTTCCGCAATTTCAATTGGTTATTAAGAAAACCCCAAACAAGGAAGATCAACACTGGTGCGAATTGCCCCGCCACTGATCGTATTCGCACTCGCAACGAACAGGCACCCTCCGATCGGCAGGTCTGCGGGATCGGCGTTCATCGCCCCAAAAAAGAGGGCGCCGCGAGGGCGCCCTGAAGGCCAACTTCCGGGTCCTGGGAGAGACCGTGCTGTCGGCGTCGGAGGAGACAAGTTGCGGGGCCGGCCTCCCGGCCCCGTCCAGCCTGCGTACAGGCTATGGGTTTCGCGTTACTTGTTCGTGAACTCGGGGTAGGCCTCGAGGCCGCACTCGGTCACGTCGGCACCGATCTCTTCTTCCTCTTCACCCAGGCGGATGCCCATGGCCATTTTGAGGACGAACCACACCAGTAGGCTGGCGAGGAAGACGAAGACGAAGATCGCCGCCAGACCCGCGATCTGCGCCACGAAGGTCGCATCCGGGTTGGACAGCAGCACCGCGAGGACACCCCAGATGCCGGCTGTGCCGTGGGCCGAGATCGCACCCACCGGGTCATCGATCTTGACCTTGTCCAGGGCGACGATGGAGAACACCACGATCACGCCACCCACGGCGCCGATGAAGGTCGCCAGCAGCGGGCTGGGCATCAGCGGTTCGGCGGTGATGGACACCAGGCCGGCGACCGCGCCGTTCAGGGCCATGGTCAGATCGGCCTTGCCGAACATCAGACGGGTGGTGATCAGCGCGGCAATCACGCCCCCGGCCGCGGCCAGGTTGGTGTTGGTGAACACGGCCGCCACGGCGTTCGCGGATTCAACGTCGGACACCTTGAGCTCGGAACCGCCGTTGAAGCCGAACCAGCCCAGCCAGAGGATCAGCACGCCCAGCGTCGCCAGCGGCATGCTGGAGCCCGGGATCGCGTTGATCTGGCCGTCCTTGCCGTACTTGCCCTTGCGCGCCCCCAGCAGCAGGACGCCCGCCAGCGCGGCCACGGCACCGGTGAAGTGGACGATGCCCGAACCGGCGTAGTCGAGATAGCCGATCTGGTCCAGCATGCCGCCGCCCCAGCTCCAGAAGCCCTGGATCGGGTAGATCACGCCGGTGAGGACCACGGCGAAGGCGAGGAAGGCCCACAGCTTCATGCGTTCGGCAACCGCCCCGGAAACAATCGACATCGCGGTGGCCACGAACACCACCTGGAAGAAGAAGTCCGCGCGGTCGGAGTAGTAGATGTCGCCACCGCTGCCCAGCACCTCGGACACGGCGTTGTCACCGGTAATAAAGAAGCCCAGGCCCGGGATCAACGAGGTGAGCCCGTCGCTGTACATGATGTTGTAGCCGATCAGCATGTACATGACCGAGGCGATGGAATAAAGGGAGATGTTCTTGGTGAGGATTTCGGCCACGCTCTTGGTCCGCACCATGCCGGCCTCGAGCATGGTAAAGCCCGCGGCCATCCACATGACCAGTGCGCCGGCCATCAGGAAGTAAAAGGTGTCAAGGGCGTAGGCGACCTCGACGACTTGCTGTTCGATATCCATTGTCGGATTACCTCATTCAGTAGGACCGAGGAAGGGCGCTCAGAGCGCCTCGGTTCCGGTTTCACCCGTGCGGATCCGCAGGACCTGCTCGACCGGCGAGACAAAGATCTTTCCGTCCCCGATCTTGCCGGTGCTCGCGGCCTTCGAAACGGCTTCGATCACCTGGTCGACCAGGCTGTCATCCACCGCAACCTCCAGCTTGACCTTGGGCAGAAAGTCCACGACGTATTCAGCACCGCGGTACAGTTCGGTGTGGCCACGCTGACGACCGAAACCCTTGACTTCGGTCATGGTGATGCCCTGCACACCGATCTCGGACATCGCCTCGCGCACATCATCAAGCTTGAACGGCTTGATCACGGCAGTAATCATCTTCATGTCAGACTCCTCTCCGGCGAGCCGCTGCCCGGGGGCAACGACCCGCAACGATGTTTTGCTTCCGGTTCAACGATCAGAAGGATTTCGACCAGCCCACCCAGGCGCGCATGTCTTCGTCATCGACATCGGCGTAGGCCAGGTTCAGGCTGAATTCGCCGAATTCGCCGGCATCACGGGCGAGACTGGCGGAGTAGTGGGTGTAGTCGTCGGCATCGCTGTCGTCGAAGGTCTGGCGACCAACCATGAAGCCGGCGCTGTAGACCTCGGCGAACGGCACATCCAGGCCGCCGTAGAAATAGACGTCGTCGCTTTCCAGAAGCGACTCGGAGGCGCTGTCGGTCACCACCCACTGAACACCGCCGTAAAAACCGATCATGTCCATGTCATAACTGACTGACCCGACCAGTTCGCCGAAATCGTAAGAGACGGAATCCCCCTCGAACTCGGCATCGGGGTAGGCGTAATACACGTAACCCACGTCGTACCCGAAGCCGTTGTCAAAGGAATCGGCAAACCCACCGTAAAGATCGAGCTCGTAGGTCGTGCCGTCGTCTTCCCCGAAATCCACGTTGGAAGCCCAGGTCCCCAGGTAAAACCCGGAGGTATGCTCCCAGTCAAAACCACCCTGGATAGCGGCGCCGCCATCGGTTTCGGAAAAGCCCCGCAGTTCATAATCGGACACGATCGAGATATTGGCCGACACCTCGGCGGCCGCGCTGGAAGTAAAGACGACACCCCCGGTGGACCCGACGGCCAGGATCGCGGTGGCGACGGCGGAATAGGCGAATTTCTTCATTGATTGACTCCCTCTGCGTGTTTTCTGGATGTCGCTGCTTGTCGACACCCGTTCCTTGCAGGGGGCGTGCCAGAAACGTGAAACGGGGCAAAATCCGGTTTTATGCAACGCTGTTGCGGGCAAACCACGGGTGATTGCCACGAACGGGTGCAATCACAAAGTGCAGACGCACCAAAAGAGGGCAATACGAGCCGGGGACGCCACCGGAAAGGGCGCCGCGCGGGAAGGAGCAGTGCGGGAAATCTGTGCGGGAAACAGGAGCAGGAAGCGCGGAAGCGTCCTGGCGGTCGGTCGGGGCCTGCTCGGTCTCAGTCGGTGGCGAGCGAGCCGCGTTCGATGGTGATGCCCACCTCGCGCACCCCGGCCACCGCGCCCGGTTTGCCCAGGGTAATGCGCAGCCACGGCGAACCGAACTGCGCCATCAAAGTCTCGGCGATCTCCTCGGCGAGGGATTCGAGCAGGATGTGGGGTTCGCGGGTCACGATGGCCCGCACCGCGTTGGCCACGGCCTCGTAGTCAACCGTGTCTTCGATCTCGCCGGAGTGGGCGGCCACGCGAGTGTCCGCCGCCAGCTCGATGTCGAAGCGCAGCGGGCGCTGCATGCGCTGTTCCCAGTCGTAGACGCCGACCACGGCGGGGATTTCGAGATCGCGCAGATAGATACGGTCCATGCGGGACACCGGGGACACAGGGTTGCGGAGGGGCTTATCGTACTGCCTGCCCCCGCCCGCGTACACCGGGGCGTGCGATGGTGGCGCAACGCGCTACCATGCCCGAACAGTCCGACCGAACAGCGTCGCCAGGAGAGCCGCCGCATGTCCACCACTTCGTTTCAGCCACTGCCGTGGACCCGGACCCCCGAGGGGGCCCTGCGCCGGGTCGGCGTGGAAATCGAGATGGCGGGCGTCTCGCTGGAGACGATGGCCCGCGCCATCATCGACGAATTCGGCGGGCACATCGAGGCCGAGCATGCCTTCGTGCTGCATGTCCGCGACAGCGACGCGGGGGATTTCCAGCTGGAGCTGGATGCCCGCGTACTCAAGGACCGCGGCTATCGCGAGCACCTGGCCCGCCTGGGGGTCGACCTGGAAGACCGCGACCAGGAAGCACTGGAGGCCTGGCTGGCCGATGCCGCCGGGCGCCTGGTCCCGCACGAGATCGTCGCGCCACCCCTGGAACCTGCGCAGCTGCCCCGACTGGACCGGGTGCGTGCCGCACTGCAACAGGAAGGCGCGCTGGGGACCGAGCGCTCGCTGCTGTACGCGTTCGGGCTGCAGCTGAACATCGAGATCCACAGCCGCGAGCCCGAATGGCTGCTGGCCGTACTGCGGGCCTTCGTGCTCATGTACGAGATCCTCGCGCAGGCGGGGGCCATCGACCTGTCGCGCCGCCTGTCGCCCTACATCCGGCCGTTCCCGGGCGCCTTCGTACGCTACATCCTCGATCCCGATTTCACCCCGGACCGCGCATCGCTGATCAACACCTGGCTGGCGCACAACCCCACGCGCAACCGTCCGCTGGACCTGCTCCCGGTACTGGCGGAGCTGGACCCCGAACGCGTTGCGGCGGCGCCGGTGGAACACGAACTGATCAAGCCGCGTCCCGCCCTGCATTACCGGTTGCCGGACTGCCGCATCGACGACCCGGCCTGGAGCCTGGCGCACCCGCTGAACGGCTGGTTGGAAGTGGAACAGCTGGCCGCTCATCCCGAACGTCTGGAACGGCTCGCGCGGGAGTATCTGGAGCGCCCGGGCCAGGCAGTTGGCCGCTGGACCGATGAATGGATGCAGCGACTGCGTGCCTGGTTCTGAGCGCCCGCAGCGTCCGGTGATCGCCGTCACCGGCCCGGACCGTGGCGGCACGCCCGCGTGGCTGTTCACCGCCCTGGCGGTGTGGCGGGCCGGCGGCCGTCCCCTGCGCATCCGCCCCGGGCACCCCCGCCGCAACCGCCGCATCGACGCGCTGATCGTCGGCGGCGGGGCCGACGTCGACCCCGGGCTTTATGGCGAAACCCTGCCAGGGGGCCCTGACACCACTGCCATCCGCCGGGCGGAGCAACGCCTGTCGCAGCGCCTGATCGGCTACGCCTTCTATCCCGCGCTGTGGGTGCTGCGCCGGCTGTTCCAGTCGAAGAGGTCATCGCTGGACCCGGAGCGCGACCGGCTGGAGAAATCCCTGATTCACCACGCGCTGGACGAGCACCTGCCGATCCTCGGCATCTGCCGCGGGATGCAGCTGATCAACGTGGTGCGCGGCGGCAGTCTGCATCGCGACCTGGCCGCGTTCCACGCGGAGACCCCCAACGCCCGCAGCCTCTTGCCGGTCAAACAGGTACGACTGGATCCGCACTCGCGGCTGTCCGCCATCCTTGGCGATGCACCGCTGCGCGTGAACGCCCTGCACGATCAGGCCGTCGACCGCCTTGGCCACGACCTGAAGGTTGTCGGACGCGAACCCTCGCGCGTGGTCCAGGCCATCGAGGCCGGCGGCCGTGATTTCTGCATCGGCGTGCAGTGGCACCCCGAATACCTGCCGCAGAAGGCCCGCCACCAGCGCCTGTTCCGCGCGCTGGTGGCCGCGGCCCGCGAACGGATCGCTCAGACCGGGGACGGATAGGCGACGCGCAGGCCACCCAGGCCGCAATAGCCGTCCGGAACCTTTGCCAGATACTGCTGGTGATAGTCCTCGGCGAAGTAGTACGCCTCCAGCTCGCGGATCTCGGTGGTGACCGGACCCAGCCCCGCCGCCTGCAGCGCGGCGTTGAAACGCTCGCGGCTGGCCAGCGCGGCCTCGTAATGCGCCGGGTCCAGGGTGTAGATCCCGGAGCGGTACTGGGTCCCGACATCATTGCCCTGACGCATCCCCTGGGTCGGGTCGTGTCCCTCCCAGAAGGTCCGGAACAGGGTTTCCGGTGTCACCGCACGCGGATCGAACACCACCCGCACCAGTTCGGCATGGCCGGTCCGGCCACTGCAGACCTCGCGGTAGGTCGGATTGGGGGTGTACCCGCCGCCGTAACCCACGCTGGTGGAATACACCCCGTCGAGCTGCCAGAACAGTCGCTCGGCGCCCCAGAAGCAGCCCATGCCGAAGTGGATGATCTCCATGCCATCGGGGTACGGCGGCGCCAGCGAGGTCCCCAGCACCGCATGGCGTTCCGGCACCGGCATGGCCTCGGCCCGTCCGGGCAGGGCGCGCTCGGGCTCCACCATCTGCGGCTGCATCCAGTCGCCGAACATCATTCGCTCCCGTGGTCGCCGGCCGGGCGCAGCCGCAGCAGCTCGCCGGGGTTATGGTCGGTCAGCACCCATATCGCGCCGTCGTGTACGCGCACGTCGCGCACCCGGCGGTCCAGATCGGGCAGTACCTCCACCTCGCTGACCAGCTCGCGAGCATCGAAAGTCAGACGGCGCAGGGTACGGTGGGCCAGCCCGCCCGCCAGCAGTTCGCCGTCCCAGTCGGCAAAGGCCGGATCCCGCAGGATCGCCATACCGGAAGGCGCAATCGACGGCGTCCAGTGGTGCAACGGGGAGACCATCCCCTCCTTCTCGGTGATGCCCTCGCCGATCTGGCCGCCGCCGTACTCCTCACCATGGGTGATCACCGGCCAGCCGTAGTTGTTGCCCGGCTCGATGATGTTGACCTCGTCCCCGCCCTGCGGACCGTGCTGGTTCTCCCACAGGATGCCGGTCTCGGGATCCATCACCATGCCCTGGGAGTTGCGCACGCCATACGCCCAGATCGCGTCGCGCCGGTCGGCATCATCCACGAACGGGTTGTCCGCCGGGATCGTACCGTCGTCGTGCAGACGGATGATGGTACCGATGTGGTTGGAGGGATCCTGTGCCTGATGACGGTCCCCGCGGTCACCGACGCTGATGAACACGTGAGTGTCGTCGTCGAACACGATGCGGCTGCCGAAATGGCGCCCGCCGCGCACCCCGGGTTCGGCGGTGAACAGGTTCTCGACGTCGTTCAGGGCCCCGTCCTCGAAGCGTCCACGCGCCAGACGCGTGGTCAGCCCGCCGTCCACGCTGGCCGCATAGGTGAAGTACAGCCAGCGGTTGTCGGCGAAATCCGGGTGCAGGGCCAGGTCCAGCAACCCGCCCTGATTGCGCGCCCGCAGGTCATCCGGCAGCCCCGGCACCAGTTCACCCCGACCGGAAAAATCCGGGCCGTCGTCGCCGGCCGGGAAATGCCGCAGCGCGCCCGGGCGCTCGCTGATCAGCGCGCCACCGTCGGGCAGGAACGCAATGGCCCAGGGGTGATTGAGCCCCTCGTGCAGGATCTCCACCGACAGCCCGTCGGCCGAGGCCTCCACCGTCTCGGGCGACGGGGCCGAGGCCCCGGAGCATCCCGCGACCAGAAAACTGCCGGCCAGCATCGCGACCAGGCTGCGACGCAGCACGTGAACCGGTTTCGTCATGACGTCTCTCCCCGTGGATGCCTGTTCTCATTGGTCCGGGCGAACGCCACCGGGGTTCCGGGACGACCCCGCCACGCCCTCCGGCTGGCAGACCGGACACCACCAGGTCGCACGCCCGTGCTGCCCCAGCAGGGCCCGCCGCACGACGGCGGCACAGCGCCGGCAGGCCTCGCCTTCACGCCCGTAGACGTACAGGAAGGCATCCGGCTCCGCACGCTCCCGCGTGATCCGCGGCCCCGGGCGCAGGTTGCGCCGCAACAGCCGCACCGCGTCGGCATACAGCGCCCGCAGCACGGGGTCGCTCACCCGCCCGACCGGGGTCCGCGGGTGACAGCCATGCAGAAACAGCAATTCCGATTTGTAGACGTTGCCGATCCCCGCCGCCAGCGACTGGTCGAGCAGCACGTCCGCCAGCGGACGGTCCGCAGCCGCGTCCCGGCGCACCCGCGCCACCACCGCATCAACATCCACCTCGGCGGCCAGCAGGTCCGGCCCCACCCGGGCATCCAGACGCTCGACATCCGCCGCTTCCGCTCCCACCGCGGGCATCCAGCGCCAGGCCAGTTCGCGCGGGTGGAAACACACCAGCATCCGGTCCTCGAGGGTCAGCACCGCATGGGCCTGGTGTGCCGGCTTCGACCATTCGGCGCCGCGCGCGTATTCGTGCCAGGTGCCCCACATCCCGAGGTGGGTGCGCAGCAGCCACGGCGTATCGTCAGGCCCGGTCAGCTCCATCAGCAGGTGCTTGCCGCGGGCGCGCAGCGCATCGGCCCGCATCGGGCCGTGCTCGCGCAGGGGCTCGCCGCGTGCGGCGCGGGTCGCGACCGCCTCCAGCGCCGCCCCTTCCAGGCGCGGGCGGAGCATGGCCGCCAGCCGGTGGATGGTGTCGCCCTCGGGCATGGGTCAGTAGAGCGGAGGCTCGCCCTCGGGACGCGTGCGGAACAGGCGCAGGGTCCACAGATACTGTGCCGGGGCCTGTTCCACGCCCCGTTCGATGGCAGCGTTCATGGCCCGGGCATCGGCGGCGTCGTCGCCCGAGGGGAAGTCCTCCATTGGAGGCCACAGGCGCATCACGTATTCGTCGCGGGCGAGGTCGTACCAGGCGAAACTCGGCAGCACCACTGCCCGCGACATGCGCGTCAGCCGTCCCAGAGCGGTCAGCGTGGCCTTGGGTACGCCGAAGAAATCCACGAACACCGCACCGTCGGCGCCCAGGTCCTCGTCCGGCAGGTAATAGAAGAACCGCCCGCGGCGCAGCTGGCGGATCGCCGGACGCAGCCCCTGCTCGCGGGCGAAGATGTCCCCGGAGTAGCGGGTGCGGCTGCGGTGGTTGATCCACTCCAGCACCGGATTCTTCATCGGCTTGGCGAAAGAGACCCCGTCGTACATCTGGCTCATGCGCACCCCGCCGTAATCCAGCCCCAGCGAGTGCGGGGCGAGGATGATCACCGGCGTCCCGTCGGAGCGCGCGCGCTCGTAGTGCTCCAGCCCGTCCACCCGGATGCGCGAGGCATGCTCGCCGGGCTTGCCGAACCACAGCAGGCCATAGTCCAGCACGGTCTGCGCCTGGTAGCGGTAGAAGGCGGCGAGGCGCGCCTCGCGTTCGGCCGCATCCAGCTGCGGGAAGCACAGCTCGAGGTTGCGTTCGGCGATCCGGCGGCTGCGCCCCGAGCGGCGGTACAGCAGGCGGCCGATACCCCGCGCCAGCGCCTGCACCGCCGGACGCGGGATCTGCTGCAGCACCCAGGCCAGCGCCACGCCGACCCAGGTGAGCCAGAAGCGGGGTGCGAAATGCCGCGCGGTCAGCGGCGCCCGGTAGGCACCGACGTCCGCCTCCTCCCCGGGGGCATCCTCACGGCTCATGTGTCCGCATCACCCCCGGCCTCCAGCAGGCGGCGGGCGCGCTTCGCGGAGACCTCCATTTCCTTGACCGCCTGCAGGTCGCCCTTCTCCTCGGCGATGGCCATGCCCCGCTCGCAGACCTCCAGCGCACGCCGCGGGCGCTCCAGTGCCACCAGGGTCTTTGCCAGCAGTTTCCACGCCGCGGAGTAGCCCTCGTCCAGCTCCAGCGCGCGCTCCAGGTGCTCCACCGCCGCCTCCTGCTGGCCATCGGTCACCAGGGCGTTGCCCAGCGAGAAGCGCAGCATCGCGGAGTCCTCGCCTCCGTCCAGCATGTTCTGGAAACGTTCGACCATCTGCGACATGGACGACCTCCTGTCCTTGAATTCGCTCCTACCCTAGCGCTGCCAGAACGCCGGGGACAGAAGCACCAGCACGGTGAAGATTTCCAGCCGCCCCATCAGCATGGCGAGGATCAGCACCCATTTGCTGAAGTCGTTGATGGACTGAAAGTTCGGCCCCACCTCGCCCAGGCCGGGGCCGAGGTTGTTGAGGGTGGCCGCCACCGCCGAGAACGCCGTCACCTGATCCAGGCCCGAGGCCATCACCGCCAGCATCATCACCACGAACACCATCACATAGGCCGCGAGGAAGCCCCACACCGCCTGCACCACGCGGTCCGGGGCCTCCTTGCCGTTGACCTTCACGGCGATGCGCGCATGCGGATGGATCAGGCGCTTCACCTCGCGCATGCCCTGCTTCATCAGCAGCAGCACGCGCACCACCTTGATGCCGCCACCGGTGGATCCGGTGCAGCCGCCGACGAACGACAGGAAGATCAACAGTACCGGCAGGAACCCCGGCCACAGGTAGAAGTCGTCAGTGGCGTAGCCGGTGGTGGTGCCGATGGACACCACGTGGAACGCGGCGCGGCGGAAGGCGTCCGCGCCGTCCGCCGCAAAGCCGGTCACCAGCATGTAGGCCACTACCACCGCCACCGCCGAGGCCATCAGGATCAGGTAGGTGCGCAGCTCCTCGTCGCGCCGGTAGGGCACGACCGACGCACGGTGCAGGGCGAGGAAATGCACCGCGAAGTTCATCCCGGCGATCAGCATGAAGACAATCGCCACGCCCTCGATGGCGGCGGAATCGAAGTGGCCGAGGCTGGCGTCGTAGGTGGAGAATCCGCCGATCGCCACGGTGGTGAAGGAGTGCGCGATCGCGTCGAAGACCTCCATCCCGACGACCCAGTAGGCCACCGCACAGGCCACCGTCAGGCCGAGGTAGATGTACCACAGGTTGCGCGCGGTCTCGGCGATGCGCGGGGTCAGCTTGTTGTCGCGGATGGGTCCCGGGGTCTCGGCCTTGAACAGCTGCATGCCACCCACGCCCAGCAGCGGCAGGATGGCCACCGCCAGCACGATGATGCCCATGCCGCCCATCCACTGCAGCTGCTGGCGATACCACAACAGCGCCTTCGGCATGTCGTCCAGGCCGGTCAGCACGGTGGCCCCGGTGGTGGTCAGGCCCGACATGGATTCGAACGCGGCGTCGGTGAAGCTGACGTTCAGATGCGGGTCGAGCACCATCGGCGTCGCCCCGGCCAGACCCAGCCCGAGCCAGAACATCACCACCAGGATGAACCCGTCGCGCGGCTGCAGTTCACGATGCGCGCGATACAGCGGGCCCCAGAGCATCCCGCCGATCAGCAGCAGCACGATGAACGCCTGCATGAACACGTACGCGGTGGACTCGTCGTAGATAAACCCGACGAGTGCGGGCGGCAGCATGCTCAGGCTGAACAGAGTGAGCAGGATCCCCAGCAGGCGCGCGGTGGAGGCGAGATGGAGCACGGCGGACGGCTCAGAAGAACAGCGGGCTGGGCTGGAACAGGCGCTGGACCTGCTTCACCTTGCCACGGTCGGTGAGGAACAGGATGACGTGATCCCCCGAATGGATCACCGTGTCGTGGTGCGGAATGATGACCTCGTCGTCGCGCACCACGGCACCGACACTGGCCCCCTCCGGCAGGTTGATTTCGTCGATCCGGCGGTCCACCACCTGCGAGGTGCGCGAATCGCCGCTGACTACGGTTTCAATCGCCTCGGCCGCGCCGCGGCGCAGGGTATGCACGGTGGCGGTCCCGCCCTCGCGCACCCGGGCCAGCAGGGCGCTCACCGTGGCCTGCTGCGGCGACAGCGCCACGTCGATGGTGCCGCTCTGCAGCAGATCCACGTAGCTCGGGCGGTTGATCAGCGACATCACCTTGCGCACGCCGTAGCGCTTGGCCAGCATCCCGGCGAAGATGTTGGCCTGATCGTCGTTGGTCACCGCGCAGAAGACGTCGCTGTGCTCGACGTTGATCGCCTCGAGGAAACGGTCGTCGGCGCTGTCGCCCTGCAGTACCAGCACGTTGCCGGGCAGTTCCCGGGCGAGCTGGTCCGCCCGCTCCGCATCGCGCTCGATCACCTTCACCCGGTAGCGCTTGCTCAGCGCTTCGGCCAGCCGCCGGCCGATGTTGCCGCCGCCGGCGATCATGATCCGCTTGTAGGGCTTCTCCAGCTTGCGCAGCTCGGAGGTGACGGCACGGATGTTCTTCTTCGCCGCGACGAAGAACACCTCGTCGTCGGCTTCCACCACCGTGTTGCCGTCCGGCTGGATAGAACGCTCATGGCGGAAGATCGCCGCGACCCGGGTATGGACCCCCGGCATGTCGTAGCGCAGGTTCTTCAGCTCGTGGCCCACCAGCGGCCCGCCGTAGTAGGCGCGCACCCCCACCAGCGACACCCGTCCCTCGGCGAACTCCAGCACCTGCAGCGAGCCGGGGTGCTCGATCAGGCGCTGGATATGACTGGTGACGATCGCCTCCGGCGAGATCAGCATGTCCACCGGCATCGCGTCCTGGGCGAACAGCTCCGGGGTCTCGTGATAATCGCGGGCCCGCACCCGAGCGATCTTGGTCTCGATGTTGAACAGCGTGGAGCCGACCTGACAGGCCAGCATGTTGACCTCGTCGGAGTCGGTCACCGCCACCAGCATGGACGCGTCGCGCGCCCCGGCCGCATCCAGCACCGACGGATGGGCACCGAATCCGTGGACCGTCTTGATATCGAACTGGTCTTCCAGCTCGGCCAGGCGCTCGGCGCGGTTGTCGACGACGGTGATGTCGATCCCGTCGGCACTCAGGGCCTCGGCCAGGGAATGACCGACCTGACCGGCCCCCAGGATGATGATCTGTTTCATGCGTCAGCCGTCGGATTTCACGCGGCGCGGATCGATGCCCAGCGCCTTGAACTTGCGGTAGAGATGCGTACGCTCCAGTCCGACCCGTTCGGCCAGACGCGTCATGTTGCCCTCGGAGCGTTCCAGCTGCTGCATCAGGTATTCCCGTTCGAACTGTTCGCGCGCCTCGCGCAGGGGCAGGTCGGGGATGGTCACCACCCCCTCGGCGTTCTCTTCTTCCACCCGCCGCGGCTGCCCCGACAGGGTGCGGTCCACCTCGTCGCGGGTGATCTCGTCGCCGGAGCCCAGGATCATCAGGCGCTGGACCAGGTTGCGCAGCTCGCGCACGTTCCCCGGCCACGGATACTGCTGCAGGCACTCCAGGGCCGGGCGCTGGAACGTGCGCTGCGGCAGGCCCTCCTGCTGATGCAGCTGGCGCATATGGTAATCCAGCAGTTCGGGGATGTCCTCGGCGTGCTCGCGCAACGGCGGCACGTTCAGCGGCAGGACGTTGAGGCGGTAATAGAGATCCTCGCGGAACAGCCCCTGCTCCACGGCCTCGCCCAGATCGTGCTGGGTGGCCGCCACCACGCGCACGTTCACGCTGATCGGCTGGTCCCCGCCGATGCGCGTGATGCGACCGGTGTCCAGCGCATGCAGCAGACGCGCCTGGGTCTGCAGGTCCATCTCCGCAACCTCGTCGAGGTACAGCACCCCGCCGGAGGCCTGTTCCAGCAGGCCATAGCGCACCCGCTCGCCCTGCTCGCTGCCGAACAGCTCGGCCACCGCCTCGTCACCCGACATCGATCCCACCGAGACCACGATGAACGGGCTCTCGCGCCGCGCGCTGCGGGCGTGCAGCATGCGCGCGAAGGTCTGCTTGCCGGCCCCGGGCTCGCCGGTGATCAGCACCCAGGTATCGTGCTGGGCCATGCGCTGCACCTGGTCGCGCAGGTTCACCATCACCGCGCTGCTGCCCACCGGGTCGGTCACCGGGGCGGCCTGGCGCCGCAGACCGGTGTTCTCCCGCTGCAGGCGCGCGGCCTCCAGTGCGTTGTTCAGGGTGATCAGCAGCTTGTCGATGGTCAGCGGCTTCTCGATGAAGTCGTAGGCGCCCAGGCGGGTCGCATCCACCGCACTCTCCACGTTGCCGTGGCCGGAGATCATCACCACCGGGCACATCGCTCCCTCGTCCTCCTGCCACTCCTTGAGCAGCGAGATCCCGTCGCCGTCGGGCATCCAGACGTCCAGCAGGATCGCATCCGGCCGCCGGCTGCGCCGCTGGGCCTTGGCCTCGGCCACCGAACCCGCCAGCGCGACCTGGTAGCCCTCGTCCTCCAGCACGTCGCGCAGCAACATGCGGATGTCGGGCTCGTCGTCGACCACGAGAATGTAGGCGTCGCTCATTGCGGCTGTTCCTCCTCGGCAGCGGACGCCCCGGACGGGCCGCCCTCGTCCACCGGGATGCGGATCACGAAGACCGCGCCGCCCGCCCCGGAATCATCATTATGGCACTCGATGATGCCGCCGTGCTCTTCCACGACCTTCTGCGCCACGGCCAGACCGAGCCCGGTCCCGCGCGGCTTGTCGGTGGTGTACGGCTCGAAGATGCGCTCCAGCAGCTCCGGACGAATACCCGGTCCGTTGTCGCGCACGCGCAGTTCGATCCAGGAACCGGATGCGCTTTCCACGTAGGCCGTGGACACCTCCACCCGGAGCTCGTCGCCGCGTTCCTCTTCCTCCGCGGCCTCCATCGCATTGCGGATCAGGTTGTGCAGCAACTGACGCAGACGACCGCCGTCGGCCCGGATCGTCGGCACCCCCTCGCCCAGATCCAGGCGAACCCGCGAGCTGCCGTCCGCGGCCAGGTACAGCTCGGAGACGTCGCGCACCAGCTGGTTCACGTCGGTGTGGCCGAGTTCCAGTTTGGGCGCCTGGGCGTAGTCGCGGAAGGCGTTGACCAGGGTCTTCATCGCCTCCACCTGCTGGATGATGGTGCCGGTCGCACGTTCCAGCACCTCGTGATCGGCCCCGTCCAGCACCCGGCCCAGCCGCCGCGAGAGCCGTTCGGCCGACAGCTGGATGGGCGTCAGCGGGTTCTTGATCTCGTGGGCCAGGCGCCGCGCCACCTCGCCCCAGGCCGCATCGCGCTGGGCCTTCAGGAATTCCGTCATGTCATCGAACACGATCGCGTGCAGCCCGCGGCCGGATCCCGGGGTCGGCAGCCAGACGGCACGCGTCATCAGCACCTTGCGCCCGCTGCGGGTGAACACCACCACCTGACGCGACCATTCCGCCTCGTGCCCGGCCAGCGGATCGCGGATGGCCTCGAAGAACTGGTGCACCAGCGGGCACTCGCGGCCGACCTCGGCGATGTCCCGGGTGCGCGCGCCCGGCAGGTCGCATTCGAGGATCTGGCCGGCGGCGTCGTTGGCGGTGCGCAGGCGCAGGCTGCCGTCCAGCGCCAGCACGCCCGAACGCAGATGCTTGAGCACACTCTCGAGATAGGCCCGCTCGGCGTCCAGCAGCCGGCGGTTGCGCTCGGCCTCGTTGCGCGCCTCGCTGAGGGTGCGGGTCATCGCGTTGAACGACTGCACCAGGAAACCCAGTTCGTCCGCCCGCCGCACCTCCAGCCGGGTATTGTAGTCGCCGGCGGCGACCATGCGCGTGCCCTGCACCAGATCGGACACCGGCTGCACCAGCCGCCGTGCGACCACCAGCCCGGCCCACAGCGCGGCCATCAGCGAGATCGCCAGCGCCAGCGACATGGTGAAGATGAAGCCCTGGGTGATCGGCCCGCGCAGATAGGCGAACTCGCGGTAATCGGCAAACGCGTCCTGCACCCGCAGGGACAGGGCGCTCATGCGCGGATCCACGGGGTACACGGCCTGCAGAATGCGGTTGTCGGTGCCGGGCCGGCGCGCGGCCGTGGTCGCCACCACGCGGATCACCAGCTGATCATCGGGGCGTGGCTCAAGACGCGAGTAGGGCTGCCCCGGCCGCACGCGCATCAGGATGTCGGAGCTGGGCGGTGACGGCAGCTGGCGGATGGGGCTGTCGGTGCTCGACGCGATGATGCGGTTGTTGGCGCCCACCAGGGTCAGCTCCTGCGCTCCCAGACTGCGCCGGTAATCGTTGAGGGTCAGCCCCATCAGGCCCTCGGAGACACCTTCCAGGTCTTCCATGATCTCCTGGGTCTCTTCGGCCAGCTGGCGCACGCGCAGATCCAGCGAGGAGCGCGACAGTTCCAGCGCGTCTTCCAGCGCCGAATCCACGCGCACGTCGAACCACGAATCCACGCCTTCGCTGAGAAACTCGTAAGAGAAGTAGTACACCACCGAGACCGGCAGCACCGCGACCAGCATGAACCCGCCGACCAGGCGCAGGGTCAGGCGGCTGCCCGGCACCCCGTGGCGGTACTGCCAGAACATGCGCACCACCTGATAGATGATCAGGCCGGCCAGCACGATCAGCACCGCGGCGTGGAACACCAGCAGCCAGATGAACAGCTGTTCGAAACGCGCCTGGTGCTGGGCCGCGTCCCCCATCACCAGCAGCGAGGCCAGCAGGAGGACGAACAGCAGGATCATCCCCAGCAGCCCCCAGGGCAAACCCTTCAGTCGAGCGACCATCCGTACCACTCCTGTCGGGCCGTGAGTTCGCCGCGCAGGCCGGCGTCCAGCTGCAACGGCAGCGGCAGCGCGGTGTAGTCCAGCGACAGCCGGGCGTTCAGGCGGTGGTCACCCGGGGCCTCGCGCAGCGCCTCGGGGACGTCCTCCAGCCGGATCCGCCCCAGGCGGCGGGCACTCTGCTCCAGGGCATCCCCCAGCGTGGGGCGCAGCTCCATGCGCTCGCCATCCCGCGAGGTCACCAGATAATGTCGGTTGAGGGGGTAGTAGCGCAGTTGCACGCGGTTCTCCGCGCGTACCAGCGGTCTCCCCGGCAGCATGCGGTCGGGCTCCGCCTGCGCCTCCAGCCGGAACCCCAGGGTCACGCCGTTCTCCAGCGCGTCCACCAGCACCTCGGGCAGGGCCATGTCCAGGTCCAGGCGCGCCAGCAGCGTGGTGTCATCCAGCCACAGATGACTGGCCTCGCGGATCTCGAGCGCCGGGGCCACCCCCGGCGCCAGCACCAGCACCAGCAGCCAGACGAACCGCCGCATCAGCCTGCGACCTTCTCCAGCAGGGCATAATAGAACCCGTCGCCACCGGCCAGCCCCGGCGGGATGGACACCCCGGAGGAACGGGACAACGCCCCGGGAATCGGGCTTTCCGCGCCCGTCTCCACGGCACGCGCGTCACCGGTCGCCTCGACGAACGGGGTCACGACTTCCTGGTTTTCCGCGTCCAGCAGGGAACAGGTCGCATACAGCAGGCGTCCGCCCGGACGCAGCAGGTCCCAGGCCGCGCGCAGCAGACGGGCCTGTTCGGCGGCCAGACGCGGGATGTCGTCCGCGCGGCGCAGGGTCTTGATGTCCGGATGCCGGCGGATCACGCCGGTGGCGGAACAGGGCACGTCCAGCAGGATCGCGTCGAACGGCTCCCCGTTCCACCAGGTGTCGGTGTCGCCCAGGTCCGCCGCGGTCAACGTCGCATCCAGCTGCAGCCGGTCGAGGTTCTCGCGCACCTGTTCCAGGCGCGTGGCGTCGTTGTCCAGGGCCACCAGGTCCAGCTCGCCGTCGGCGCGTTCCAGCAGATGCCCGGTCTTGCCGCCGGGGGCGGCACAGGCATCCAGCACCCGCT
This sequence comes from Thioalkalivibrio sp. ALE20, assembly GCF_000381405.1. Taxonomy (NCBI): domain Bacteria; kingdom Pseudomonadati; phylum Pseudomonadota; class Gammaproteobacteria; order Chromatiales; family Ectothiorhodospiraceae; genus Thioalkalivibrio; species Thioalkalivibrio sp. ALE20. The sequence goes on from NZ_KB906476.1 coordinate 86,730, forward strand.
CGCCCGGGCGCGGCGCCAGCAGATGCGCGGCCCACTGCGCGGAGACATCCTGAACCGACAGCCGGCCGTCACTGAACCCCGGCAACGCGGTCACGTCGGTGGCCGCCTCGAGCGTCAGCGCGCCCTCGGGGGCGTCGTGCAGCCGCGCCTCGAAGCCCGCCTCGCGCAGCGCCGCCAGCGCCTCGTCCGGGCTCCAGCGACGGGTATTGACCCGCAGGGTCAGCGGGGCCTCGCGCAGCAACTCGCCCAGCACGGCCTCCGCGCGCTCGGGCCACGCGGCCTCGATCGCCTCGATCAGCCACGCCGGGCAGGCATGCCGCAACACCGGGTCCTCGGCGATGCGGGCCTCCAGCGCATCGGTCTCGCGCAACGCGCGACGCAGGATCGCGTTGATCAGCCCCACGGCCCCGGGCCGATGGATGCGACGCGCGGTCTCGGCGGTCTCGCGCACCGCCGCGTGATCGCGGGTGGAGAAATGCAGGATCTCCGCCAGGCCCTGGGCCAGCAGCACGCCGATCACGCCGTCCTTGCGCCGCAGTGGCCGGTCCAGGCTTTCACGCACCAGCGCCTCCAGCTGCGGATACCAGCGCAGGGTGGTGTACACCAGGGCGCGGGTCCAGGCGGCCTCGCGCACCGGGAGATCCGCCACCGCGGGTTCCAGCACGCTGTTGAGCGAAGCCCCGTGCAGCACCACCTGTTCCGTGGCTTCCACGGCGCACTGGCGGGGGGCAGGCTGGCGGGCCATCAGGTATCACCTCCGAGTCGCTGACCGGTCAGATCACCGGTATTGGCCCAGTCGGCGGAACTCACCGGTCGCCGGCCGGGCAGCTGCACGCGCTCCAGCCGCAGCAGGCCGTTGCCGGTCATGACATCCACGCCCTCGCCGCCCGCGGCGACGATGGTGCCCGGCGCAGCATCGGCGGGCGTCACGGTCGTCGCTTGCTCCGCCTCAACGGGCCGGGCGGCATGGATGCGCAGGACCGCCTCGCCGTCCGGCAGCCGGGTCCAGGCGACCGGCCACGGGTCGAAGGCGCGCACGCGGCGGTCCAGCTCGCGGGTCGGCTGAGCCCAGTCCAGTCGCGCCTCGTCCTTCTCGAGCTTGGCGGCATAGGTCGCCCGGGCATCGTCCTGCGGCTCCGGCACCGACTCGCCACGCGTGATCGCCGGCAGGCGCTCCACCAGCAGTTCCGCCCCCATCCGCGCGACGGCGTCGTGGACCTCGCCGGTGGTTGCACGCGGGCCCAGCGGCAGGCGCCGGCAGGCGTGCACCGGGCCGGTATCCAGCCCCGGGGCCATCTGCATCAGGCACACGCCGGTCTCGTCATCGCCGGCGAGGATCGCGCGATGGATGGGTGCCGCCCCGCGCCAGCGCGGCAGCAGCGAGGCGTGGATGTTCACCCCGCCCAGAGGCGGGATCTCCAGCACCGCGCGCGGCAGGATCAGCCCGTAGGCCGCGACCACCAGCAGGTCCGGCTGCCATTCGGCCAGCCGCGCCCGCGCCTGCGGATCCCGCAGCGATTCCGGCTGCTCCACCGGGACCCCGGCGGCCGTCGCGACCTGCTTCACCGGCCCCGGACGCAGCTTGCGGCCCCGGCCCGCCGGGCGGTCCGGCTGCGTGTAGACCGCGACCGGCGGGTGACCCGCCGCGATCAGGGCCTCCAGCGCGGGAACCGCGAAGTCGGGGGTTCCCGCGTACACGATGCGCGGCGCCGGGGCGTCCCTGTCGGCAGCCGCCATCAGACCGCGGGCGCCGCGGCCTTGCCGGAACCGCCGGCGCGCGCGCCCTGCTTCTCCAGTTTCTTGCGAATGCGACCGCGCTTGAGACTGGACAGGTAGTCCACGAACAGCTTGCCGTCGAGATGATCGATCTCGTGCTGGATGCACACCGCCAGCAGCCCGTCGGCCTCGGCCTCGAACGGCTGGCCGTCGCGGCCCAGCGCGCGGAAGCGGATCCAGTCCGCGCGCCGCACCTTCTCGTAGTAACCGGGCACCGACAGGCAGCCCTCGTCCATCTCTTCCTCGCCCCGGGTCTCGAGGATCTCCGGATTGATCAGGGCCCAGGGCTGGCTCTGGTCCTCGGAGACGTCGGCCACCAGGACACGCTTGTGAACGTTCACCTGCACCGCCGCCAGGCCGATGCCCGGTGCCGCGTACATGGTCTCGAACATGTCGTCCACCAGTGTGCGGATGGAGTCGTCCACCTCGGCGACCGGTTCGGCCTTCTGCCGCAACCGGGGATCGGGAAAGTGGAGAATTTCTCGCTTCGCCATGAAAAACCTCAATCTTTGTGCTGTACAGTCCCGTCAATTCTGCTAACGTTGGACCGCATCATCCGCCGAAGCGTCACCGAATTCGGACCGGGCCACAGGATGGCCCCGGGGAGTGCGGACCTGACAGGGGAAACCATGATGTTGAAAACCAGAGCGACCACGACCTCTTTCGTGCTGCCGGGCGTACTGTTCAGTGTAACGCTGTTTCTGGGGGGCTGCGCGGCCACCGGAGACACTGACACCGGCAGCGGCGCCGAAGATCCCGAGAACCCGACTGCCGAAACCGCCACCCCGGACAACGGGGAACGCCAGGAGACCAGCGACTCCGCCACCGAGGAAACTCCGGAGATCCGGGATTCCGCACCGGAGCGCTACGTCGTCAAGAAAGGCGACACCCTCTGGGACATCTCCGCCATGTACCTTGACGAACCCTGGTACTGGCCGGAGATCTGGGCGGTGAATCCGGAGATCGAGAACCCGCACCTGATCTATCCGGGTGATGTCCTGAGCATCCACTACGTGGACGGCGAACCGCGCATCACGGTCGACGGCGGCCCGCGCGTGCGGCCGACCAAGCGCCTCTCGCCGGAGGTCCGCGTGGAGGAGCTCGAGGACGACACCCCGCCGATCTCCACGCTGCAGTCGTTCATGTTCCAGCCGCAGGTCCTCGACGAGGAGACCCTGGAACAGGCGCCCTACATCGTGGCCGCGGACGACGATCGCGTGATCTACGGCCCGGGCGACCGGGTCTATGTCCGCAATGCCGAGGACACGGAAGAATACGAGATCTACCACATCGTCCGGCGCGACGAGATGCTGCTGGATCCGGACACCGGCGAGGAACTGGGCGTCGCCACCATCCCGGTGGGTGAAGCCGAGATCGTCGAACCCGGGCACGTGGCGCGTGCGAACATCCGCCGTGGCGAACGCGAGACCATCCGCGGCGACCGCCTGGTTCCGTTCGCGGAAGAACAGGACATGCTGTTCGAGATCGGCCGTCCGCCGGAAGACATCGACGGTCAGGTCATCAAGCTGTTCGATGCGATCAGTCAGATCGGGCGCTACCAGGCCGCTGTCATCAACCGTGGCGCGCGGGAAGGGGTCGAGAACGGTCAGGTGTTCGCCGCCTACACCGCCGGCCGCACGGTGCGCGATCCGATCGCCGGGACGAACGAGTCCGTGGACCTGCCCGAAGAACGGGTCGGCGAGGTGATGGTCTTCAAGACCTTCGAGAAGGTCTCCTACGTGCTGGTGACCGAATCCGAGCGCACGCTGCGCGAGGGGTACACCGTCCGCCATCCGTAAGCCATGACCACCAGGGCGGATTCCGCGATGGAACGCGAGTCCCGCAACGACGCAGCCACGGCCGGGGTCGACCCCGGGCCGTGGCTGCGTCTTTTGCATACCCCCGGACTGGGGCCGCGGCGCATCCAGCGCCTGCTGGAGGCCTTCGGCTCGCCACAGGCCGCACTGGCCGCGCCCGCCCGGCAGTGGAGGGACGCCGACGTCGGCGTGGCCCCGCCGCAAAACCCCGACGATGACCACCCCGGCGTGGCGGCCGACCTGGCCTGGGAGCGCGCGGACGAGCGTCACCGCATTCTGTGTCGCGACGATCCCGACTATCCGCCGCTGCTGACGCAACTGCCCGACCCCCCGCCGGTGCTGTTCCTCAACGGCGACCCGACCCTGCTGACCGCACCGCAGGTGGCCATCATCGGCAGCCGCGATGCGACTCCGCAGGGACTCAAGCTGGCCCGCGAGTTCGCTCGCGAGCTGGCGAGCGCCGGGGTCACCATTACCTCGGGTCTGGCGCGCGGGATCGACGGCGCCGCCCATCAGGGCGCACTGGACGCCCCGCAGGGGCGCACCACTGCCGTGGTCGCAACGGGCCCCGACCGCATCTATCCGGCCGCGCACCGGCGGCTGGGGCACCGCATCGCCGATCACGGCCTGATCGTGTCGCTGTGGCCCACGGGCACCCAGGCCCAGGCCGGGCACTTCCCGCAGCGCAACCGCGTGATCAGCGGGCTCGCCCTCGCGACCCTGGTGGTGGAAGCGGGCGACAACAGCGGCTCGCTGATTACCGCGCGACTCGCCGGAGAACAGGGCCGGCAGGTCTACGCCGTCCCGGGCTCGGTTTTCAGCCCGGTCAGCCGGGGCTGCCACCGGTTGATCCGCGAAGGGGCGCAACTGGTCGAGACCGCCGGCGAGATCCTCGACGACCTGGCCGACTGGCTGGGCGTCCCGGCCGCCCCGCAACCCCCGGGGCCGGCGCCCGCCGAGCCGGTGGATCCGGAGCACGAAAAGGTCCTGCAGGCGATGGGTTTCGACCCGGTGGACATGGAAACCCTGCGCAGCCGGACTCAATTGACCATCGACACGCTTTCATCCATTCTCGTTTTACTGGAACTCAATGGCCGCGTGGCCGCCCTCGATCACGGGCGCTATCAGCGCCTCGACGCAGGATCCCCCGAATCATGAACGAAAGCGTGCTGGACGTGCTCATGTATCTGTTCGAGCACACCCTCGACGAAGAATCCGAGGCCGAACCCGATCGCGGCGAGCTGCAGCGGCAGCTGGTCGAAGCCGGTTTTGCGGCCGGCGAGATCGAGCGCGCCCTGGGCTGGCTGGACCGGCTGATGAGCGAGGCCCCGCTGGCCAGCCGCGGCGGTGACAGCGCGGCCTGCCGCGTGTTCGCACCCGAAGAACGCCAGCGCCTGAACATGGAAAGCCGTGGCTTCCTTCTCAATCTGGAGCAGAACGGTCTGCTCAGTGCCGGCACCCGCGAACTGGTGATGGACCGCGTGATGGAACTGGACGCCGAGGAGATCGACCTCGACCAGCTGCGCTGGGTGGTACTGATGGTGCTGTTCAACCAGCCGGACGACGCCGTCGCCTACTCCCGGCTCGACGAGGTCATGCGCGACCATATCGGCCCCACCGAGATGGATTATCTGCACTGATCCCGGCGTCACCGCCTCCCACGGAACCCGCCGCCACCGAGACGGTCCCGAGTCCCCATGAGCAAGCACCTCGTCATTGTTGAGTCCCCCGCCAAGGGGAAGACCATCGAGAAATACCTCGGCCCCGAGTATCAGGTCATGGCCTCCTACGGCCATGTGCGCGATCTCGTGCCCAAGGAAGGGGCGGTGGACCCGGAGGACGGGTTCCGCATGCGCTACGACGTGATCGAGCGCAGCGAGAAGCAGATCGACGCGATCGCGAAGGCCCTGAAGAAATCCGACGACCTGATCCTCGCGACTGACCCCGACCGCGAAGGCGAGGCGATCTCCTGGCATCTCTACGAGGTGCTGCGCGAACGCGGCCTGCTCGAAGGGCGCAACGTCTACCGCGTGGTGTTCCACGAGATCACGAAGAAGGCCATCCAGGAGGCAATCGAACAGCCGCGTGAACTCGCCCAGCCGCTGATCGACGCCCAGCAGGCGCGCCGCGCGCTGGACTACCTGGTCGGCTTCAACCTCTCGCCGCTGCTGTGGCGCAAGATCAAGCGCGGCCTGTCCGCCGGACGCGTGCAGAGCCCGGCGCTGCGCATGATCTGCGAGCGCGAGAACGAGATCGAGGCCTTCGTCCCGCAGGAATACTGGACCCTGGACGCGAAGGCCGAACGCGAGGGCCAGCCGTTCACCGCGCGGCTGACCCACCTGGACGGCAACAAACTCAACCAGTTCGACCTCAACAGCGCCGAGCTCGCCCACGATGCGCAGGGCCGCCTGAACGAGGCCGCGAACGGTGAACTGCGCGTGGCCAAGGTCGAGAAGAAACAGCGCCGCCGCAACCCGGCCGCGCCGTTCACCACCTCGACCCTGCAGCAGGAGGCCTCGCGCAAGCTGGGCTTCAATGCCAGCCGCACCATGCGTACCGCCCAGCAGCTGTACGAGGGCATCGACCTGGGCTCCGGCGCGGAAGGCCTGATCACCTACATGCGAACCGACTCGGTCGCGCTGGCCGGCGAGGCGATCGGCGAGGCCCGCGGCCTGATCGAAGAGCGCTACGGGCCCGACAACCTCCCGGACAGCCCGCGCCAGTACAAGACCAAGTCGAAGAACGCGCAGGAGGCCCACGAGGCGATCCGCCCGACCTCGGTGCGACGCATCCCGGACGAGATCCGCAACCGTCTGACCAGTGACCAGGCCCGGCTGTACGACCTGATCTGGAAGCGCACCGTCGCCTGCCAGATGATCCACGCGACCTTCGATACCGTGGCCGCCGATCTGGTCCCGGGCGACAGCGAACACCGCTTCCGCGCCACCGGTTCCACCCTGCGCCACGCCGGCTTCATCGCGGTCTATCAGGAGGGCCGCGACGACAGCGCGGACGACGACGAGGACAAGCGCCTGCCGGAGATGGCCGAGGGCGACACCGTCGCACTGCACGAGGTCACCGCCGATCAGCACTTCACCGAGCCACCGCCGCGCTACACCGAGGCCAGCCTGGTGAAGACCCTCGAGGAATACGGCATCGGCCGCCCGTCGACCTATGCCAGCATCATCTCGACCCTGCAGTCACGCGAATACGTGGAGATGGACGGCAAGCGCTTCATCCCGACCGATACCGGCCGGATCGTGAACAGCTTCCTGACCCGGCATTTCGATCGCTACGTCGACTACGACTTCACCGCGAATCTGGAAGACGAGCTGGACGCGATCTCGCGCGGGGAAAAGGACTGGGTCCCGGTGCTGGAGGACTTCTGGTACGACTTCCGCGACCGGGTCAAGGAGAAGGAAGAGAACGTCACCCGCGCCGAGGCGGTACAGTCGCGCGAGCTGGGCACCGACCCCAAGAGCGGGCGGCCGGTCAGCGTGCGCCTGGGCCGTTTCGGGCCGATCGTGCAGATCGGCACCAAGGACGACGAGGAGAAGCCGCGCTTCGCCGGGCTGCTGCCCGGGCAGAAGATGGACAAGATCACCCTCGAAGAGGCGCTGGAGCTGTTCAAGCTGCCGCGCGAGCTGGGCGAGACCCCCGAGGGCGAACCGGTGATGGTGAACATCGGGCGCTTCGGACCATACGTGAAGTACGGTTCCAGGTACGTCTCCCTGGGCCCGGACGACGACGTCTGGACCATCGAGCTGCCGCGCGCCCTGGAACTGGTGGCGGAGAAGAAGAAAAAGGACGCCGAACGCTTCATCAAGAGCTTCGACGACGAAGGCATCCAGGTGCTGAACGGTCGCTACGGCCCCTATGTCACCGACGGCAACAAGAACGCCAAGGTGCCCAAGGAGACCGATCCCAAATCCCTGACCCTGGAGCAGTGCCAGGAACTGATCGCCAACGCCCCCGAACGCAAGGGGCGCGGTCGCAAGGGCGGCAAGGCCGCGGCCGGCAAGTCGGGTGGCGCGAAGAAGACCGCCTCGAGCGCGTCGAAGTCGACCGGGTCGAAGGCAAAGGCCACGGGGTCGAAATCCACGGGGTCGAAATCGTCGAGTTCCAAATCTGCGGGTTCGAAGGCATCGACGGCCAAAAGTTCGGGCACAAAGGCCACGGGCACGAAGTCCGCGAGCACAAAATCGAGCAAGTCGAAAACGACCGCGACGGGCAGCAAGTCCTCCGGCAAGGCCGCCACGAAAAAATCCGGTGGCAACTCGTCCGATGGCAAATCGGGGGGCAAACCCGGGGGCGACACCGGATCCGGGGAAACCCCGGCGACCAGCGATACCGTGACCGCCAGCGGCCGTGACTCCGGCTGACACCCCGGCCCCCGGGACCCGCACGAACTCCGTGGAAGCCGTAGCGCGCATCCTGCGCGCCGGTGGCGTGGTGGCCTACCCCACCGAAGGGGTGTTCGGTCTGGGCTGCCGGCCGGACGATCCCGTCGCGGTGGAACGCATCCTCGCGTTGAAAGGCCGCCCCGATACCAAGGGCCTGATCCTGATCAGCGACCGCCTGGAGCGTCTTGCCGGGTGGCTGGCACCCCTGGGAGCCGATGCGCGCGCCCGGGTGGAGGCCAGCTGGCCGGGGCCGGTCACCTGGCTGTGGCCGGCCGCCCCCGAGTGTCCGGCCCTGCTGCGCGGCGAGCACGACACCCTGGCGGTACGCGTGACCGCGTATCCTCCGGCCCGCGAACTGTGTGCCGCCGCCGGGAGCGCCCTGGTCTCCACCAGCGCCAACCCTGCCGGGGAGGCGCCCTGTACCGACTGGCGCTGCGTGGAACACCGCTTCGGCGACGGGGTGGACGCCATCCTGCAGGCCGAATGCGGCGATCTGGCCGGCCCCACCGCGATCCGCGATGCCCGCACCGGCGCCTGGCTGCGCGGCGGCGGCGACCACGAACCCGAACCGGACCATTGAGAGGAGCCGACATGGCCCGTGAGAACGACGTCTCCATCGACCGCGTAACCGAATACCTGCAGGGGCTGCAGGACCGCATCTGTGCCGGCATCGAGGAACTCGACGGCGAGGCCGGTTTCCACGAGGACGCCTGGGACCGCCCGGCCGGCGGTGGCGGGCGCACTCGGGTACTGTCCGGCGGCGCGACCTTCGAACAGGCCGGGGTCAACTTCTCGCACGTGATGGGCGACACCCTGCCGGCCTCGGCCACCGCCCACCGCCCGGAACTCGCCGGGCGCTCGTTCCAGGCCGCCGGGGTCTCGCTGGTGATCCACCCGCACAACCCCTATGTGCCCACCTCGCACGCCAACGTGCGGATCTTCGTCGCGGAGAAACCGGGCGAGGATCCGGTGTGGTGGTTCGGCGGTGGCTTCGACCTGACGCCCTACTACGGCTTCGACGAGGACTGCATCCACTGGCACCGCACCGCCGAGGCCGCCTGCCGGCCGTTCGGCGAGCACCTCTACCCCGAGCACAAGAAGTGGTGCGACGACTACTTCTTCCTCAAGCACCGCAATGAACCGCGCGGCATCGGCGGGCTGTTCTTCGACGATTTCAACGAGGGCGGCTTCGAGCACGCCTTCGGCTACATGAAGAGCGTGGGCGACGCCTACCTCGAGGCCTATGCCCCCATCGTGCGCCGCCGGCGCGATCTCGACTGGGGCGAGCGCGAACGCCAGTTCCAGCTCTACCGCCGCGGGCGCTACGTGGAGTTCAATCTGGTCTACGACCGGGGTACCCTGTTCGGCCTGCAGTCCGGCGGGCGCACCGAATCGATCCTGATGTCGCTGCCCCCGCTGGTGCGCTGGGAATACAACTACCGGCCGGAAGCCGGCACCCCGGAGGCCGAACTCTACGAGCGCTACCTGGTGCCCCGCGACTGGCTGGCCGAGGCTGACTGAGAAAACCCGATCGAGGACGCGCACATATGACCGCCCCCATCGCCCCCTATCCCGCCAGCCGTCCGCGCCGCATGCGCCGGGATGCCTTCTCCCGGCGGCTGATGCGCGAGCATCGCCTGAGCGCCGACGACCTGATCCTGCCGGTGTTCGTGACCGAAGGCGAAGGGGTGCGCGAACCGGTGCCATCGATGCCCGGCGTGGAGCGGGTCTCCATCGACCAGCTGCTGGTCGACGCGGCCACCGGCCACCGCCTGGGCATCCCGGCCCTGGCCCTGTTCCCGGTGGTCCCGGGGCAGAAGAAGAGCCTGGACGCCGCCGAGGCATGGAACCCGGAGGGCCTCGCCCAGCGCGCGGTTCGCGCGCTGAAGGCCGAGCTTCCGGATCTGGGCGTGATCACCGACGTGGCCCTGGACCCGTTCACCACCCACGGCCAGGACGGCATCATCGATGACGACGGCTATGTGGTGAACGACATCACCGTGGAGGCCCTGGTGCGCCAGGCGCGTTCGCATGCCGCGGCCGGCGCCGACGTGGTCGCGCCCTCGGACATGATGGACGGACGCATCGGCGCCATCCGCAGCGCGCTGGAAGACGACGGCCAGGTCCACACGCGCATCCTCGCCTATTCGGCGAAGTACGCCTCGGCGTTCTACGGCCCGTTCCGCGACGCGGTGGGCTCGGCCGGCAACCTCGGCCGCGGCAGCAAGGAGACCTACCAGATGGATCCGGCCAACGGCGAGGAGGCGATCCACGAGGTGGCCGCCGATCTGGCGGAGGGTGCCGACATGGTGATGGTCAAGCCGGGCATGCCGTATCTCGACGTGGTCCACCGCATCCGCGAGCGCTTTCAGCGCCCGACCTTTGTCTACCACGTATCCGGCGAATACGCGATGCTCAAGGCCGCCGCCGAACGCGGCTGGCTCGACGAACGCGCCTGCGTGCTGGAGGCCCTGACCGGCATGAAGCGCGCCGGCGCCGACGGCATCCTCACCTACTACGCCCGGGCGGCGGCCGAATGGCTGGCGGAGGACGCCACGTCATGAGCCGTCCCGATCGCTACGCGGTGGTGGGCAACCCGATCCACCATTCCCTGTCGCCGCGCATCCACACCCTGTTCGCCGAACAGACCGGGCAGGCGATGACCTACGAGGCACGCCGCGGCACCCCGGGGCAGTTCGCCGAAGAGGTCGGCGGCTGGCTGGCCGGGGAGCTGCGCGGCGTGAACGTGACCGTGCCGTTCAAGGAAGACGCCTGCCAGCTCGCGGCCGTCCTCTCCGACCGCGCCCGCCGCGCCGGGGCCGCCAACACCCTGTGGACCGGCGACGACGGCCGCATCCATGGCGACAACACCGACGGCGTCGGCCTGCTGCGCGATCTGGAAGACCGCCTCGGCTGCGAACTGAACGGTCGGCACATCCTGATCCTGGGCGCCGGTGGCGCCACCCGCGGCATCCTGCAGCCGCTGCTGGAACGCCGGCCCGCCACGCTGATGATCGCCAACCGCACCCCGGCCCGGGCCGAGGGCCTTGCCCGCGACTTCGCCGATCTCGCCGGCGACACCCGCCCGGAGGCCTGCGCGCTGGATGCCCTGCCGGATGGCCCGTTCGATCTGATCCTCAACGCCACCGCCGCCGGGCTGTCCGAGGATGCGCTGGAGCTGCCCTCGGGTCTGGTCGGTCCGCGGACCACGGCCTACGACCTGGTCTACGGCCCGGCCGCGCTGCGCTTTCTCGACTGGGCCGAGGCGAACGGCTGCGCACTCAGCAGCGACGGTCTGGGCATGCTGGTGGAACAGGCCGCCGAGGCCTTCGCAATCTGGCGCGGGGTGCACCCCGAAACCGGACCGGTGCTGGCGACCCTGCGCCACGAAGCCGCCGACTGACCCGCCCCGGCCATGACCCCGCGCGAGCGCCTGTACGAGTACGCCCGCCTGACCCGGCTGGACCGGCCGGTGGGCATCTACCTGCTGCTGTGGCCGACGCTGTGGGCGTTGTGGATCGCCGCCGACGGCCTGCCGCCCTGGCATCTGCTGTTCATCTTCGTCGCCGGGGTCACCCTGATGCGCTCGGCCGGCTGCGCGATCAACGACTACGCCGACCGCCATTTCGACGCCCATGTCACGCGCACCCGCGACCGCCCGCTGGCGATCGGCAGCATCACCCCGCGCGAGGCCCTGGCGGTGTTCGCGGCGCTGTGCCTGGTGGCCTTCGTGCTGGTACTGTTCACCAACCCGCTGACCATCGCGTTCTCGGTGGTGGCGGTGCTGCTGGCGGGCACCTATCCGTTCTCCAAGCGTTTCCATCATTTCCCGCAGGTGCACCTGGGCGCGGCGTTCGCCTGGGCGGTGCCCATGGCCTTTACCGCAGTGAACAACGAACTGCCGCCGCCGGAGGCCTGGCTGCTGTTCGTGATCACCCTCGCATGGACCACGGTCTACGACACCTTCTACGGCATGGTCGACCGCGAGGACGACCTGAAGATCGGGGTGAAATCCACCGCCATCGCCTTCGGCGAGCTGGACCGCGCCATCACCGGGGCGCTCCAGGTGATGGTCTGGGTCGGCCTGTTCCTGCTGGGACGCAACCTGGAGTTCGGCGGGGTGTACATGGCCGGGCTGGCGGTGGTCGCCGCGCTGATGTTCTACCAGCAGTTCCTGATCGCCGATCGCCAGCCGGTCGACTGCCTGCGGGCGTTCAGGAACAATCATTATCTCGGCGCGGTGGTGATGCTGGCGATGATCGGCGACCACCTGTGGCGAGCGGCCGCCTGAGCCGCAAATCGCGCCCCGCGAACGACGCACCTCAGGCCCGCGCGAGCGTCAGCGCCTCCACCCGCGCCGCCCCCGCCGCATACAGGGCCTCCGCCAGCGCATCCAGCGTGGCTCCGGTGGTCGCCACGTCATCCACCAGCAGCACACGGGCCGCCGGCGGCAGCTCCGCGCCGGGTCTCAGGGCAAAGGCGCGTGCGACGTTGCGACGGCGTTCGCGCCGCCCCAGCCCCTGCTGCGACTCGGTGGCACGCACCCGGACCACCAGCCGCGACGCCAGCGGCGCCTCCAGCACCCGCGCCACTTCGCGCGCCAGTTCCAGGGCCTGATTGAAGCCACGCTCGCGGTAACGCTCGGGATGCAGCGGCACCGGGACCACACAATCCGGCCCCGGGTCCGTGCCATGTTGTGCATCCGCCAGCTCGTCGGCCGCGCGCCGGGCCAGCTCCCGGAGCACGCGTGCCGCGGTCGCGTCATCGGCATGCTTGCGCGCGAGAATCAGGCGATCCAGCGGCCAGGTATAGCGCCACGGGGCATGCAGTGCCGCCAGCCGCGGGTCGCGATCCCGACACCGGGGACACGGACCCGCCACGGTGTCCGGCTCGCCACAGCGCGGACAGGGGGCCACCACCCGTTCCAGTTCCGCCAGACAGCCCGCGCACAGGGCATCGCCCGGACCAACGCCGGCCCCGCAAAGCCCGCAGGCCGACGGAAACGGCCCCTCCAGCCAGCGCCGTACCCGCATTCCCGCTTTCCCCGTCATCCATGAAGGGCCGCGTGCCATGATGCTAAACTCCGACCTTTTACCGGCAGGATAGCTCATGGAAACGAAGACCATCTCCGGACGCCGATCGCGGCGGGCGGCATCGCTGTTCGACATCGGGAACGTCATCGTCATCAGCGTGGCCGGTATCCCCCTGTTCCTCGTCGGCGGCGACGGGGTCGGCGTGGGCTTCATCATCGCGGCGATCGTGGGGATCGTCCCGCTGATCCTCTGGTTCGGGGGCTCCATGGTCGTCTATGCCCTGAACAAGCATCACCCCGACCCGCGCGTGGGGCACCACACCCAGTGGGCCGCCTACCGGCTGTACGGCCTGATGGGCGCGCTGATCGTGGTGGCAACCTTCTTCCCGCCCGACATCGACTACTATCGCGCCTACTGGGCCGTGGCCGCGGTGATCCTGCTGCCGTGGTCGCTGTATGCCCTCTACACCATCTATCGCGAGCCATGGTCGGACATCGAAGTCCCGGCCGAGGCCGACCAGGAGCACCACCTATGAGCGAGCTGCGCCACGACTGGACCACCGAGGAAGTCGAAACCCTGCTGGATCTGCCGCTGAACGACCTGATCTTCCGCGCACAGACCGCCCATCGGGAACATTTCGACCCCAATGCGGTGCAGGTCAGCACGCTGCTGTCGATCAAGACCGGGGCCTGCCCCGAGGACTGCGCCTACTGCCCGCAGAGCGCCCACCACGAGGTCGAACTGGAACGCGAACGCCTGCTGCCGGTGGAGGAGGTCGTCGAGGCGGCGCGTAACGCCCGCGCCCAGGGCGCGACCCGCTTCTGCATGGGGGCCGCCTGGCGCAACCCCACCGACAAGAACCTGGAACGCGTGATCGAGATGGTGCGCGCGGTCAAGGACGAGGGGCTGGAGACCTGCATGACCCTCGGCATGCTGAAGGCCGAGCAGGCCCGTCGCCTGTCCGAGGCGGGGCTGGACTACTACAACCACAACCTCGACACCTCGCCGGAGTTCTACGGCCACATCATCTCCACCCGCACCTATCAGGATCGGCTGGAGACCCTGGAGCACGTGCGCGAGGCCGGCATGAACGTCTGCTGCGGCGGCATCCTCGGCATGGGCGAGTCGCGCCGTGACCGCGCGCGCATGCTGCAGCAGATGGCCAACCTGCCGAAGCACCCGGAATCGGTACCGATCAATCAGCTGATCCAGGTCGAGGGCACCCCGCTGCAGGACGTGGAGAACATCGATCCGCTGGAGTTCGTGCGCACCATCGCGGTCGCCCGCATCGTGATGCCCGCCTCCTACGTGCGGCTGTCCGCCGGGCGCACCGAGATGTCCGACGAGATGCAGGCCCTGTGCTTCCTCGCCGGGGCCAACTCGCTGTTCTACGGCGACACCCTGCTGACCACCCCGAACCCCGGCGAGAACCACGACCTCGCCCTGTTCGAGCGCCTCGGCCTGCAGCCGGAGACCGCCGACGGTCATACTGGCGAGGACGCCGCCGAACCCGCCGCGCGCAGCGCATGAGGCCAGGCGTCCGCCCGGCACCCCGGGGCGGACGCCTCCCGCCTGCCAGCATCCCCGGCCGGGCATGAGCGACTCCCTGCACCGCTTCCTCCAGCAGCGCCTCGAGACCGTCCGCGAGGCCGGACTGTGGCGGCGCCTGCGCACGCTGGAGGGGCCGCAGCAGCCGGAGCAGATCATCGACGGCCGCCGCGTCGTCGCCTTCTGCTCCAACGACTACCTGGGCCTGGCCGCCGATCCGGCGGTCAGCGCGGCCGCCCGCGAGGCCCTGGACGCATACGCCACCGGCGCCGGGGCCGCCCACCTGATCAACGGCCACACGCGGGCCCATGCCGAGCTGGAACAGGCGCTGGCGCGTTTCACCGGGCGCGAGCGGGCACTGGTCTTCTCCACCGGCTACATGGCCAACCTCGCGCTGGTGCAGACGCTGGTCGGGCGCCACGACACGGTGTTCGAGGACCGCTGGAACCACGCCTCGCTGATCGACGCCGTGCGCCTGTCCGGCGCGCGCAGCCAGCGCTACCGCCACGCCGACCCCGAACATCTGCGCCAGCGTCTGGAGCGCGCGCCTGCCAACGGCCACCGGCTGATCGTCACCGACGGGGTCTTCTCCATGGACGGCGACATCGCGCCGCTGCCGCAGCTGGCCGCGCTGGCCCGCGAGTTCGACGCCTGGCTGATGGTGGACGACGCCCACGGCTTGACCGTGCTCGGCGAGACCGGGGGCGGCAGCTGCCAGCATTTCGGCCTGGATGCCGGCGACGTACCGATCCTGATGGGCACCCTGGGCAAGGGCTTCGGCACCGCCGGGGCCTTCGTCGCCGGCAGCGAGGCGCTGATCGAGACCCTGATCCAGACCGCACGCCCGTATATCTACACCACGGCGATGCCCGCCGCGCTGGCCGCCGCCACCCTGGCGTCCGTTCGCATCGCCGAGGCCGCCGGCGACCGCCGCGAACACCTGCGCGCCCTGATCCGGCGGCTGGGCGCCGGGCTGGATGCCCTGGGCCTGCCCCACCCGCCGCCGGACACGCCCATCCAGCCGGTGATCCTCGGCGATGCCGCGCACGCAACGGCCATCGCCGAGCGCCTGCAGCAGGCCGGCTTCCTCGTCCCCGCCATCCGCCCGCCCACGGTCCCCGAGGGCCAGGCCCGCCTGCGCATCACCCTCTCCGCCGCCCACAGCGAAGCCCAGGTCGACGCCCTGCTGAACGCACTCGAGTACGCCCTCCACGCCAGCCCCGGAGGTTGAGCCTCGTCAGGCGCCGCGGGCAATCCCCAGGTCGGCGGCCGCCCGATGCAGCCGTCGATCCCGGGTCCACACACGCGTGCCCGGCGTCAGCAAACCGGAAGCAAGCAGATGGGCATCGGCATACCCGATCCCTCGGCCCATCAATTCGCGGGCCTCGATGCACGCGAGCACCTCCTCGTCCGTTGCCCGGATCGCGTGCGGAAGGTCGCCCAGCAGCCGCAGGATCTCGCTCCGGTTGCGCAGATTTCCGCACGCGAGCTCGCCGATCACGAAGGCATGCACCAGCACCCGCGATTCATGGAGCAGAACCTCCAGTTCCGGCTCCCCCTCGCGCAGATGATCGATCCATACCGAAGTATCGACGAGGATCATTCCGCCATCGGACGCCGGCGGGGAACCGCCTCCAGGTCGGGCTCGCTGCCGCCCAGTTGCGCGAGGCGACGGGCGCTCTCGCGTTCCACCAGCGCCCGCAGGCCTTCCCGGACGAGGACCGTCTTCTCGGTCACCCCCGTCATGCGACGCGCTTCTTCCAGCAACTCGTCGTCGATGTTGATCGTTGTCCGCATGGCTCCTCTCCCGCGACTCCGGCCGGACCGGCCGCGTTCGTCGATGCACCGATAATACACCACTCGATGACGATCGATACATACACATCTTCTCGGGCCCGCTCACAGCTCGCCGCGTTCGGCCAGCGACACGGCGGTATCGCCGATGATCAGGTGATCCAGCAGGCGCACGTCGATCAGCGACAGGGCCTCGCTCAGCCGCCGGGTGATCAGCGCATCCGAGCGCGAGGGCTCGGCCACGCCGGAAGGATGGTTGTGGGCGAGGATGACCGCGGCGGCGTTGTGGTGCAGTACCCGCCGCACCACCTCGCGCGGGTGCACGCTGGCACCGTCGATGGTGCCGCGGAACAGCTCCTCGAACGCCAGCACCCGGTGCCGGTTGTCGAGGAACAGGGCGCCGAAGACTTCAAACGGGTAGTCGCGCAGGCGGGCGCTCAGGAACCGGCGGGTCGCACTCGGCGAGGTCAGCGCCTCGCCGCGCTCCAGATCCGCCTCCAGATGCCGACGGCCCATCTCCAGCACGGCCTGCAGCTGGGCGTACTTGGCCTGCCCCAGCCCCGGTGCCGCGCAGAACCCGGCCTCGTCGGCCTGCAGCAGCGGGCGCAGCCCCCCGAAGCGGGACAGCAGGTCGCGCGCGACATCCACCGCGCTCTTGCCGGTCACGCCGGTGCGCAGGAAGATCGCCAGCAGTTCGGCATCCGACAGCGCGGCGGCACCGCGTTCCAGCAGTTTCTCGCGCGGGCGCTCGCCCGCCGGCCAGTCCGTGATGGCCATATCCACCTCCCTGTGGTCGGGTTCCGTTGCCCGGATACTGGCGCGGCGCAGCGGTCGGCGCAAGGCTTGCCCGTGCGATACCCCGCATCCGGGGCCGAATCCGGCACCCGGCCCGGCTCACGGGTTAGAATCCGCACATGAGCGATCCCGAGGACATCTTCGCGACCCCGGCGGACACCGGCGAGATGACCGATGCCCCGCGCATCCTGGTGGGGGTCAGCGGCGGCATCGCGGCGTACAAGGCCTGCGAGCTGGTGCGCGAACTGCGCCGCCGCGGCTGCGCGGTGCGCGTGGTGATGACGGCGGGGGCGCAGGCCTTCGTCACCCCGCTGACCTTCCAGGCCCTGTCCGGCGAGCCGGTGCGCACCCATCTGCTGGACGCCGAAGCGGAGTCGGGGATGGACCACATCGCCCTGGCGCGCTGGGCCGACCACGTCGTGGTCGCCCCCGCCAGCGCCGACCTGATGGCGCGCATGGCCCAGGGGCTGGCGGACGACCTGCTGACCACCCTGCTGCTGGCCACCACCGCCCCGGTCACCCTGGCCCCGGCGATGAACCACCGCATGTGGGAACACCCGGCCACGCGTGCCAACCACGCCACCCTGCGCGAGCGCGGCGTGCGGTTCGTCGGGCCGGACAGCGGCGAGCAGGCCTGTGGCGAGCAGGGCGCCGGACGCATGGCGGAACCGGCGAACATTACTTCCGCCCTGCTGGATACAAGCCCCGGCCCGCTGCAGGGCCGCCGTATCCTGATCACCGCCGGGCCGACCCGCGAACCGGTGGACCCGGTACGCTACCTCGGCAACCGCAGCTCCGGACGCATGGGGTTTGCCGTGGCCGCCGCCGCGCACGATGCCGGCGCCCGGGTCACCCTGGTGCACGGTCCCTGCGAGCTGGCGGTACCGCCCGGCGTACAGGCGCACGCGGTGGAGACGGCGGCGGAGATGCATGCGGCCGTACTGGAGGCGCTGGAGGGCACGGAGGTGTTCATCGCCACCGCCGCGGTGGCCGACTACCGGCCCGCCACCCCGGCCGCGCAGAAGCTGAAAAAGACCCGCGAAGACCTGACCCTGGAACTGGAACGCACCCCGGACATCCTCGCCGACGTCGCCCGGCGGGTCGACGGGCTTGCAGCCCGGCCGCTGCTGGTCGGATTCGCCGCCGAGACCGGCAATCTGCGGGAATACGCCCGCGACAAGCTCGTCGCCAAGGGCCTGGATCTGGTCGCCGCCAACCGCGTGGACGGCGGCCGGGGTTTCGGCCACGGCGACAACAGCCTGCTGTGCCTGTGGCCCGACGGCGAACGCGAACTGCCGCGCCAGCCCAAGGACCGCCTGGCCCGCGAACTGATCACCCTGATCGCCGAGCGCCTGCAGACGCACCCGGCCACCCCCTCTCCGACCCAAGGAAACTGACGCATGCCCGCCCCGGAAATCGATCTGAAGGTCCTTGATCCGCGCATGGGCACGGACTTCCCGCTGCCCGCGCCCGCCACCGAGGGCTCCGCCGGCGTGGACTTGCGCGCCATGCTGGAAGAACCGCTGAACCTGGCCCCGGGCGAAGCCGAGCTGCTGCCCACCGGGCTGGCGGTGCACATCGCCGACCCGGGCTACGCCGGCATGATCCTCCCGCGCTCGGGCCTGGGCCACAAGAAGGGCCTGGTGCTGGGCAACCTCGTCGGACTGATCGACGCCGACTACCAGGGCCCGCTGATGGTCTCCGCCTGGAACCGCAGTGATGCACCGATCTCCATCGACGTCGGCGACCGCATCGCGCAGCTGGTCATCGTGCCGGTACTGCAGCCGCGGTTCCGCGTGGTCGATGACTTCGAGCAAAGCGAGCGCGGCGCCGGCGGCTTCGGTTCATCCGGCCAGCGCTGACGCCGTTCGCCCGCACCGCGGCCCCGCGCCGGGTGATAAACTCCGCCCCCGAACGTCAACCGGACCCCCAGCCATGGACACCGACACCGCCCATTCCGTCGCCCATGTCCTGATCGAGGCGCTGCCCTACATCCAGCGTTTCGCAGGCAAGACCATCGTCATCAAGTACGGCGGCAACGCCATGACCGAGGACCACCTGAAGGCGAGCTTCGCGCGCGACATCGTGCTGCTCAAGCAGGTGGGCGTGAACCCGGTGGTGGTCCACGGCGGCGGCCCGCAGATCGGTGATCTGCTGGACCGCCTCGGCAAGAAATCGGAGTTCGTCGACGGCCTGCGGGTGACCGACCGCGAGACCATGGACGTGGTGCAGATGGTCCTCGGCGGGATCGTCAACCAGGAGATCGTGTCCCTGATCAACCGTTACGGCGGCCGCGCGGTGGGCCTGACCGGCAAGGACGGGCAGATGATCCGCGCCACGCCGCTGCGCGGCGAGGACCCCGACGTGGATCTGGGCCATGTCGGTCAGGTCGAAGGCGTCGATCCGGCGATCGTGCATACCCTCGACCACAGCAGCTTCATCCCGGTGATCGCCCCCATCGGCTTCGACCGCGAGGGGCGTGCCTACAACATCAACGCCGATACCGCGGCGGAAAAGCTCGCGGTGGTGCTGGACGCGGAGAAGCTGTTCCTCCTGACCAACACCCCCGGGGTGCTGGACCAGGCCGGCGCGCTGCTGCCGAAGCTCGCCGCGCCGCAGGTGGACGAGATGATCCGTGACGGGACCATCCATGGCGGCATGATCCCCAAGATCCGCTGCGCCCTGGATGCGGTGCGCAGCGGCGTGAACGCCACCCACATCGTCGACGGCCGGGTGGAACACGCAGTCCTGCTGGAGCTGTTGACCGACGAGGGAGTGGGCACCCTGATCAGCCGCTGACCCGCGCCGCGCCCCGGGGCACGGCACGGTGCGGCGCGCTCAGTCCTCCTCTTCCAGGACCAGCGCGCGGTAATCCTCGGCGTCCGCGTCGAACTGCGCGTTCATCTCGTCGATACGGGCCTGCTGGCGTTCCTGGTAGGCCCGTTCGCGGTCCAGCCGGCCCTGCACGTCCTCCAGCTCGTCGGCGTAGCGTGCCCGCAGGGCGGCGCTGTCCGGATTACGGGCCTGCTGGCGTTCGATGCGGTCGCGTTCGCGCTCGAGGACCCGCGCCTGACGCTCGCTCATGCGGACATTGTTCTCCAGCGCGGCGATGCGCCGTTCACGCAGGGAGTCGATCTCGGCGAGCGAATCGTAGACGCGCTCCAGCTGACGCTTGCGGGCCGCCTGGTCGAGGGCGGGATCCTCGCCCGACTCCTGCGCCTGCTCGGCGCGCCGGCGTTCCTCGGCCGCCGCCTCGCGTTCCTCGGCGGTGGGCGGGGCCGGCACCACCTCGCGCACGAAGCCCTGGCGGTCGTACACTT
The DNA here is from genome assembly GCF_000381405.1 of Thioalkalivibrio sp. ALE20. Lineage (NCBI taxonomy): Bacteria > Pseudomonadati > Pseudomonadota > Gammaproteobacteria > Chromatiales > Ectothiorhodospiraceae > Thioalkalivibrio > Thioalkalivibrio sp. ALE20. Next base: position 107,216 of record NZ_KB906476.1, read on the forward strand.
GCCGCTCGCGGTCGCTGGACTCCGGCCTCGGCTTGTCCGAAAAACGTACCGTGCCGTCATCATCCACCCAGCGATGGATGTCACCGGCCACCGCCGGTGCCACCGGCATGGCCAGCAGCATGGCCAGGGCGCCGAGCAGCACCCCGACAGCCATTCCGTTCCCGTACATTGGTCCGCTTACTCTCATGTCCATCCTCGAGCATCTCGGGCTCGCGCTCGTGGCCCTCATCGCCAACGGCTTCTCCGCGCTGGCGGGCGGCGGCGCGGGGCTCTTGCAGCTCCCGGCCCTGATCTTCCTCGGCCTGCCCTACCCGGTGGCCCTGGCGACTCACAAGATCGCCACGGTGGCCCTGGGGGCGGGCGCCGGCCTGCGACATGTGAAGGAAAGCACATTTTCCCCGGCTCGACTAGGGGTCATCCTGGGGGCCGGCGTACCGGGCGTACTGCTGGGGGCCTGGCTGGTGCTGGAGATCCCGCCACGCGCCGGGGAGATCGCCCTGGGCCTGCTGACCGTCGCCCTGGGGTGGTATTCCTGGCGGCGCCCGCAGCTGGGACAGAAGCGCCGGGTCACCTCCGACAGCCTCCACCACGCCCTGATCGGTGCCGCCGGGCTGTTCGTGATCGGCATCCTCAACGGTTCGCTGGCCTCGGGCACCGGCCTGATGGTCACGCTGTGGCTGGTGCGCTGGTACGGCATGAGCTACACCGAGGCCGTCGGCTACACCATGGTCCTGGTGGGTCTGGTGTGGAATGGCGCCGGCGCGCTGATGCTGGGCACCTTCGGCACGGTGCAGTGGGACTGGCTGCCGGCGCTGCTCCTCGGCAGCTTCATTGGCGGTTATCTGGGTGCCACGCTGGCGATCCGCTACGGCAACCGCCTGGTCAAACGGGCGTTCGAGGTGGTGACGGTCCTCACCGGCATCGCGCTGCTGCTGCCGGTCCCGTAACCTCAGCAGGTCTGGCCGTTGCCGGGCACGTCGCAGCGGTTGAGCAGATCGAAGTGCTCGATCCCCTCGAGGATGCCGCGGGCATGCGTGGCGCGGGCGAAAAAGATCCGCTTGAAGCCACGCAGGGACTGCAGCTCGGGCTGATGATTGCCCACCACCACCCCCAGCAGGCGCCCGCGCAGCATGTCCTCGTCGTTGCCCGAATCGCCGGCGACCAGTACATGCTCCAGCGGGATGCCCCACTTGTCGGCGAAGTAGCGCACCGCCAGCCCCTTGGATGCCCGCACCGGGAGCAGGTCCAGGAAGCGTTCGTGGGAATAGATCACGTGGGCATGCAGATCGGCCCGGTACAGCCGGGTCTCGACCGCCTCCACGTCGATGCTGCCGGGCGGTTCGACGAAATAGCTGACCTTGTGCGAGCGCTGGTCGATGTCCGGCTGGCGCACCAGCCCGGGCTCGCCGTCCAGTTCCTCGCGCAGGCGATCAGGTTCCCAGCGATGGCTGATATGCCGGGCCCAGCCACGATCCGGGGTCTGTTCGGACCCGTAGTGGATCTCGCTGCCCACCGAGGTGATCCAGACGTCCGGCATCGGCACGCCGTGTTCCTCCAGCACCGCGGCGGCGGAATCGATGCGGCGCCCGGTAGCCACGCCGAAGGCCACCCGCTTGCGGTTGCGCCGCAGCCAGGCGACAAACGCCCGGGTCGCCTTCGTGTCGCCCAGCAGGGTGTTGTCGATGTCGGTGATCACCGCGCGGTCCACGTTCGCCAGGCGACCGGAGACCTGGCGCTGTTCGTGCCGCACCTGACGCACCTCGCGCGACAGCGAGCGCAGCAGGCGCACGTATTTCTCCGCGTGCCCGTCCCAGGAATAGTGCTTGCGCACGCCCTTGAGCCCGTCGCGCGAATAACGCTGCCAGCGCGGGCGATCGGCGAGGATCGCCTGGATGGCGTCGGCGATCCCCTCGGGATCCAGCGGGTCGATCAGCAGGCCATTGTGGCAGCGCGAGACGATCTCGTCGGGGCCGCCGTCGTTGGTGGCGACGATGGGGGCGCCGCTGGCCGCCGCCTCGATCAGGGTCAGGCCGAACGGCTCGGTCAGGGCGGGATTCACGAATACCCCGCGGGTGGCCGCCACCAGGCGGTAGAGATCGGGAACATCGTCCGAGCCGTGGTGCTTGGGGTAGGCCACCTTGCCATACAGGTCGTGGCGGTCGATGCGCAGCAGCAGATCCGTGAGCACCTCGCGCGCGCCCTTATCCAGATCGCGGATGTCGTCGCGGTTGCCGGCCACGATCAGCAGGTTGGCGTTCTCGCGCAGCCATTCGTTGCCGGCATACGCATCCACCAGACTGCGGATATTCTTGCGCTCGTCGGCGCGCGACAGCGCCATGATCAGCGGCCGGTCGGGCTTTTGCAGGAAACGCCGGATCTCGGCCCAGATCGGCGGTTTGCGTTCACCACGTTTCGGCGGGTGGAAGCGTTCGAGGTCGGTCCCCGGCGGGATCACCTCCATGCGCTCGGGCTGGTAGTTGTCGTAGGTGGCGTACTGCTCGTCCACCTCCTGACGCGTGCTGGCGATCACCCGGTGGGCGTGCGCCAGGGCCTCCTCCTCGGCATGGATGCGGGTGGAGATGTTGTAGCGCGCTTCGATGTCGGCATCCGACAGCCCGCCCTCGCGCAGGCGCTCGCGCTTGACCCGCCCGAGCGAGTGCCCGGTCTGCAGCATGGGCACGCCCAGCAGGTTGGAGAGCCGCACCGCGACATGGCCGGCATCGGCATAATGACCGTGGATCACGTCCGGGCGCAGCCCGACCCGCCGGATATGCGCCAGGGCGTTGTCGGCGAAGCAGTCAAGATACGGCCAGAGCTTTTCCTTGCGCAGGTAGCGCTTCGGCCCGCAGTCCAGGCGCACGATATGGGCACCGTCACCCAGATCCTCCACCGGTTCGGCATAGTCGTCGTCGACCCGGCTGTCGACTACCCGCCGGGTCAGCAGGTCCACCCGTCCGACCTGCGGATGCCGCGCCAGGGCACGCGCCAGCTCGACCACGTAGAGGGTCTGCCCGCCGGTGTCGGCATCCCGGCCGAGTTCCAGATTTTCGCCTCGAATGAGGCCATGCACGCTGATCAGAACAAGATAAAGGCCTTCGCCCTGGCGGGACTTGCTCTGAGTCTTCTTCATGGTGTTTCGGGCTCCGGACTGTCGAACAGCGACAGGGTTTCGGGGTTGTCGATCATCGCCTGGGACAGCAGCACCGCGGTGGCCGACCAGGTCTGGCGGTAGTTGGCCCGCCGCCCGATCAGACGGCCGTGGCGACCGTCATAGTATTCGGGCCAGTCGTCGCGATGCAGCCGCTCGGCCGCCACCGCATGCACGCTGCGGGCAAGGTCCGGGCGGCCCACGCGCAGCGCCGCCCCGGTAAACGCCCACAGCAGCGCCGGCCAGTTCCCGCCGTTGTGATACGACCAGGGGGTGTTCTTGGGGTCCGACCCGGTCAGCAGGCGCCATTCCTCGCCCATCATCGCGGGGTAGCAGATCTTCACCGGCATGGTGCCGATCAGGTCCTCGAAGCGCTGCTCGAAGGTCTGCATGATCAGCCGCGACTCGTGTTCGTCGGCCAGCCCGAACAGCACCGCCAGCAGGTTGCCGAAGCTGAAGAAGCGGAAATCCATGCGCCCCGGACCGAGGTTGCCGACCAGGTAACCACTCTCCGACGGGATCCAGTCCACCAGCCAGTCGGGGATGCTCTCGGGGTAGATGTTCAATGCGTTCTCCGACTCGTGGCCGAAGTGCTCGGTACGGTAGCGATGGATGGCGTTCAGGCGTTCCAGGTCCAGCCAGTAGTAGTGGCGGATGTAGTCCGCCAGCTGCCGGGTACGGATGGCCGACTGCTCGCACAGCTGCTCGGAGTCCGTATCGCAGGGCTCGAGCATCGCCAGCGCGGCCTTGAGCATGCCGTAAAACAGCGCCTGGATCTCCAGCGGATGCCCGTACACCCCCATGCGCCGGTCGATCATGAAACTGCCGTCGGGCACCAGCAGGGTCGGGAAGACCTCGAAGCGGTCCTGCAGACAGATGCTGAGAATCAGGCGGATGCCACGCTGCACGTCGGGCGACTTGATGAACTCGTGGTCGCCGGTGCGATTCTGGTAGGCACGCGCCAGCAGCACCCACCACATCATTGAATCCACCGGGGCCACCCGGCCGATCGCGCGATCGCCGAAGTCGGCGGCCAGGGTCTCGCGCCCCTTCGGATCGGTCACCACGCGGAAGCTGGCCGGCATCACCCGCGGCAGGCGCCGGTGACCCTCGATCTCCTCCTGGGTATCGCGGATGCGCAGGATCAGACCGAGGAAATCGCGCACCACCTCGGGTTCGTCGTGCAGCAGATAGACCAGCCCGGAGGGCACGAAGTCGCGGATGAAGCAGTCGGCATAGTTTTCCGCCGGGGCGCGGCTGTCGAGGCTGGCCACCGTGCCGACGGTGCGCCCCTGATAGCGCACCTCGGCATCGCGCAGCAGCTGGGCGGCCGCTTCCAGCGTGGGATTGCGGGCATCATGCGGCAGAGTCGTCATGTTCCTCAGTTTAGTGAAGCCCGGTCCGATGTGCACATCGGCGCCACCACAACCCGCAGGAGGCCAGCCCCCTGCCGAGCGGACACCCATCGACACCCCGTAGGAGGCCGGCCCTCCGGCCGATGTCGGCGGGAGGTCGGCCTCAGCCGTCGAGGCACCGGATGGGCCTGATCGGCGAGAGGGCTCGCCTCCTACGGCACCTCGGGATCGGGATGTACCGGCGCCGGCGGGTCGGCCGCCGGCCGGGCGAACAGGAACCCCTGGCAGTAGTCGACCCGATCCTTCAGCCAGCCCACTCCTCCGGGGTCTCGATGCCCTCGGCCACGATACGAATGTCCAGCTCGCGCGCAAGCTCGATGATCTTGCCGAGGATCTTCTGCTGGTATTCATCGGCGTCGATGCCGCGGACCAGTTCGCGGTCGATCTTCACGAAATCCGGTCGCAGCTGCGACAGCAGGTTGAGCGACGCATAGCCCGCACCGAGATCGTCCAGGGCGACCCGGAAACCGGCGTTGCGATAGCGATCGATGATGCGCCGCAGGTGTTCGGTGTCGGTGATCTGGTCGCTCTCGATCACTTCGAACACGAAGCCCGCGGGAGCGGGGACATCCGGCGCGATGCCGCCGATCTCGCGCACCGTTGTTTCGAGACAGAACGCCGGGTCATAGATCGCGGTGGGATTGAAGTTGATGAACAGCTGGTCGCGGATGCCGCGCTCGGTCGCACGGCGGATCGCATTGATGCGCGCCGCGCGATCGAGGTGGAACATCATCTCCGCCGCCCGTGCCTGATCGAACAGGATGTTCGGCGGGATCAACTCCCCCGCCGGCGAGCTGGCCCGCACCAGCGCCTCCCAGGCGAACACCTGATCCGGCCGGGCCGCGTGCACGATGGGCTGGAAATGAAAGTCCAGGGCATCACTGGCGAGGATGGCCGCCAGATCGCGCGCGTTGTGCCGGGCGATCAGCGTGGACAGCAGATGCGTGTCCTGCAGGTGCTCCACGCCGAATCGTTCGCCCTCGGGCACGAAGGTCGCGCGGCACCCGTTCTGCTCCGAATGGCTCAGGGCCTCGTCGAGACGCGACAGGGTCACCCCCAGATCGTGCTCCGGATCCACCGCCACCGCCAGGATCCCCGAAGCCGGTTCGCTGCAGGGAAAGCGCTCCTCGATCAGCCGCTGGCGCAGAGTGGCACGGGTATGCGCCAGCACCGGCGCGAGGTAGAGAGTCCCCGCACCGGTCGGAAGGACGTTGATGCGTTCACAGTCCGGACAGCTCAATATGATCTCCTCGCCCGTGGCCATTCGCTGGTGGACCCGACTCGCAAGATAACACGAATTACCGCAGAGGCAGTGACATGAGCAACCGCCCGCATCCCGACACCCCTGTCGACGAAGACGAACTGCGCCGGCGCCTCACCCCGGAGCAGTACCGCATCGCCCGCCAGGCGGGCACCGAGCCGCCGTTCACCGGCGAATACCATGACCACAAGGCCTCCGGGCGTTATCACTGCGCGGTGTGCGGCGCGACGCTGTTCGACAGCACGGCGAAATTCGATTCCGGCAGCGGGTGGCCCAGCTACACCGCGCCGGTCACCGCCGAAGCCGTTTCCGAACACCGCGACGCCTCGCTGGGCATGGAGCGGACCGAGGTGCGCTGCGCCACCTGCGACTCGCACCTGGGGCATGTCTTTCCGGACGGTCCGCCGCCCACGGGACTGCGCTACTGCATCAACTCCGCAGTCCTGGCATTCCGGCCACGCGAAGGAAACGGCCCGGAGTAGAAACCACACGCTGAAGTGTCTAAAGTGGGAGCAGTCGACCTTCCATGGAGCAGTTCGCCATGTTTTTCAAGCCCTCTCGCCTTTCTCTCGCCCTGTTCTCCGCCGCCCTGCTGGCACTCTCCGGTCAGGCTGCCGCCAGCACCGGAGACACCGCAGAGCCCGGTGACATGGAACTCGATCCCGAGGCCGAGGGGTATGAACCGCCGGGACGCTCCATCTATTTCTACGTGGACGCCCTGGATCTCGAGGAGCTGGCGGCGAAATACGCCCGCGACGAGGTCCACGTCATCGACGTGCGCACGCGCTACGAATACGACACCCTGCGTATCGACGGCGCACGGCACGTGAGCATCGACGACGAGGACTTCGTCGACAAGGTGCTCGAGATCCACGAAGAGGACCCGGACAAGCCGGTCGCCTTCTATTGCCGGGGCCATACCTGCTTCATGAGCTATCAGGCCGTGGAACGCATGAAGGCCGCCGGCTTCGACGACGCCATGGCCATGGATTACGGCATCTTCGACTGGGCCGAGCATTACCCCGAGGACACCGCCCTGTTCGGGGAGGCGCCGATCGAACGGGCCGATCTGATCGACTTCAACGAATTCCGCGAGCGCCTGTTGCCGCCGATGGAGTTCTCCGAGCGCGCGCAGCGCGACAATGCCCGGGTGCTGGACATCCGGCGCCCGTTCGAACAGGACCAGGTCGGTCTGTTCCTCAATTCCGAGACCAACATCCCGGCGGGGGACACCGAAGCCCTGGAGGATTACCTGGAACAGGCCCGCGACTCCGACGCCCCGCTGCTCGTGTATGACATCACCGGACACGAAATCAAGGCGTTCCAGTACACCCTGGAAGAATACGGGATCGAGGATTACTACTTCATGGAAGGCGGCTTCAAGGGCTTCCAGGAGGAAGTGCTGCAATAGCCCCGCTTCCGGGTAGCGCACCGGTCAGGCCATCCGGTGTCCCGACGACCGGGGCCGGTCCACCGCCGACATCGGCCGGAGGGCCGGCCTCCTACCCAACGGGCACCCATCGACACCCCCCTTGTAGGAGGCGAGCCCCCTCGCCGATCCGGCCCAACCGGTGCCCCGACGGCCGGGGGCCGGCCC
>NZ_KB906476.1:114846-172882 GCF_000381405.1 Thioalkalivibrio sp. ALE20
CACCCATCGACACCCCCCTTGTAGGAGGCGAGCCCCCTCGCCGATCCGGCCCATCCGGTGCCCCGACGGCCGGGGCCGGCCCACCGCCGACATCGGCCGGAGGGCCGGCCTCCTACGGGCGGGTCGCCCCGTCTACATCCCTGACCTCTTCGTCCAGTGACTGCAGCCGCCGCGTGGTGGCCAGCGGGGAGGTGGTTCCGCGGGCGATCAGGTAGTAGGTGGCCGGAATGACGAACAGGGTGAACACGGTGGCGAACAGCACGCCGGAGAACACCGCCACCCCGATCACGAAGCGCGTCTCCTCGCCCGGGCCGGAGGCCAGGATCAGCGGGATGGAACCGGCCACGGTGGTCAGCGCGGTCATCAGCACCGGGCGCAGGCGCAGACGTCCGGCCTCGATCACGGCATCGCGGAACTCGCGGCCACGGTCGCGCAGCTGGTTGGCGAACTCCACGATCAGGATGCCGTTCTTCGCCGCCAGCCCGATCAGCATCACGATCCCGATCTGGCTGTAGATGTTCAGCGTCTGCCCGGTCAGGCTGAGCCCCAGCAAGGCGCCCACCACCGCCAGCGGCACGGTGAGCATGATCACGAACGGGTGCACGAAGCTCTCGAACTGGGCCGCCAGCACCAGGAACACCACCAGCAGCGCCAGCGCGAACACGAACAGGATCGCCTCCGAGCCCTCGCGCAGGTCCAGCGACTCGCCCTTGTAGTCGATCTGCGCCTCGTCCGGCAGCACCCGTTCCGCCGCCGCGTCGAGGGTGTCCAGCGCCTCGCCCAGGGTCAGGTCGCCGCCCACGCCGCCCTGCAGGGTCACCGCACGGCCGCGGTTGAAGCGCGACAGCGAGGCCGGCCCGGCACGTTCCTCGTAACGCACCACACTGGACAGCGGCACCAGCTCGCCGGATTCGGCCCGCAGGTGGATATTGTCGATGGCCTCGGTGGTGCGCCGCTGGTCGGTCAACCCCTCCAGGATCACGTCGTATTCCTCGCCACGGTCCTGCCAGCGGGTTACCGCGCGGCCACCCAGCAGGATGTCCAGGGTACGCCCGATGTCGCGCATGGAGATGCCCAGATCCCCGGCGCGGTCGCGGTCCACGCTCAGGCTCAGCTGCGGCTGGGTCGGCTCGTAGTCCAGCCGCAGGTTACGCAACCCGTCCACGTCGCGCACCTCGTCCAGCACCACGTTGCCCCATTCCTCCAGGGTGTCGAAATCGGGCCCGGCGATCACGAACTGCACGGGTGGTCCCGGCGCACCGGTACTGAGCCCCTGACGCATGAACGCGCGGACCTCCACGCCCGGCATCTCGCCGACGCTGCCCTCGATCCAGTTCATGACCTCGCGCCCGGAGGGTTCGCGGTCGTTCCAGTGCTCGAGGATCACGATCACGAAACCGTCGTTGACCGTTTCCACGCCGCCGAACCCGCGCGGCGTGCGCACCAGGGCGCGCCGGATCGGTCCGCCTTGCTCGCTCATCAGCGGCTGCAGACGCTCTTCCACCTCGGCCATCTGCCGGCTCATGTAGTCGAAACTGGCGCCCTCGGGGCCATCCACCATCACGAAGAACGCACCGCGATCTTCCTCCGGCGCGAATTCTTCGGGGAGGCTGTCGAACAGGTACCAGGCCCCGATCAGCACCCCGCCCAGCAGCGGAACTACCAGCCAGGACACGCGCAGTCCACCGGACAGCAGTTTCCCGTAACCGGTCTCGATGGCGCCGAACGCCCGCCCCACCAGACGCGCCGCACCGGTCTCGTCATCGCCCTTGTGCATCAGGCGCCCGGAGAGCACCGGCGCCAGGGTCAGCGCCACGATGCTGGAGAACACCACGGCGATCGCCATCGCGATCGCGAACTCGGCGAACAGCCGCCCGACCATGCCGTCGAGGAAGGCCAGCGGCACGAACACCGCCACCAGCACCGAGGTGGTGGCGACGATCGCGAAACCGACCTGACGTGCCCCGCGCCACGCGGCCAGCAGCCCGGGCTCGCCGCGCTCGATGCGCCGATGGATGTTCTCCAGCATGACGATGGCATCGTCCACCACCAGGCCCACCGCCAGCACCAGCGCGAGCAGGGTCAGCAGGTTTACCGAGAAGCCGAACAGGTTGATGCCGATGAAGGCCGCGGTCAGGGCCACCGGCACGGTCACCGCCGGGATCAGCGTGGCGCGCCAGCTGCCGAGGAACAGGTAGATCACCGCGACCACCGCCAGGGTCGCGACGCCCAGGGTCACGTAGACCTCCTGCAACGCCCCCTCAATGAACACCGATTCGTCGTAGGTGGGGACCAGCGAGGTCCCCTCCGGCAGGCTGCCTTCCAGGTCGGCGGCCAGTGCCTTCACCGCACTGGCGACCTCCAGCACGTTGGCGTTGGACTGGCGGATGATGCCCAGCCCGATCATGTCCTCGCCGTTGCCGCGGAACTCGGTGCGCTCGGTGTCGGCGCCGATGTTCACCGCCGCCACGTCGCCCAGGCGTACCAGCTGACCGTCCGCGCCGCGGCGCAGGACCAGGTTCTCGAAGTCCTCCGGCGAGCGATAGCTGCGTTCCACGCGTATGCGGAATTCGCGCTCGTCGGAATCCAGCCGCCCGGCCGGCAGTTCCACGTTCTCGCGCTCCAGCGCGTCCTGGATCTCGAGCACGGTCAGGTCGCGCGCCGCCAGCGCCTCGCGGTCGATCCACACGCGCATGGCGTAGCTGCGTGCACCGCCCAGACGCACCAGTGCCACGCCGTCCACCACCGACAGGCGGTCGACCAGATTGCGCTCGGCATAGTCCGCCAGCTCCAGCGCGTTCATGCGATCGCTGGAGAGGTTGAGCCAGAGTATGGGGGAGGAATCCGAATCCGCCTTGGTGATGCGCGGCGGTTCGACCTCGTCGGGCAGGTTGCGCTGCGCCCGGCTGACCGCCTCGCGCACGTCGTTGGCGGCGGCGTCGATGTCGCGGTCCAGACCGAATTCGATGGTGATGCGCGAGCGCCCGTCGTCGCTGGAGGACTCCATGTAGCGGATGCCCTCCACCCCGGCGATGCGGTCCTCCAGGCGCTGGGTCACCTCGCGTTCGATGATCTCCGCGCTGCCGCCGGGATAGTTGGTGTCCACCGTGACCACCGGCGGGTCGACGTCGGGGTATTCACGCAGCGGCAGCTGATCCCAGGCAATCAGGCCGAAGGTCACCAGCAACAGGTTGAAGACGATCGCCAGTACCGGCCGGCGATTGGCGACATCGGAGAGGATCATCCGTCGTCTCCGGACTCCAGCACGCGCACGGTCATGCCGTCCCGCACCCGCGAAACGCCCTCGGAAACCACCGTGTCGCCGGTTTCGACGCCGTCCAGCACCTCCACCCATCCGGGCGCGCGGCGACCGATGCGGATCCGGTCGCGACTGACCGTTTCATCCTCCTGCAGGCGGAAGACGAAGTGCTGGTCGGCGGTCTGCACCACCGCGCCCTCGGGCACCGCCGGCGCCCGTTGCGGATCCAGCGCCAGGCGCACCGTGGCGAGCATGCCCGGACGCAGGCGTTGTTCCGGGTTGTCGGCCACCGCGCGCACGTTCAGGGTGCGCGTGGCCGCGTCGATACGGTTGCTCAGTGCGGTCACGTCGGCCGCGAAATCGCCGACCGCGCTGTGCCCGGTGACCGGCATGCCCAGTTCGATGGCCCCGGCAAAACGCTCCGGCACCGGGAAGTCCAGGCGCACCGTGCGGATGTCGTCCAGTTCCACCAGCGCGGTGTCCGGCGTGACCATGGCCCCGGGGCTCACCTCGCGCAGGCCCAGGGTGCCGGTGAAGGGCGCGCGGATGGTGCGGTCCTCCACCTGCGCCGTGGCCGCGGCCAGCGCAGCCCGGGCCTCGGCCAGCCGCGAGGCCTGCTGGTCGACCTCCTGGCGGGTCACGATGCCGTCCTCCACCCGGTCGCGCACCCGCGCCAGCTCGCGGCTGGCCTCCTCGACCCTCACGCGGGCCTCGTCGCGGCGCGCGCGCTCCTCTTCCGCGCGCAGCTCCACCAGAACATCGCCCGCCTCGACGCGATCACCGTCCTCGAACTCCAGTGATTCCACCCGTGCGGTAACCGGCGCGCGCACCGTGACCGACTCGCGCGCGGCGACCGTACCCAGCGCCTCGATCACGGTCTCGAACTCGCGCGGCGCCACTTCGCTGACGCGCACGGGCGTGCGCTCGTCACGCTCGCCGGAGTCCGGCAGGGTCGCGCGCGCGGCCCCCGCATCGTCCTGCTGCTGCAGCCACCACGCCCCGCCCGCCGCCAGGGCGAGGACGAGGATGCCGCCGATGATCCCGCTTGCCTTCACCAATGGACTCCTTTCATCACGCCACCCGCGGGGCAGGGCCGCCCGGCAGGCAGGTGCCTGTACATGACCAACCGACCCGGTTCATTCGCCCGGGTTCCGCAGGTCCCCGGGGAGTGCGCCCAGCGGCCGTCCGTGCGCGGCGTCGAGATCGATGACCGGCCCCTTCGGCACGATCCCCGACGGGTTCAGCATCGGATGCGAACCGTAATAGTGCGCCTTGATGTGGTCCATGCGCACGGTCTCGGCCACGCCCGGGCGCTGGTAGAGCATGCGCAGATAGGCCGACAGCGCCGGGAAGTCGCTCAGACGCTGGCGGTTGCACTTGAAGTGGCTGTAGTACACCGGATCGAAACGCACCAGCGTGGTGAACAGTCGCCAGTCGGCCTCGGTGAGACGGTCACCGACCAGGAAGGGCTCATGCGCCAGGCGTTCCTCCAGCCAGTCGAGGGTCTCGAACAGGCGGTCGAAGGCGGCGTCGTAGGCCTGCTGGGTGGTCGCGAAGCCGCAGCGATAGACCCCGTTGTTCACGTTCTCGTACACCCGGTCGTTGACCGCGTGGATCTCCTCGCGCAGGTCTTCCGGATAGAAATCCAGGGTGTTGCCGGTGATGTGATCGAAGGCACTGTTGAACATGCGCACCAGATCCAGCGACTCGTTGTTGGCAATGCGGTCGCGTTCGGTATCGAACAGCACCGGCACGGTCACGATGCCGGTGTAGTGCGGATCGGTGCGGGTGTAGAGCTCGTGCATGTAACGCGAGCCGTGCACCCGGTCCCCGGTGCAGCCGTCGCAGTCATCGAATGACCAGCCGGCATCGCCCATGTAGTGGTGCACCACCGACAGCCCGATGTGCGGCTCCAGGCCCTTCAGCCGGCGCAGGATAAGCGCGCGATGGGCCCACGGACAGGCATACGACACGTACAGGTGATAGCGCCCGGAAGCCGCGGTGAAACCGCCCTCGCCCAGCGGGCCGGGGCTGCCGTCGGGGGTGACGTAGTTGCGGTACTGCTGATCCTGGCGCACGAAATCGCCGTTCTCGTCGGATTCCTCCTCCAGCCAGCCTTCGCGCAGCTCGCCGTTGATCAGCAGACTCATGGCCATTCCTCCGGATGGTTCACCCGGATGATGATCCCATCGATGCAATCGAATGAAAATCGCGGATTTTCGCGAAAACCCGACGACAAAAACGAACGGTATCGACCCTCCTCGCCGCAATCACTCGGCGCTCCGGCCGACGGCCTCCAGCAGGGCGCCGGAGAAGTCCGGCAGGCCGAGACCGGGCATCCACCCCAGCGCCTCCAGCAGGCTCCACAGACCGATCAGCAGGAACAGCGCCGCGGCGAACCAGCGCAGCGTGTGCACGGGCATGCGCTCGGCAAAGCGCCGCCCCAGCAGCAGCCCGGGCACGGTGATCAGCAGGATCCCCAGGGTCGCGCCCAGCACCACCGGCACCAGGCTGCCGGAGCCCCCGGCCAGCGCGACCACCGCCAGCTGGGTCTTGTCCGCCATCTCGAACAGGAAGAAGGTGGTCGCAGCGGTGAAGAACAGACTGCGGGCGCAGGGGTTCTCCGGCACCCCGTCCTCGTCGTCCTCCGGGATCAGCACCCAGACCGCCATGGCCAGGAACGCGATCGCGACCAGCCACAGGTGCCAGTCGGTGTCGATCACCGAGAACAGCCACACCCCGGCCACGGCCGACACCAGCTGGTTGGCGAACAGCCCGGCAGCCATGCCCCAGAACACCGGCCACAGGCGGTTGCAGCGCAGGCCGAACAGCGCGGCGAGGAACATCGACCGGTCGCCGATCTCGGCCACGGCCACGGCGAAGACGGAAAGGAGAAAGAGTTCCATGACGGGCGATCCGGGCCGGGCGGGCGATGACCGGTGGCATCGACCCCCGCCGCCCGGCCACGAGCACGCCCGCCGCCGTTACGGCGGGCCGGAGATCCATGCCACAGGTCTCGTCGGGCCGGATGCGGCTGCCTGCGCCACGGCCCGTGCGGGCCAATGATGTTGACGCAGGCCCCCGTCACGCGTGGACGGGGTAACTACTCCCCTGAGCAGTTACAAAGTCTATTCACGGCCTCGCGCCCTGTCCAGAACCGCGCTGCCCGGTTCAGCGGTAGAGGCGGACCTCCTGACGCCGGCCTTCCACGCCACGGTTGGCACAGAACGCCTGCTCCTCGCCGTCGGCGTAGCGCACCTCCATGTTGAAGCCGGCCGCCGGGGGATGGTTGAGCGCCACGTCGCGGCGCTCGCCCGGCCGGATACGACCTTCGCGCATCTCCGTCAGGCTCTGACCGTGGCTGAAGTTGAAATGGATCGCCTCGATCATCTCGTCAGTGTCGTTGTGGACCGTGACCAGCAGCATGCCCTCCGGGACCTCCGGCTCGGTGAACAGGTGCATCGCCAGCCCCCCGACGACCAGGCCGACCAGAAACAGCAGGGTGGCCGGGGCGCGCAGGAAATCGATCACGCGGTCACTCAGCTCGCGCGGATCATGCTCCTCCGGGTTCTTGCTCATGCCGGCCTCCCTCTCTAATATCAGCCAGCTCTAATATACCGGTGGAGGCGAAAGAAGAGAACCGGCACCCCCCGGCCCGGTGACCGGAGCGGCACATTCCGGTATTTTTCGCCCCTCCATCCAGCAAGTTCGATCCAGCAAGGCGGTCCGCACGTGGGAAGCGACGAACGCAATCTGCAGGCTCTGGTGGCGCGACTGGCGGAACGGCTCCCCGCTGGCAGCCTGCATGGCCGCATCGGCCTGGAGAAGGAAACCCTGCGCGTCGGCGCGGACGGCGCGCCGGCGCGCACGCCGCATCCTCCGGCACTGGGTTCGGCCCTGACCCATCCGTACATCACCACCGACTACTCCGAGGCCCTGCTGGAGTTCGTGACCCCGCCGTTCGACGACGTGCGCGAGACCCTCGGCTTCCTCCACGACCTGCAGGCGTTCGCCGCGGCCAGCGTGGGCGACGAGATCCTGTGGTCCACCTCCATGCCCTGCGTGACCGCCGATGATTCGGCGATCCCGGTGGCCGACTACGGACCCTCCAATGCCGGGCGCATGAAGACGGTTTATCGCCTGGGCCTGGGCCATCGCTACGGGCGCAAGATGCAGGTAATCGCCGGGGTGCATTTCAACTACTCCCCGCGCGAGGAGTTCTGGCCGGCGCTGGCCGAGGTACTGGGCGAGACCGACACCCGCGAGTTCCGCGACGCGCGCATGATGGGGATGATCCGCAACCTGCTGCGCTTTGGCTGGATGGTGCCGTATCTGTTCGGTGCCTCGCCGGCGGTCTGCAACTCGTTTCTCGAGGGACACGGCGCCACGCTGGAGGACTTCGACGACGACACGAGCTACCTGCCGCATGCCACCAGCCTGCGCATGGGCGATATCGGCTACACCAACCGCAAGGAGGCGGACACCGGCATCAAGGCGGACTACAACTCGCTGGCCGGCTACGTCGATTCGCTGCGCTGCGCGATCAACACCCCCAGCCCGGAATGGGAGGCACTGGGGGTCAAGGTCGACGGCGAATACCGCCAGCTCAACGCCAACATCCTGCAGATCGAGAACGAGTACTACTCCACCGTGCGTCCGAAGCAGCCGCTGGAGCGCTTCGAGAAGCCCACCGACGCGCTGGAGGCCCGCGGCATCGAGTACGTGGAGCTGCGTTCGGTCGACATCAACGCACAGCACCCGCTCGGCGTGGACGAGACCCAGCTGCGCTTTCTCGAGACCTTTGCGCTGGCCTGCCTGCTGCAGCCCAGTCCCGCGTTCGGCCCGGGCGAGCTGGACGCAATCGACGCCAATCTGCTGCAGGCGGCGCACTATGGCCGGCGCCCCGGACTGGAACTCCAGCGTCCGCAGGGCGACACTCCACTGGCGGACTGGGCGCGCGAACTGCTGGCGCTAATGCGCCCGGTGGCCGCCGTACTCGACCAGGACCGCCCGGGCGACCCGTATCGCCGCGCTCTCAGCGAGCAGTGGGGCAAGGTCGAGCAGGCCGACCTGACCCCGTCGGCGCGCATGCTGGAAGACATGATGGCGCGCGAGGAGGGGTTCCACGTGCACGCCCGGCGCCTGTCGGCCCAGCACCGCGAGGCGTTCCGCTCCAACGGACCGCTGCCGCGCGCCGACATGCTGGAGGCCCTGGCGCGCCAGAGCCTGGCCGAGCAGGCGGAGATCGAAGCGGCCGACACCCTGGACTTCGACACCTTCCTGCAGCGTTACTTCGACGGCACCCTGCGCCACGCCTGACCGGCGGTTAGAATGCCCCGGCGCGGCCAGGCGTGCCTGAGCCGAACACACCCCTCGCGACCGGGAGCCTGCCGATGGCCGAATCCGACGATCGACGCCTGTCCACCCGCTGCATCCACGCCGGCGAGATCGGCGATGCCCATGGCAGCGCACTGACGCCGATCTACCCGACGACCACCTTCAAGTACCGCTCCACCGCGGCCATTCTGGACGTGGTGGAGGGCCGCACCAGCGGGAGCCTGTACACCCGCTACGGCATGAATCCGACCATCCGCAGCGTGGAATCCAAGCTCGCCAGCCTCGAAGGAGCCGAGGCCGCGCTGGTATTCAGTTCGGGCATGGCGGCGGAGACCGCGCTGTTCCTGGCCCTGGGCCGCGCGGGGGTCGTCTGCATCGGCGATGCCTACGGCGGGACCATGGAACTGCTCTCGGAGCAGCTGCCGCAGCTCGGCATCCGCACGCAGTTCCTGCTGGGCGACGAGCTCGACCGCCTGGACGCCTGCCTGGAACAGGGTGCCGGACTGGTGTTCCTGGAGACCCCGACCAATCCGGCCCTGGAGGTGTTTCCGATCTCCGAGATCGCCGCCCGGGCGCACGCCCGCGGGGCGCTGCTGGCGGTCGACAACACCTTCGCCTCGCCGGTCAACCAGAACCCGCTGGCGCTGGGTGCCGACCTGGTCAGCCACAGTGCCACCAAATACCTGGGCGGCCATTCCGACCTGACGGCCGGGGCCCTGATGGGCTCGGCGGAGCACATCGCGACCGTGGCCGGGTGGCGCAAGAACCTGGGTTCCACGCCCGCCCCGGAGACCTGCGCGCAGCTGGCCCGCAGCCTGCACACGCTGGTGGTGCGGGTCCGCCATCAGAACGCCGCGGCCCGGGCCATCGCCGAGGCGATGCAGAGCCACCCGCGGGTTACCCGCGTGCGCTACCCGGGCCTGCCGGGGGATCCCGGGCATGCGCTCGCGCGCGAACAGATGTACGGCTTCGGCGGCATGCTGACCCTCGAACTGGATGCCGACACCGAGGGCACCAGCGCGGTGGTCGACCGCCTGCGCCTGTTCGCCATCGCCCCCAGTCTGGGCGGCACCGAGAGTCTGGTGACCCAGCCGGTCACCACCACCCATCACGGCGTGTCGCCGGAGGAACGCGAACGCCGCGGGATCACCGGTTCGATGGTGCGCCTGTCGGTCGGCCTGGAAGATCCGCAGGACCTGATCGACGACCTCTGCCAGGCCCTGGGGTAACACCGGCCAGACACCCGCGCTTTCCCGTGCACTTCCCGGGGGGCGCTTTGCAGCGCGCGCGGGTTCTGGCAGTTTGGTCATCCATCCCTTCGGATCCGCATCCATCGTGAACCTGCCCCTGCCCCGACGCCTGGGAGACTGGCTGCGCAGCCTGGGCCGCCCGCCCCGGGCGTGCGACGGGCGGCGCGTGACCCTGGCGGACACCGAATGGACCGACCTGCGCCGGCGGGTCCCGTTTATCCGCACCCTGAACTCGGCGGAGGCCGAGCGCCTGCGTGAACGCATCGAGGGGCTGCTGGGCAGCAAGGAGTTCGTCGGGATCGACCACGAACCGGAACCCTGGCAATGCCACGTGATCGCCGCCTACGCCGCCCTGCCGGTCCTGGAACTGGGGCTGGAACCCTACCGCGACTGGCATACCGTGCTGATCTACCCCGACACCTTCGTGCCCGATCACGAATGGGTGGACGAGGACGGCATCGTGCACCGGGGGGCGATGCCCCAGGCCGGTGAGGCCTGGGAGCGCGGCCCGGTGATCCTGTCGTGGAATGACGTCCTCGAGCACGGCGCGGTGGTGGTGCACGAGGTGACACATATCCTGGACGGCGGCAACGGCGACGTGAACGGCTTCCCGCCGCTGCCGCGCGACCGCGACCCGGCCGCCTGGACCGCCGCCTTCAGCGAGGCCTGGGAATGGTTCAATACCCGGGTCGACGCCCCGGGCGTGTCCGAGGAGGATCTGCCGCTGGATCCCTATGCCGCCACCGCGCCCGAGGAATTCCTCGCGGTGGCCGCCGAGGCCTTCTTTTTCGAGCCTGACCGCCTGCGGCGGGACCTGCCCGCGGTCTACGAGGAAATGGCGGGTTATTTCCGCCAGCAGCCCCATCGCCGCGCGGCGGCGGTCGCGACATCCATCCCCGAACCGAGACCGACATGATGCCCCGATCCATGAAACACCCCGTCCCCCGCACCGGACTCCCGGCCCTGATGCTGCTCGTATTGCTGGCGCTGGCCGCCGTCCCGGCCTCAGCGGAAGACGGCGATTCGCGCTACGTAACCCTGGACAGCCTGGTGGTCAACCTCGAGGACCCCGGCGCGGCCCGTTACCTGCAGACGAACATCCAGCTGGAGACCGCCTCACAGGAAGACGCGGACCGGGTGCGCGACCACATGCCCGCGGTCCGCGACCGCCTGATCCACGTCATGGGCGGACGCGACCCGGCTGAAGTGCGCCGCAGCGACGGCCGCGAAGCGCTGCGCGGCGAAGCCGTGGAGGAGCTACGCGAGATCATGGAAGAGCTTACCGGCGCCCCGCTGATCGACGCCCTGTACTTCTCCAACTTCATCATCCAGTAGGAGGCCAGCCCCCTGGCCGATTTCGGCGCCGGACCTCATCGGCCGGAGGGCCGGCCTCCTACCGAACGGGCACCCATCCACACCCCGGTGGGAGGCCAGCCCTCTGGCCGATCAGGCCCAACCGCTGCACCAACGGCCGGGGACCGGCCCACCGCCGCCATCGGCCGGAGGGCCGGCCTCCTACGACATAATCCGCCCCACCGCGTGGGAGGCCAGCCCCCTGGCCGATCACGGCGCAAGCTCCCATCGGCCGGAGGGCCGGCCTCCTGCCGAACGGGCACCCATCCACACCCCGTAGGAGGCCAGCCCCCTGGCCGATCCGGCGCCGGACAACCCCGGCCTCGTTCAATGCGGGCGATGCAGAAACGGCATGTCGCCGCGATCGGTCATGTGCCGGATCAGCGACACGCGACCCGGCTCTTCCTTTTCCAGCTCGTCCGCGCATTCCGAGGGCTGGTGCGTGACCTCGGACAGCAGGACCTCAAGTTCGCGCAGATCCACCTTCGGCCGCTGCAGGTCCTCGGGCTTCGGGTTCTCGACCTGATTCGTCTCCCAGAACATCCGCGGATGCCACATGTGGTTCTGCGCGTCCGGGTGATGGAAGAGTTCGACACAACGACGATTCAGCTCCTGTGCGTTCATCGCATGACTCCTCGTTTCGTTGCACTCACCCGTTTATATAGACCCGAAAATTTCCGAGTTCAAGGGTCGGCCTTTCACTTCTCCGCCGGGGAGCCTCCGGCATCGGGGCGTGCCGCTTCCAGGGCCTCCATGGCCTCCATCCATTCCCCTTCGTGGTCCTCCAGCCGGCGACGCAGCTCGCCCTGCTCGCGCGTCAGCGCCGCCAGGCGGTCCGCGGCCTCGGCATCACCGGTGTACAGCTCGCCGTCAGCCAGTTCGGCCTCGATCGCGTCCAGCCGCTCCTGCAGGCGCGCGCACTCCGCCTCGGCGCGATCGGCGCGCTGCTGCAGGGGCTTGAGGGCCTCGCGGGCCCGCGCCGCCTCGCGCCGGCGATCCTTCTGCGACAACGCCGGGCCACCCCCGGCTTCATCTCCGGAAGCCACCGCCGCACCACCCGGCCCGGCCGGTTCCGGTCCCGCTTCATCCCGGCTCCGACGCTCCTGGAGTTCACGAGCATAGTCATCGAGATCGCCGTCGAATTCGCTCAGATGACCGTCCTCCACCCGCCAGAAGCGGTCGCAGACCCGCGCCAGGAGCTCGCGGTCGTGGGCCACCACCACCAGTCCCCCGGCGTAGGCCTCCAGCGCCTCGCCCAGCGCCTCGCGCATGTCCAGGTCCAGGTGGTTGGTGGGTTCGTCGAGCAGCAGCAGCGATGGCGCCTGCCACATCAGCTGTGCCAGCACCAGGCGTACGCGCTCGCCCCCGGAGCACTCGCCCACCGGACGGTCGGCCCGCTCCCCGCCGAACCCCAGCCCACCGAGGAAATTGCGCAGGTCCTGTTCCGCAGCGCGCGGATCCTGCCGCTGCAGATGCGCCAGCGGCGAGGCCGCCAGGTCCAGCTGCTCGCGCTGATGCTGGGCGAAATAGCCGATGCGCAGGTCCGGGGCCGGCTGCCGTTCGCCGGTATCCGGCTCCAGCTCGCCGGCCAGCAGGGCCAGCAGCGTCGATTTTCCGGCACCGTTGGGACCGAGGATCCCGACCCGGTCCTCCGGGCGCAACCGCAGGCTGGCCGGATGCAGACGCCGCGACTCGCCATGGCCCACGGTCGCGTGGTCCAGGGCCAGCAGGGGGTCGGGCAGCCGCTGCGGTGACGGGATGTGCAGATGCACCGGGCGCGCCGCGCGGATCACCGCGACGTCCTCCAGTGCCTCCAGCCGCTTGAGTCGGCTCTGGGCCTGGCGCGCCTTGCTGGCCTTGGCACGGAAACGCCGCACGAACTGCTCCAGATGGGCGCGTTCCGCGGCCACCTTCGCCGCGGCCGCCTCGCTCTGCGCCATGGCCTCGGCGCGCCGGGCCTCGGCCTGGGTGTAGCCGCCGCTGTACAGGGTCAGGGCGCCGCGTTCGATATGGGCGATATGCGTGACCACGGCGTCGAGGAAACGCCGGTCGTGGGCGATCACGATCACGGTGCCGGGGTAACGTGCCAGCCAGCCTTCCAGCCAGACGATGGTTTCCACGTCCAGGTGGTTGGTGGGTTCGTCCAGCAGCAGCAGGTCGGAGCGCGTCATCAGGGTGCGCGCCAGCCCCAGGCGCATGCGCCAGCCGCCGGAGAAATCCGACATCGGCCGGTCGCCGTCCGCGTCGGAAAACCCGAGCCCGGCCAGCAGGCGCCGGGCGCGGGCCTCGGCGGTCCAGCCGTCGATCGCATCCAGGCGCGCGTACAGCCGCGCCTGTTCCGCCCCGTCCCCGTCGTATTCTTCCTCGAGGCGCCGCTGCAGTTCGCGCAGTTCGGCGTCACCGTCCAGCACGTACTCCACCGCCGGGCGCGCGCTGCCCGGGACTTCCTGCGGCAGATGCGCGACCACCCAGTCGTCCGGCTGCTCGATGGACCCGGCATCCAGTGACAGTTCGCCCTGCAGCGCGGCCAGCAGACTGGACTTGCCGGAACCGTTCGCGCCGGTCAGGCCGACCCGCCAGCCGGGGTGCACGGTGAGTTCCGCCCCCTGCAGCAGGATCTGGCGTCCACGTCGCAGTTCAACGTTGTGCATGCGGATCATGGCGGCGCTTCTCCCACGGTGGCCTGTACGCTGCGGCAGCATAGGGAAACGCCGTTCGATGTGCACGTGGCGTGCTGCCACCCTGGATGGCGTCGAAATCCTGCCGCTTTTTGCCGGTCGAACCGGCGGATTTTTTCCGTCCCGACCGGAGAATGTGCCGACAACCCGACACTCCGCCCTCCTCAACTGGCAAAAATCCTTTCGGAAACAGCATTTTGCAAACATGGCACGGTTCTCGCTTCTGCTTCGGCCAGGAATCATCGATCACCGCGAGGCAGCCATGAACAGCGACAACAACGCCACCAATCTGCGTCTGGTCTCCAGTAACGGCGGGGGACCGCAGCGCAGCGCACCGCTGGACGCCCTGGGGTTCGTCCAGACGGTGACCGCCACCCTGGAGCTGGGCGCGGTGATCGACCGTATCAACGAGCATCTGGCCGGCCACCTGGAGCACAGCGGCTGGATCTATACCACGGACGACGGCGAGATCCGTGAAGGCGGCGAACCCGACCGTCATCGGATCGAATACGCCCTCAGCTACAACGGCACCGACCTCGGCTCCCTGGTGCTGATGCGCGGCCGGCGCTTCGACGACCAGGAGCAGGCCCTGGTGGAATCCATCCTCGGCCTGGCCGCTCCGGCCCTGCACAACGCCTGGCGCTTCCGGCGGCTGCGGGCCAACCTGGAGCGCGACGAGCTGACCGGCCTGGGCAACCGGCGGGCCTTCGAGATCCAGGGCGAGCAGTGGCTGGCCGACTGTCTGCGCCAGGACCGCCCGCTGTCGCTGCTGGCGGTGGATCTGGACCACTTCAAGCAGCTCAACGACCGCTTCGGCCACACCGTGGGCGACGAGATCCTGCGCGAAGTGGCCCGCGCGCTGCGCGAATCCAGCCGTCAGTCGGACCTGTGCGTGCGCATGGGGGGCGAGGAGTTCCTCGTGATCCTGCCCGGAGCGGACCTGCGCGCCGGCATGGACTGCGCCGAACGGATCCGGCAGGCGATCGGCGGCGTGCGGGTTTGCGCGCGTGGCGAAGAGGACGCCGCCGTCGAAAGCGACGGGGTAGCCGCCGTCACCGCCTCCATCGGCGTGGCCGCACTGGGCCGCCACACGACCCTGCAGAGCCTGTATCAGACCGCCGACGAGGCCCTGTACGCGGCCAAGACCTCGGGACGCGACCGGGTACTGGCCCGACACTGACGGACCGGCAGCGGGTCAGCCGTCGCCGTCTCCCGGCCGGATGAAGTCCACGCAGGTCAGCGGGGTCTGCAGGATCGCCTGACGCAGGGCCTCCACCGCCTCCGGTCGCGGGAACCGGCTGCGCCAGGCCAGCGCCACGCGGCGCGACGGCACGGGCTCTTCGAAACGCCGGACCGCCAGCAGCCGCTGGGCGTAGCGGTCGGCCCCGGCGGCGGTGCACGGCAGGATGGTCACGCCCATCCCGGAGGCCACCATGTGGCGGATGGTCTCCAGCGAGGACCCCTCCAGGTTGCTCGGGGTGCTGCCGTCCGCGGTGACGGTTTTTTGACACTCCGGGCAGCGTTCCAGCACCTGATCGCGGAAGCAGTGTCCCGCACCCAGCAGCAGCAGGGTTTCCTGCGCCATCGCCTGCAGTTCGACCGTCTCCCGCTCCGCCAGCGGATGACTCCCCGGCAGAACGCCGACGAACGGCTCGTCGTACAGCGGCAGGGTCACGATCCCCGGCTCCTCGAACGGCAGCGACACGATGATGACGTCCAGGTCGCCCTGCTTGAGTCGTTCGCGCAGCCGGCTGGTGTAGTTCTCCTCGATCACCAGCGGCATCTGCGGGGCCCGTGCGTGCAGCACCGGGATCAGCTCCGGCAGCAGGTAGGGCGCGATGGTGTAGATCACCCCGAGGCGCAGCGGGCCCACCATCGGATCCTGGCTCTGTGCCGCCACGTTGCGCAGCTGCTCCACCTCGGAAAGCACCTGGCGCGCCTGGGCGATCACCCGCTCGCCGGCCGGCGTCACGCTGATCTCGCCGTGGCCGCGTTCGAACAGCATCACGCCCAGTTCGTCCTCCAGCTTGCGCACCGCCACCGACAGCGACGGCTGCGACACGTGACAGGCCTCCGCCGCCCGGCCGAAATGCCGCGCATCGGCCACGGCCACCGCGTAGCGCAACTCACTCAGGGTCATGACTGCCGCCTCCGACTTCATCCACCGTTCGCCCGCCTTCGGGCCAGTCCAGGGTGATACGCTCCAGCGCCGCCCCGCGCAGGATCAGCCAGCCCCGCCGCCGTTCCACGCCGTCGCCGGCAAACTCGAACACGTATTCGCGCCGCAGCACCGGATTGCCCCGATGACGCACCGGCCGCAGCCGTCGCCGCACCACGCTGCTGTCGAGAAACTGTACGCCGGCGCGGTCGCATGCCTGCCGCGCGATATGCCGCGCGCGCTCGTGCGCCCGCCAGTTGGCGTTCAGGTAGGCCACCAGCGCGGCCAGGGCTAACAGGATCAACACACCGGTCATGGATCGGTATGATACGCATACTGACACCGCAAACGCCCGCCGATCCGCCGGATGTGCCGCCATCCCCGGGTCCCGGCGCCGCACAGACGAGGCCCGGCCCCGTCCAGGAAACCGCATGAACGGCAACAGCATCCCTTTCTCCGCCCTTCTGGAAGGCCTGCGGACCATCGGTCGGGAAGAGCTCCTGCCGCGTTTCGCCAGCGGCACACGGGTGGACTACAAGGCGGACGGATCGGTGATCACCCCGGCCGACCATGCCGCGGACGCCGCGGTACGCCGCCTGTTGCAGGACTGCGGCATCGACGAACCGGTCCTCAGCGAGGAACAGGACGAACCGGAACAGCAGCGCGTGCTCGACGAAGCTCCGGCATTCTGGCTGCTGGACCCCCTGGACGGCACCAGCAATTTCGCCACCGGGCTGCCGTTTTTCGCCATCTCCCTGGCACGCATCGAGGGCCAGCGGGTGACCCACGGGGCTACCCTCGACCCGGTGCGCGGCGAACTGTTTTCCGTCACGGAGGACGGCCCGCTGCTGCTGGACGGCAGCGAGCCGGAAACCGCGGCCACCGCTCCACCCGAAATCCGGCGCTGCATCGCCCTGGTCGACTACAAGCGCGTTCCCCGCACCCTGGGACGGGCGCTGCTGGACGCGGCCCCGTTCGCTTCGCAGCGCAACCTCGGCGCCTGCGCCCTGGAATGGGCATGGCTGGCGGCCGGGCGTGCGGATCTGTACCTGCACGGCGGCCAGGCGCTGTGGGACAGCACCGCCGGCACCCTGATGCTGGAACGTGCGGGCGGCGCGATGGCGGACCTGTCCGGCGCACCGGTATTCCGCCGCGATCTGGCCCGGCGCCCGGCGATCGCGGCCCGCGCCCCGCAGCTGCAGGCCGTCTGGCATGCCTGGATTACCGAACAACTGGACCCGCCCGACTCCGGAGCGTCGGCATGATGCGGCTGTTCCGTCGCGGGGGGCCACCGGAACAGCGGCGCGCCGCGGATTTCACGCCCCGCTATCTGCCGATCGCCTGGAAGATCGTCGCGGTCATCGCCGGGCTCACCCTGACCGGGATCGGCGTGCTGGCATGGGTCATCCTCAGCCAGGTCAGCACGGTGCTGAACAACCAGATCCAGGCCCAGGCCGAACTGACCGTCGCCCCGGTGGCCCGCACCTCGGGTGAACTGATCCTCGCCGAAGATCACCTCACGCTGGAGACCCTTCTCAACTCGCTGGTCGAGGACGGTCGGGTCGAGCACATCGCCGCCTACGCCATCGACCGCGGCCGGGTCGCCGAGGCCGGGTCTCCGCCGGCCGACGACGCCGACGGGGTCTGGCCGCTGACGGCCGGGGCCGAACCCTACCGGCAGGAAGTCCGGTTCCAGGACGTCCAGGTCGGCTACATCGAGGCCCGGATCGACTCGGCACCGATGCAGGAACTGATGCGCAACACCATCAATGCGGGTGTCATCACCGCCGCGATCGTCTTCCTGCTGAGCCTGATCCTCGCCATCGACATCTCCAAGCGCCTGGTGCGTCCGCTGGAACGCCTGGCGGAATCCATGCGCGAACGCATGCAGCCCGGACCGGACGAACAGGACGACCCGCGGGTGGTGCTGCGGCGCGACGAGATCACCCAGCTGACCGAGGCGTTCAACACCATGGCCCACGATCTGCTGCGCAAGGATCAGGTCGAGGCCGCGCTGCGACGCTATGTCTCCACCGGAGTGGCCGAGGACATCCTGGATAACCTGGACCGCGTGGAGCTGGGCGGCCGCGCGGTCGAGGGCTCGGTGCTGTTCGCCGACATCACCGGCTACACCGCGCTGTCCCAGCAGTGCACCCCGGAGGCACTCGGACGCATGCTCAACGAGTTTTTCGGCCCCATGACCGAGTGCATCGCGGAGCACGGCGGCACGGTGGACAAGTACATGGGAGACTGCACAATGGCGGTCTTCGGCGCGGCCCGGCCCGACCCCGACCATCGCATCACGGCCCTGCGTACCGGCCTGGCGCTGCTGGACACCATCGCCGGCATCAATGCGAAGCGCGAGGCACGCGGCGAACGGCGGGTGGAATTCCGCATCGGCCTGTATGCCGGCGAGATGCTGGCAGGCAACATGGGGGCCCGGGAACGCATGCAGTTCACGGTGGTGGGCGAGACGGTCAATCTGGCCGCCCGCCTGGTGACCATCGCACCCCCCGGGGGCCTCGTCACCACGCGCGATTTCATGGAGCATCCCCACATGAGCCAGCACAATACCGGGAAGCTGGTGCAGGAAGACCTCGGCCAGCATGCCCTCCACGGCCTGAGCGAGCCGGTCGACGTGGTGCGGGTGCACCCCTCGCGGACCACGGCATGATTCGACGCCGGATCCGTTACATCCTGCTCGCGGTGCTGCTGGCGCTCGCCACGCTGCACGGCTGCGCCCTGCTGGAGCCGCTCCAGGACCCCGACACGCGCGTCGACCGGCTGGTGGCCGAAGGCGAATATCGCGCGGCACTGGAAACCCTCGACGCGCTGCCCGCCGAGGAACGGGCAGCGCGCGAAGAACGTCGCGAGACCATCGAGGCCCGCGCGGCCGAGGCCGCGGAGAATGCCCTGCAAAAGGCCGGAGATCAGGCGGCCGAAGGCGCCGTGGGGCGGGCCCTGGATATCCTCGAGGAGGCCGATGCCCGACTGCCGGCCAGCGAGGAACGCCAGCGCCGCATCGCCGAGCTGGAACGTGACCGCCGAACCGGTCTCAGCGCCCTGGAACGCCGGCACCGAATGATGGAGGCACGGGCCCTGGCCGAACGCCTGCGGCTGCTGGACATCATGGAACCACTGGCGCGTGACGACGACACCCTGCCCGAAAACGTCGACGATCTGCGCCGCCGTGGCGCCCGCCTCGCCGCCGAGCTCGACCGCGATGCCCGCGACGCCGCCCCCGAGACCGCACTGGAACGTCTGCGGCTGGCGCGCGAACTCGAGCCCGATCCGGAGCGCGACCGGCGCATCGCCGAGCTGGAGGCCGAGCTCCGGCCGGACCCCGAACCAGTGAATCAGGAAGACAGCACGGCGCTGCTGGATGCACTGGAACGCGCGCTGGACGAGGAGGACCTGATCGCGGCCCGGCAGCATTGCCGCAACATCGCCACCGACCGCCTGGGTGACAGCGCTCGCGACCGCCACGATGCCCTGTGCGAGCGCTGGGAAGAACAACGCGACGCACACACGGCCGAGCTGCTGGAACAGGGCAGCGCGCATTACGCCGCCGGCCGCATTCACGACGCCCTGGACACCTGGGAACGCGCCCTGGAACTCGATCCCGAACACGCCGGGCTGCGCAGCGCCCGTGAACGCGGCCGGCGCGTGCTGGAGCGTCTGGACTCCCTGCGCGGCCCGGCGGACGGGCCGGAGACCCCGGGTGAGCCGTTGCGGCCCGCCCCGTGAACCGGCAGGCGGCGAACGAGCCTGATAGGATTCGATCACCCGAAAACAGCCCACCGGCCCGAACATGACTCCGAACGTCGAGGACCTGATCGCCAGCGAACCCCATCGCGTACTGCAGCTGGGGGACACCGAGGTCGTGCTGCTGGGCACCGCCCATGTCTCGCGGGCCAGCGCGGACCGGGTACGCAGCCTGATCGACACCGAAAGCTTCGACGCGGTCGCCATCGAGCTGTGCGAGAGCCGCCAGCGGGCCATGCTGGACCCGGATGCGCTGGGCCGGATGGATCTGTTCAGCGTGATCCGGCAGGGCCAGGCCCCGATGATCGCCGCCAGTCTCGCCCTGGGGGCCTATCAGCAGCGTCTGGCCGAGCAGTACGGGATCGAGCCGGGGGCGGAGATGCGCGCGGCCATGGACGGCGCCCTGGATCAGGGCGTGCCGCTGGCGCTGATCGACCGCGACCTGGGCCTGACCCTCCGACGCACCTACCGGGCCGTGCCGTGGTGGCAGCGCATGGGCCTGGTCGGCGGCCTGCTGGGCAGCGTGCTCAGCCGCGAGAAGATCGACGAGAGCGAGATCGAGCGCCTGAAGGAAGGCGACATGCTGGAGAACACCTTCAGCGAGTTCGCCGAGCAGTCCGAGGCCCTGTACGGCACGCTGATCCACGAACGTGACCTGTACATGGCCGCGCATCTGCGGCGCATGGCCGCCAGCGGCGAGCACCGGCGCATCCTCGCGGTGGTCGGCGCCGGGCACCTGGCCGGCATCGCCGAACAGATCGGCCAGCAGCAACAGCCGCCGGACGAGATCCTGGACGACCTCGACCAGGCCCCGCCGAAGGCCCGCTGGCCGAAGATCATCCCGTGGGTGGTGGTCGGGGTGATCCTGACCGGCTTCGTGATCGGATTCCTGCGCAACCCCGACATCGGGATTCAGATGATCATCGACTGGGTGGTCATCAATGGCGGACTGGCCGCGGTGGGAGCGGCGATCGCCCTGGCTCATCCGCTGACCCTGCTGACCGCGGCGCTGGCCGCGCCGCTGACCTCCCTGAACCCCACCATCGGGGTCGGCTTCGTGGCTGCCGCCGCGGAGATCTTCCTGCGCAAGCCCCGGGTCTCGGATTTCGCCCGCCTGCGCCAGGACACCACCCACGCCCGGGGCTGGTGGCACAACCGGGTCTCGCGCGTGCTGCTGGTGTTCCTGCTGACGACCCTGGGCTCGGCGGCCGGAACGTACATCGGCGGCGCGCGGGTATTCAGCCACCTGTTTGGCGGCTGAATACCCGGTTCCTCAGTCGCGCCCGCCTCAATCGGGGATACGCAGCACCAGCTTGCCGCGACGCCCGCCGGCCTCGATCCGCCGGTGCGCCTCCGCGGTCTGTGCCAGCGGCAGCACGTCCTCGACGTTGACCTCCAGGCTGCCGGCCTCCAGGCGTGCCAGCCCGTCGGCCACAATCTTCGCCTGCCGCGCCAGCCCCGTCCGGCTGCGCTGCAGCATCGGGGTCAGCATCAGTTCCAGATGGATGGCCGCGTTCTGCAGCCGCGCCGGGTTCCAGTCCATGCCGTCGGGCGGTGCCAGCAGGGTCACCAGGCGCCCGGCAAAGCGGATGTGCCCCAGTCCCTCGACGAAGGTGTCGCCACCGACGGTATCCAGCACCAGGTCGAAATACCGTCCGTCGGTGAAGGCGGCGATATCCGTCGCGGCACGGTCACTGCGGATGTCGACGTGATCCGCCCCCAGGGCACGCATCACCTCCACACCGGCATCGCTGCGCACCAGCCCGAGCACCCGGGCATTGGCCGCCCGCGCCAGCTGAACCGCAATCTGCCCGACTCCTCCGCTGGCCGCATGCACCAGGACATAGTCGCCCTTCTGCAGGCCGCCGCGGTCGATCAGCGCCTCCCAGGCCGTGATCCACGCCAGCGGCAGCGCCGCCGCCTCGGCGTCAGAGACCGCATCGGGCACCGGCACCAGGGCGGCCTCGGGCACCACCGCCTGTTCGGCACAGGTCCCCGGGTCGGCGCCGGTGCCACCGAAACAGAACGCCACGCGCTGCCCCGGGCGAACGTGCTGCACCGCGTCGCCGCAGGCCTCGACGACCCCTACGCCGTCACAGCCGGGGGTATTGTGCGGCGCGCCCTCGACCAGCATGCCGCCCGCCCGGACCTTGGTGTCGACCGGATTCACGCCGGCCGCCAGCAGGCGCACACGCACCTCGTCGGGCTCGCGGATCACCGGGTCGGGGCATTCGCCCAGGTATAAAACGTCGGCAGAGCCGGGCTCGTTGAACTGGATGGCTTGCATGTCACTCCCTGATTGAAACGGTTGAACGGGTCACAGTCCGATCCCGATACCGATGCCGAAGTTCACCCGTCCGGGCGCGGCGGGAGTGCCCGCCGGCCACAGATGCAGCTGCCGGGCTTCCAGTACCGGGAAGCGGTATTCCGCCTCGCCGATCCGGCCGGTCTCGACCGCGGTGACCGGTCCGGTGGCCGTCATGCGGCGCCCGGGGCGATAATCCACCGGATCAAGGAAACCCTCCACCACGACCCGGAAACGCCCCTGACTGGCCGCCCCGGTGCGTGGCTCCTGCCCCCGTAATGGATAGGCCAGAACCTCGAGCACGGTGGTTTCGGGGCCGTGGTCGACCTCGGCGATGACGCCGCCCCACATCTGGTCGGTCTGCGGCAGCCGCTCGGCGGTAACCGCGCGCGGCTCCACCGGTTCGGCGGGACGCGGCACCTCCAGCGGCGTGGCCGCGCAACCCGCGAGGACCAGCGCCAGCAGGGCCGCCAGCAGAGCCCGCGCAACGCCCGACACGCGACGGGACAAACAACGGTTACCGGATCTGTGTTCGTGCATCGGATTCACCGGAAGTGCCCGTCGTGATACGGATCGTGATGCAGCGGACGGGGGTGACGCCAGCCGGGCCCGTAGTAACCGCGGGGCATGCCCGAGTGGTACCACGGGTCATACCACGGGTCGTACCAGGGATCGTACCGTCGATCCTGCGGCGGCGGGCGTCGTTCCCAGAGATGCACGACCTCGGCCTCCACCTGCACGAACTCGTAGACATGCTCGCCAATGCGGGCTTCTTCGCTGCCCGCAATCCGTCCGCGCACGGTCACCTCGCGCCCCGGGGCATGGTCCCGCGGTTCGAGGAAGTCATCCACCCACACGCGAAACCGCCCGGGAGAGACATCGGTTTCCCGCGGCCGCGCATCGCGTCCGAGAGGGCGGGCGACGATCTCCAGACGGGTCCCGTCGTCGGTATTATCGACCCCCGCGACCACCCCGCCCCAGACCACGAGCGCACCTTCGGCGGCAGCCACATCGGCACGCACCGTAGCCAGATCCAGGCGCTGGTCGGGAAGCGGCCCCAGCCGCTCGGGCACCGAGGCGCAACCGACCACGCCGAGGCCGACGATCAGCAGCAGTGCCAACCGGAGCACACGGCCGGAACACGGTATTCCGGGAACAGAGCGAGCGCGGGAGCAACGGGTCATGGCAAGTTCCTCACAGTCATTCCGGTAGACCGCCGCCGCCCCGCCCGGGTTCTCGCATGGCCATCAGCCGGCCGGCGTACCCACCTCCGGGTCGGACAGGGCCTGCACCGCCAGGACCTCGTGCTGGGCGTCTTCCACCGCCTGCAGCAGCATCTCCGGCGAGACCCCGGCGATCGCCCAGGCCTGTTCTTCCAGCGGCGGCGCATCGGCCCAGTCGCGCGAATCGATCTCGGCTAGGTGAGCGCCGGTGTTGGCCAGATGCACCAGGGCCACCGAGGGTCGATGGCGATCGCTGGCGGAAAGCGGATCGTGGTGCCAGGCAATGCCCTCCACCAGGGCCTCGGGCAGCCCCCAGCGCTCGGCCAGTGCCCCGCCCAGACGGGCATGGTCGAAGCCCATCTGTTCGCGCTCGGCGGCCTGCGGCGACGGCCCCTGCGCGGTATCCAGGCTCGCCAGGAAGGCGCGGTGCGCCGCTTCGGGCGACTGCGAGAACAGCAGCAGCTTGCCCAGGTCGTGCAGCAAACCCGCCAGAAAGACCACGCCGGCCGCACGCGGGGCCACCGCCTGCGCCAGCTGCCGGGCGATGACGGCGCAGTAGGCCGAATGACGCCAGAAGGTCTCCAGCGGCAGACGCTCCTGCTCGGGGAGGGTGTTCATGGAGCGCGTCACGGCACTCGCCACCACCAGACGCTGCAGGACGTCGCGCCCCAGCATCGCCACCGCCCGCTCGATCGAATCCACCGCGCGCGACGGCGCGTAGGCCGGGCTGTTGGCCAGACGCAGCACATGAGCCACCAGACCGGGATCACGCCCGAGGGCCGCAGCGATCTGCGGCTGGGTACTTTCGTCGTCGTCCAGCAGCCGCGAGACCTCGAACACCACCTGCGGCATGGCCAGCAGCCGGTCGGCCGCCTCCACCCGGGCCTCGAGGCTCGCAAAGCCCGTCTCGTCGCTCATCGGATCTCCTCCCGTGCGGCATTACCCTTCCGCGCCGCATTTCCAGCTTAGCCCCTGCGCGGCCCCGACGCATCCCGGAACGGGCGCTCTTGTTCGCATTCCGGAGCGGGACCATACTCGAATGGCCGATTCGGCGATTCGACAAGGAGACACCCATGCAACCACTGCGAACCCTGAGTGCCGCCGTGGCGCTGGCCGCACTGTTCCCTGGCCTGGCGCTGGCCGACCTGCACACCGAATCCGTGACCTACGAGCACGACGGGCAGACCTTCGAGGGCTTCATCGCCTGGGACCCGTCGGTCGACGGTCCGCGTCCGGGCGTGCTGGTGGTCCACGAATGGTGGGGGCACAACGACTACGCCCGCAGCCGCGCCGAGCAGCTGGCCGCGGAAGGCTATACCGCCTTCTCGCTGGACATGTACGGCGACGGCCGCACCGCGGACCATCCGTCCGAGGCCGGCGAGTTCGCCGGGCAGGTGCGCGAAAACCGGGACATGATGCTGGAGCGCTTCGGCGCCGCGCACGACTACCTGCGCGGCCACGATCAGACCGCGGACCAACCGGTGGCGGCCGTGGGCTACTGCTTTGGCGGCACGGTGGCGCTGGAAGCGGCACGCGCCGGAGCCGATCTGGCCCTGGTGGCAAGCTTCCACGGCGCACTGGCCACCGAGCACCCGGCGTCGGCCGACACCCTGAAGCCCGAGGTCCTGGTCTTCAATGGTGCGGCCGACCCGATGGTGCCGAAAGAACAGGTGGATGCCTTCCGCGAGGAGATGGATAACGCCGACGCGGACTGGACCCTGGTGGATTTCGGTGGCGTGCTGCACAGCTTCACCAACCCCGACGCCGACAGCATCGCCGAGCGCTTCGACATGCCGGTGGGCTATGACGAACGCGCCGACCGGGATTCCTGGCAGTACCTGCTGGGGGCCCTGGAGCGTCGTCTGAAATAGGCCCGACGCGGGCGCTGCACGAACCTCCGGGGGCTCAGAACCCCCGGAGGTAGATCAGCACGCCCAGGAAGATCACGGCCAGCACCGCGGCCACCAGCACCCCGCGGAACCATGGCCGCGACCACAGGCGATCGCTGGGGGGATCAAAGCTGGCTTTCCCGGAGCCGGTCGCGGCCGGGGCCTCCCCACCCTGCTCCGAGGCAGGCCCCTCGGCCTCCGGCGCGGCCTTCGGCCCCCCGTTGAGCTCCAGCTCCAGATCACGGATGCGCGCGCGCAGGGACTTGTTCTTGTGCATCGCCTCCGACAGCTCGCGTTCACGCTGTTCAAGGCTGTCGCGCAGCTGGGCCAGCGTACTCTCCTGATCGGAGCACTGCGTCTCCAGCTCGTGCTGCGCGGCCTCCGCCGCCGACGCGCGTTCGGTCTGCTGATTGCGTTCCCCGCGCAGGCGCTCGGCGGTCTTGTTCGCCGCATCGCGTTCCTCACGGGCCTTGTCGCGCTCGCGCTCCAGCTCGACCAGCTCGTGCTCCAGCCGGATCACCTCGCCTTCCAGCTCGGTCACCCGCTGCTGGCGGTCGTCGTCGGACGCGGCCCCGGCCTCCTCCGCCGATTGTTCCTGCGCCTGCTCCAGGGTCTCGCTGGCCTCGCTCAGGCGCTGGCGCGCCTCTTCCAGCTCCTGCTCGAGCGAACGGCTCTTTTCCTCGTATTCGTCGGCGCGCTGATAGGCAGCGGTGGCATCGTCGCGGGACTCGGCGAGGGCCTGGCGCAGCCGGTCCAGTTCGTTGTGCAGCTCGCGATCCCCGGAGGAACTCTGGCGCAGCATCAGTTCGCGCCGCAGCCGCTCGACCTCGTCACGCAGGTGGCGCAGCTCGGCCTCGGTCTCCTCGTCGGCCACGGGATGCTCTGGCAGGAGCTCGGCCACCACCTCGCGGACCCGTCCCGGCACGAACGGTTTCTTGAGCACGGCGTTCGCGCCCATGGAACGCCAGTCTTCCTCGGACTGTTCGTCGTTCTCCTGCCCCGTAACGATCCCCACGGGGAGATCCGCGGGAACGCCATCGGCGCCGTCCCGGATGCGCATCAGGAGGTCCTGCCCGTCGAGCCTGGGCATGGAGAGATCGGTCAGCACCAGACCGATGTCGTTCTGTTCCTGCAGGCGGGCCCATGCCTCTTCGCCGTCCGCGGCCTCGTACACGGTATGGGTATCCCGGAGGATGCGCTGCAGGGCCACGCGGATCACCTTGGAATCGTCCACGACCAGAACGGCCGTACGCGGCCCGCCGGCAGACGCCCCGGGCGTTTCGCTCGTCACTGCTTCCGCCATGGTTACCCCCTGAAAACCTCGATGCCTTTCCGTGGCCTCCTGCGCCCACGGCAGCGGACGACACGTCCGTAGTTCAGATTACGGCTGATGATCGAACAATACCACCCCGCCCCGGCGGGGATCCGCGGAAGATCTTCACGTTTTGGCTCCGGACGTCTCTATACGGGGCTGGATTTCCAGTCGATCGCGTAGAGATCCCGCCGACGGTCCCGCAGATTGCGCACCGAGCCGTGGTTGCGCAGTTCCTTCAGGTTGTCGAGGTCGAGATCCACGATCAGGGTCATCTCGGTGTTCGGGGTCGCCTCGGCGGCCACCGCGTCGTGCGGGAACGCAAAGTCGGAAGGGGTGAACACCGCGGCCTGCGAGTACTGCATGTCCATGTTCTCCACCCGCGGGAGGTTACCCACCGAGCCGGACATGACCACGTAGCACTCGTTCTCGATCGCCCGGGCCTGGGCGCAGCGGCGTACCCGCAGATAGGCGTTCTTGGTGTCCGTCCAGTACGGCACGAACAGGATCTGCAGGCCGTGATCGGCCATCACCCGCGGCAGCTCGGGGAACTCGACGTCGTAGCAGATCAGGATCCCGATCTTGCCGAAGTCGGTGTCGAAGACATGCACCTCGTCACCGCCCTGCAGCCCCCAGTAGCCGATCTCGTCGGGGGTCACGTGCAGCTTGTACTGGCGATCCCAGGTCCCGTCGCGGCGGCACAGGTAGGACACGTTGCGCAGCACGTCGTCGTGGTATTCGGGCATCGAACCGGCGACGATGTTGATGTTGTAGGACAGCGCCAGGCGCACCATCTCCTCGCGGATGTCCTCGGTGTACTCCGCCAGTCGGCGCACGGCCTCGGCCGGATAGTCCTGGTTGAACGCGCCCATCAGCGGACCGTTGAAGAACTCCGGGAACAGCACGCAGTCGGCGCGGTAACCCGACACCGCGTCCACGAAGTACTCCACCTGCTGGAACAGGGCATCGAGGTCGGCGGTGGGCCGCATCTGCCACTGGACCACGCCGATGCGCACGTCCGAACGGCTGCCGCCGATCAGCTTTTCCTTTTCCTCGTAATAGATGTTGAGCCATTCGATCAGCGTGGCATACGCCCCGGACTTCTCGTCGTCCGGAAGGTAGTCCGTGATGATCTTGCGCACGTGGAAATCGTTGGCCAGCTGGAAGGTCAGGATCGGATCGGTGATCTCGTGGTTCTTGACCTTCTCCACGTACTGCTGCGGCGTCATCTCGTCGCGATGGGCCTCGTATCCGGGGATGCGTCCGCCGGCCACGATCGCGCGCAGGTTCAGCTTCTCGCACAGCTCCTTGCGCGCATCGTACAGCCGCCGCCCCAGGCGCAGGCCGCGGTAATCCGGGTGCACGAAGATGTCCACGCCGTACAGCGTGTCCCCGTCCGGATCGTGGGTGGTGAGAAAGCCGTTGCCGGTGATCTGCCAGTAGTTGTGGTGATCGCCGAAGCGCTTGTACTCGACGATCAGGCTGATGGCGGCGGCCACCACCTTCCCGTTGTCCTCGATGCAGATCTGCCCTTCGGGAAAGCGCGTGACCTGGGAGCGGAACTGCGCCTCGCTCCACGCCCCGTCCAGGTCCTGGTAGACCCGCTCCATGATCTCGCGGATGTCGTCGTAGTCCTCCAGCCGGGTCTGACGCAGGGTGAGGACGTGCTGGGTGGAATCGGTTTCCTGACCTGAGGTCATGCGGGGCTCCGTTGGTATGGGGCGACGAGCGCGGGCGCCCGCCGGGACATGCCTGCAGGATACAAACATCCGGCGACGCGCGGAAACCGGGACAGGTCTTCCACGGGATTGCGCCCACGAAAAAGGCCCCGCACGGGGCGGGGCCTGATTCGGGTCGCAGGGCGGACCCTGCGGTTACGCGCTGCGCGCCTCGCGTTCGGCCGCGGCTTCCGCCTTGGCCTCGTCGCTGTCGTCGTAGCCGATGTTCGGCGCGAGCCAGCGCTCGGCCTCCTCGAACGACATGCCCTTGCGCTTCGCGTAGTCCTCGACCTGGTCGCGGTTGACCTTGCCGAGGCCGAAGTAGCGCGACTCGGGATGCGCGAAGTACCAGCCGGACACGGCCGACACCGGCAACATGGCGTAGCTCTCGGTGAGCGTCATGTCGGCGTTTTCCTCCGCCTGCAGCAGCTCCCACAGCGTGGCCTTCTCGGTGTGCTCGGGGCAGGCCGGATAGCCCGGCGCCGGACGAATGCCCTGGTACTTCTCTTCGATCAGGTCCTCGTTGGCCAGCTGCTCGTCTGCGACGTAGCCCCAGTAGTACTTGCGCACGTATTCGTGCATGCACTCGGCGAAGGCCTCGGCCAGGCGGTCGGCCAGGCTCTTCACGAGGATGGCGTGGTAGTCGTCGTTGGCCTTCTCGTATTCCTCGGCCTTCGCATCCACGTCACCGCCGGCACTGACGGCGAACGCACCGATGTAGTCCGGGCCACCGGCCTCCTTCGGCATCACGAAGTCCGCCAGCGAGTGGCTGGGCTGACCGCGACGCTTCTCGGTCTGCTGGCGCAGGTGGTGCAGCTTCTTCAGCACCTGGCTGCGGTTCTCGTCGGCATAGACCTCGATGTCGTCGTCATCGACGCTGTTCGCCGGGAAGAAGCCGACCACGCCGCGGCAGGTCACCCACTTCTCGTCGATCATGCGCTGCAGCATCTCCTGGCCATCCTTGAACAGCTTGCGTGCCTCTTCCCCGACCTTCTCGTCTTCGAGAATGCGCGGGTAGGCCGCATGCAGCTGCCAGGAATGGAAGAACGGCGTCCAGTCGATGTACTCCTTGACCTTGTTCAGGTCGAAGTCATCGAAGCGCAGCAGCACCGAGCCATCGCCGTGCGGATGCAGCACGGTCGGCTCGCCCGGCAGGTCGTCGGTCTCCAGCGCCTTCGGCCTGGTCGGGGCGTAGGCGGACCAGTCGATCTCCGGCTTGTTGGAGCGGGCCTTCTCCAGCGACAGCCACTGGACCTTCTTCTTGCGCCCGGCGTTCTGCACGCGCAGCTTCTCGTATTCCTCGCGGATCTCGGCGGCGTAGTTCTCGCGCAGTTCGGGGCTGATCAGGCTCTGGGCCACGCCCACCGCACGCGAGGCGTCCTTCACCCAAACCACCGGGCCGGAGTAGTTCGGCTCGATCTTGACCGCGGTGTGGGCGCGCGAGGTGGTCGCCCCGCCGATCATCAGCGGCGTGGTCATGCCCTCGCGCTCCAGATCGGCGGCGAAGTTCGCCATCTCCTCCAGCGAGGGCGTGATCAGGCCGGACAGACCGATGACGTCGACATCATGCTCCTTGGCGGCCTTCAGGATCTCGGCACCCGGCTGCATCACGCCGATGTCGATGACCTCGAAGTTGTTGCACTGCAGGACCACGCCGACGATGTTCTTGCCGATGTCGTGCACGTCGCCCTTCACGGTGGCCATCAGGATCTTGCCGTTGTTCTCGGTGCCGGTCTTCTCGGCCTCGATGTACGGGATCAGGTGCGCCACGGCCTTCTTCATAACGCGCGCGGACTTGACCACCTGCGGCAGGAACATCTTGCCCTCGCCGAACAGGTCGCCGACCACGTTCATGCCGTCCATCAGCGGGCCTTCGATCACCTGGATCGGGCGGTCGTAGGCCTGACGGGCCTCTTCGGTGTCGTCCACCACGTAGGTGTCGATACCCTTGACCAGGGAGTGCTCGAGGCGCTTGCTGACTTCCCACTCGCGCCACTCGAGGTTCTCTTCCTTCTTGCCACCGCCCTGGCCCTTGTACTCCTCGGCCAGCTCGAGCAGGCGATCGGTCGCGTCATCGCGGCGGTTCAGGACCACGTCCTCGACCGCTTCCTTAAGCTTCGCGTCGATATCGTCGTAGACCGCCAGCTGGCCGGCGTTGACGATGCCCATGTCCATGCCCGCCTTGATGGCGTGGTACAGGAACACCGCGTGGATCGCCTCGCGCACCGGCTCGTTGCCGCGGAACGAGAACGACACGTTGGACACGCCGCCGGAGACCAGGGCGTGCGGCAGGTCCTTCTTGATGCGGCGCACCGCTTCGATGAAGTCGACGCCGTAGTTGTTGTGCTCTTCGATGCCGGTCGCGATCGCGAAGATGTTCGGGTCGAAGATGATGTCCTCGGCCGGGAAGCCGACCTTCTCGGTCAGCAGCTTGTAGGCGCGGGTACAGATCTCGACGCGGCGGTCCTCGTTGTCGGCCTGGCCATCCTCGTCGAAGGCCATGACCACGATCGCGGCGCCGTAGCGGCGGCACAGTTCGGCCTGCCGGATGAAGTTCTCCTCGCCCTCCTTCATGGAGATCGAGTTGACCACCGGCTTGCCCTGCACGCATTTCAGGCCGGCCTCGACGATCTCGAACTTGGAGGAGTCAATCATCACCGGCACGCGGGCGATGTCGGGCTCGCCGGCCAGCAGATTGAGGAAGCGGACCATCGCATCCTGCGACTCCAGCATGCCCTCGTCCATGTTGATGTCGATGATCTGGGCGCCGCCCTCGACCTGGTTCAGCGCGACTTCCAGCGCGACGTCGTATTCCTCGTTCTGGATCAGGCGCAGGAACTTGCGCGAGCCGGTCACGTTGGTGCGCTCGCCGACGTTCACGAACAGCGAGTTATCGTCGATGTTGCACGGCTCCAGACCGGACAGGCGGCAGGCCGGAGAGACCTCCGGCACCTTGCGCGGCGGGAACTTCTCGACCGCCTCGCGGATCGCGCGGATATGCTCCGGCAGGGTGCCGCAGCAGCCGCCGATGATATTCAGCAGGCCTTCTTCGGCCCACGGGCCGACGTCCGCGGCCATCTGCTCCGGGGTCTCGTCGTAGTCACCGAACTCGTTGGGCAGACCGGCGTTGGGGTGCGCGGACACGTGGGTGTCGGCAATGCGCGACATCTCGGCCACGTACTGGCGCATCTCCTTGGCCCCCAGCGCGCAGTTCAGACCGATGGAGATCGGGTTCGCATGGCGCACGGAATTCCAGAAGGCCTCGGTGGTCTGGCCCGAAAGGGTACGACCGGAGGCGTCGGTGATGGTGCCGGAGATCATCACCGGGAGGTCCTTCCCGAGCTCGTCTTCCAGGGTCTTGACCGCGAAGATCGCGGCCTTGGCGTTCAGGGTGTCGAACACCGTCTCGATCAGCAGCAGGTCCACCCCGCCCTCGACCAGCGCCTCGGCGGCCTCCTTGTAGGCCTCGACCAGGGTGTCGAAATCGACGTTACGCGCGCCCGGATCGTTCACGTCCGGCGAGATGGAAGCGGTGCGGTTGGTCGGGCCGAGGATGCCGGCCACGTAGCGCGGACGATCCGGGGTCTTCTCGGTCCAGGCATCGGCGGCCTTGCGCGCGAGCTTCGCGGATTCGCGGTTCAGCTCGGGGACAAGATCCTCCATGTGGTAGTCCGCCATCGCGATGCGGGTACCGTTGAAGGTGTTCGCCTCGATGATGTCGGCGCCGGCCTCGAGGTAATCGTTGTGGATCTGCTCGATGATGTCCGGGCGGGTCAGGGAGAGCAGGTCGTTGTTGCCCTTGAGGTCGCCTTCCCAGTCCTTGAAGCGCTCGCCGCGATAGTCCGCTTCCTGCAGATCGTACAGCTGGATGGTCGTGCCCATGCCGCCATCCAGAATCAGGATGCGTTCCTTCAGGGCGTTCTCGAGATCTTGTCGCGTTGCCGTCATGTGCCGTACACCATTGGTTTCAAATGTCATTACTTTAGCATGCCGGGCATCGAACCCCGGTCATGTCCCGCCGGTGGCGGGGGCACGGCCCGGTATGCGTTGGCGCCCCGGGCCGGAGCTGTCAGGATAGCGGAATGCAGGAATCCCCGATCCGCTGGTATCTGACTGCCCCGCAGCCCTGTCCGTACATCACGGACGGGCGCGAGATGCAGTCCCTGCTGGTCGACCCCGAGGCCCGGCTGGATGCCGCCGGCTTCGGGGCCCTGCTGGCCGAGGGCTTTCGCCGCAGCGGCCGTTTTGTCTATCGCCACCACTGCCCCGCCTGCGATGCCTGCGTGCCGGTGCGCATACCGGTGGCCGCCTTCCGCCCGAACCGCAGCCAGCGCCGCTGCCTGCGCGCCAACGCCGACCTCGATATCGAATATCGCGCCCCGCCGGGGGCGGGCGACGGTCGCACCGAGGCCGACCTGGACGAACACATGCCGCTGTTCCTGCGCTATCTGCGCAACCGCCACGCGGGTGGCGGCATGGAGCAGATGAATCGCGAGGAATACGCCGGCATGCTGACGGAACGCAGCGCCCCGGTGGAGCTGCTGGAGTTCCGCCGCGCCGGACAACTGCTCGGCGTCGCCATCACCGATCGTACGCCGCAGGGGCTGTCGGCCATGTATACCTTCTACGAGCCGGACCTTCCGGCCCGTGCGCTGGGCACGTTCGGCATCCTGTGCCAGATCGAGCATGCGCGGAACCTGGGGTTGCCGCATGTCTATCTCGGGTACTGGATCCCGAACGCACCCCGCATGGACTACAAGATACGATTCCGCCCCGCCGAGGGTCGACGGGGCGGAGCCTGGCGGGCCCCGGACGACGCACGCCCGCAGGACCCGCGATAACGGGCCTTCTTATTCCGGCTTGCGGAAGCGGAAGATGCCCCAGGTCAGGTACCCGGAGTTGCCCCCGTCGACCCAGTGCTGCAGGCCCTGCTTCATGCGGTCGATGTAGTCCTGCGAGATGAAGCGCTTGAGCTCCTCCTCGCGCGACTCCAGTTCCTGCTTCACCCGACCGTAGTGCGTCGAGATCTGCCCGGAATGCTCCTCGAAACCGATCTCGCGCAGCCCGGCCTTCTGCGCCGC
Organism: Thioalkalivibrio sp. ALE20; assembly: GCF_000381405.1. NCBI lineage: Bacteria > Pseudomonadati > Pseudomonadota > Gammaproteobacteria > Chromatiales > Ectothiorhodospiraceae > Thioalkalivibrio > Thioalkalivibrio sp. ALE20. The sequence continues at coordinate 148,175 of NZ_KB906476.1, forward strand.
ATCGCGGTACAGGGACGGGGAGGCCAGCGAATCGAGGTGGATGCGTGCAAGGATCGGATCCAACACGCCCTCGGGGCAGTCATCGGTCTGCATCGGATCGGTGAAGATCAGCCAGCCACCCGGCTTGAGCAGCCGCGCTGCCTCCTGGATGACCTTGTACTTGTCCTCGTTCGGGCTGTGCAGAAACGAATCCTCGGACCACACCACGTCGTAGGACTCGTCCGGCTCGTCCACCTTCTCGAAGGAGCCGTCGACCACGGTGATCTTGTGGTCCAGCTGACGCGCCCGGTTGATCTCGCGATCGCGCTCGTTTTCCTTCTCGGAGAGGTTGAGCGCGGTCACGTCACAGCGGTAGTTCTCCACCAGGTAGCGGGCCACGCCACCGTAGCCCGCGCCCATGTCGAGCACGCGCCAGTGCGGCTCCGGCTCGCCCAGCATGTCGGCCATGTGAGCCACGGTGCGCCGGCTGGCGTCACCGATCGGCTCGTCCTGGTACTCGTACAGGCCGATGTGCAGGTCTTCGCCACCCCACACCATCTTGTAGAAGGTGTCGGCATCCTCGCTGTTGTAGTAGTCGCGCGCCGTTTCAACGACGTCGGAATAGTCCTGGCTCATCGATTCTCGTCCTCGAGATAGGTCTTGTCGGCGACGTGAATGAAGAAATCCGGATCGGCTTCGCGGTAGGTCTCCTGGAAGTCCCCGTAGGTCTCGATCTGCTGGAAACCGACCTCGCGCATCAGACGGCGGACATAGGCCTTGCGCAGCGGGAACATGTTCAGGAAGTACTCGGACCCGTCGGGGAAGCGGTACTGGAAGCGGGCCAGGCCTTCGTCGACGTGGGCCGGTTCCACCTGCACGTCGTCGCCACAGTAGTAGTACGTGTGCTTGGACGAGTAACCGTGATCCAGGATGGTGTCGTAGTTGCGCTGGTCCAGGATCAGCACGCCGTCATGGTTCAGGGCGGAGTAGAACTCGGCCAGGGCCTTGCGGCGGTCGTGCTCGTTGAACAGATGGGTGAAGGAGTTGCCCAGGCAGACCACGGCGTCGTAGCGGCCGTAGATGTCGCGGTTGAGCATGCGCCAGTCGGCCTGCACCGTGCGCAGGATGTGGCCGCGCGAACGGCCGTTCTCGAAGGCCTTCACGAGCATCTCGTGGGCGCCGTCGGCGGTCACCACGTCGAAGCCGGCCTCAAGCAGCTGCACGGAATGGAAACCGGTGCCGGCGGCGACGTCGAGCACGCGCTTGGCGCCACGCTTCTTCAGTTCCTCGATGAAGAACGTGCCCTCGCTCTTGGCGCGGCTGTCCCAGTCGATCAGGTCGTCCCACTTGTCGACAAAACCGGTGGTGTATTCCTGGTGGTAGTTGTCGGTATCGCGGCGTTCAATCGGCTCGTCGCCGAAATCCTGATCGTTCTTCACGTTCGCTGACATGCTGATTCCTCTTGGCTTTGCTGCAATGAAGTGCGTCCGGCCCTCGTGGCCACGGATGCACCGGGTTACAACGCCTGCACGACCGAAGACGATCCCGCACCCCGGGTCGCTGGCATGAAACTTCTCCTGCGAGGACCGGGTACGGGCGGCCCGTCATCGCGGGCTCCCGATACGGATGCGTTGTTTCCAGCATCCGGCGCCGGCCTGGCCGGCGGTTCCTGACACCCGGAAGGATTCGGTGGTTGCCCGGGTGCCGAGCCGTGGTCTGGCGGCTTTTCGCGCGCCTGGCTCGGGGATCGCAAACGGTGCCATGCGTTGCGTCGGAACGCAGGCGTTGTGTCCGAAAGTGTTTTTATACGCTAAAGGTTTTGCGCCCAAATTACAAATCGGCCACCGGCCGCACCGTCCGGCACTGCACCCGCCCGCACGGCCGCGACATCCCCGACACCTTCGCTATAATGGCCGTTTTGACGCGATTTCGAGGTCCCATGACTACCCAGGCTCCCGTGCGCCGCGCGCTGCTGTCCGTTTCCGAAAAAACCGGCGTGGTGGAACTCGCCCGCCACCTCCACGAACGCGGGACCGAACTGCTGTCCACCGGCGGCACCGCGCGTCTGCTGGGCGAGCACGGGGTCCCGGTGACCGAGGTCTCGGAACACACCGGTTTCCCCGAGATCATGGACGGTCGGGTGAAGACCCTGCACCCGCGGATCCACGGCGGGCTGCTGGGCCGGCGCGACACCGACGCCGGGGCGATGGAGACCCACGACATCCCGCCGATCGACCTGCTGGTGGTCAACCTGTACCCGTTCGAGAACACCGTGGCGCGCCCCGACGCCACACTGGAAGAGGCGATCGAGAACATCGACATCGGCGGCCCGGCGATGCTGCGCGCGGCCGCCAAGAACTACCGCGACGTGACCGTGGCCACCGATCCCGGCCAGTACCGCGCGATCGTCGAAGCCCTGGACGAACACGGCGGTATCCCGGCCGCGCTGCGCTTCCGCTTCGCGGTGGCGGCGTTCGACCACGTGGCCCGCTACGACGCGGCCATCAGCAACTATCTGTCGGCACTGGACGACGACGGCCACCGGAAAAGCTTCCCCGGCCAGCTCAACGCGACCTTCCAGCGGGTGGAGACCCTGCGCTACGGCGAGAACCCGCATCAGAACGCGGCGTTCTACCGCGACCCGCAACCCGCGCCGGGCTCGCTCGCCAGTTTCCGCCAGCACCAGGGCAAGTCGCTGTCGTACAACAATCTGGCGGACGCGGACGCAGCCTGGGAGTGCGTGCGCCAGTTCGACGAGGCGGCCTGCGTGATCGTCAAGCACGCCAACCCCTGCGGGGTCGCGGTCGCCCCGTCGCAGCTGATGAGCTACGAGCGCGCGTTCCAGACCGACCCGACCTCGGCCTTCGGCGGCATCATCGCGTTCAACCGCCCGCTGGAGGGTGACACCGCGCAGGCCATCGTCAGCCGGCAGTTCGTCGAGGTGGTGATGGCACCGGAGATCACCCCCGGGGCCCTGCGCGCGCTGTCCGCGAAGAAGAACGTGCGCGTGCTGGAGATCCCCGACGCCCCTGCGGCCCCGGGACTGGACTACAAGCGCATCGGGGGCGGGCTGCTGGTACAGGATACCGACCGCGGCTCGCTGGGCGACGTGGACCTGAAGATCGTCACCGCGCGCACCCCCACCGAGCAGGAGAACCGCGACCTGGCCTTCGCCTGGCAGGTGGGCAAGTACGTGAAATCCAATGCCATCGTGTATGCCCGTGACCAGCAGACCGTCGGCGTGGGCGCCGGTCAAATGAGCCGGGTGTATTCCGCGCGCATCGCCGGGATCAAGGCCGCCGACGAGGGCCTGCAGGTGGCCGGTTCGGTGATGGCCTCGGACGCCTTCTTCCCGTTCCGCGACGGCATCGATGCCGCCGCCAGCGCCGGCATCACCGCGGTGATCCAGCCGGGCGGCTCGATGCGCGACGAGGAGGTCATCGCCGCGGCCGACGAGCACGGCATCGCGATGGTCTTCACCGGCATGCGCCACTTCCGCCACTGATCGCGGCCGCAGGAGAACGCTCATGAACGAAACGGCCATCAACGTCCTGGTGATCGGCGGCGGCGGGCGTGAACACGCCCTCGCCTGGAAACTGGCGCAGTCCGCGCGGGTCGCGCGGGTGCTGGTCGCGCCGGGCAATGCCGGCACCGCCGGCGAACCCGGCTGCGAGAACGTCGACTGCGCCGCCACCGACATCGACGGCCTGCTAGCCGTGGCCCGGAACGAGGATGTCGCCTTCACCGTGGTCGGGCCCGAGGCACCGCTGGTTGCGGGCGTGGTGGATGCCTTCCGCGCCGCCGGCCAGCCGATCTTCGGTCCCACCGCCGACGCCGCGCGCCTGGAGGGATCGAAATCCTTCGCCAAGGATTTCATGCAGCGCCACGGCATCCCCACGGCGGCGTACGGCAGCTTCGAGGACGAGGACGCCGCGCTGGCGTTCATTGACACCCACGGCGCGCCCATCGTGGTGAAGGCCGACGGCCTGGCCGCCGGCAAGGGCGTGATCCTCGCGCAGACCACCGACGAGGCGCGCGCCGCGGTACGCGACATGCTGGCCGGCAATGCCTTCGGCGAGGCCGGGCACCGGGTGGTTGTCGAGGAATTCCTGCAGGGCGAGGAGGCCAGCTTCATCTGCATGGTGGACGGCGAGCACGTGCTGCCGCTGGCCTCCTCGCAGGACCACAAGGCGCGCGATGACGGCGACCGTGGCCCCAACACCGGGGGCATGGGTGCCTATTCGCCGGCCCCGGTGGTCACCGACACCCTGCACGACCGCATCCTGCACGAGGTCATCGAACCCGTGGTGCGCGGCATGGCCGCCGACGGCGAGGCCTATACCGGGTTCCTGTATGCCGGGATCATGGTCGATGCCGACGGCAACCCGAAGGTGCTGGAATTCAACTGCCGTTTTGGCGACCCGGAGACCCAGCCGATCCTGATGCGCCTGGAAAGCGACCTGGCGGGTCTGGTCGAGGCCGCGCTGGACGGCCGGCTCGACCAGGTGGAGGCCCGCTGGGACCCGCGCGTGGCGCTGGGCGTGGTCGCCGCCGCCGAGGGCTACCCGGACGCATACCGCAAGGGCGATGTGATCGAGGGCCTGGAGGCGGTGGAGCCGCTTCCCGACGCCCGCGTGTTCCATGCCGGCACCACCATCGACGACCATGGGCAGGTCATCACCGCCGGAGGCCGCGTGCTGTGCGTGGTTGGTCTGGGGACCGATTATGCCGACGCGCAGAAAAAGACCTACACCGCCCTCGGGGAAATCCGCTTCGAGGGTATATACTTCCGTACCGATATTGGACACCGCGCCATCGACCGCCCCGCCTGAACGGCGCCGGGGTCGATGGCGGGCGTGTCCGGCCGCAACCCCCCGGAGAAAAAAGATGTCCACCAGCGCCGACACGACGGCCCCCCCGCTCAGCCCGCTCCCGCACGATACCGAGGGCCTGAAACAGTCCATCCGTGATGCCATGGTCCGCTTCGTCGGAAAGGATCCGAAACAGGCCACCCAGCGCGACTGGCTCGATGCCACCTCGTTCGCGGTGCGCGAACGCATGATCGAACGCCGGCTGCTGACCCGCCGCCAGTTCGACGCGGAAGACGTCAAGCGGGTCTATTACCTGTCGATGGAATACCTGATCGGGCGCATGCTGGAGGCCAACCTGCGCAACACCGGCATCCTCGACGAGACCCGCGAGGCCCTCGCTCAGCTGGGACAGGACTACGACGAGATCGTTGCCTGGGAGGATGACGCCGCGCTGGGCAACGGCGGCCTCGGGCGCCTGGCCGCCTGCATCCTCGAGTCGCTGGCGACCCAGGGCTATCCGGGCTTCGGCTACGGTATCCGCTACGAGTACGGCATGTTCCGCCAGCAGTTCGAGCCCTACCGTCAGGTCGAGCACCCGGACAACTGGCTGCGCTACGGCAACCCCTGGGAGTTCCCGCGCGCGGAACGCAAATACCCGATCCGCTTCTACGGCGAGGTGGTGGAGCATCACCGCAGCGACGGCTCGGTGCACTACTCCTGGGAAGACGGCGAACAGATCCTGGCGATGGCCTATGACTACCCCACCGCGGGTTATGGCCGGCGCAACGTCAACAACCTGCGCCTGTGGGGGGCCAAGGCGACCCGCGACTTCGACCTGCGCTATTTCAACGAGGGCGACTACATCCGCGCGGTCGCCGACAAGAGCCAGTCGGAGAGCATCTCCATGGTGCTCTACCCCAACGACGCCACCGCCATCGGCAAGGAACTGCGGCTGAAGCAGGAATACTTCTTTGTCGCCGCCTCGCTGCACGACATCCTCGATCGCCACCTGGAGCTGGGCTATACCCTGGACGACCTGCCCCACCAGGTCGCGATCCAGCTGAACGACACCCACCCGGCGATCGCGGTGGCGGAGATGATGCGCCTGCTGATGGACCGCCATGAGCTGCACTGGGCCCGTGCCTGGGAGCTGTGCCGCAAGGTATTCGCCTACACCAACCACACCCTGATGCCCGAGGCCCTGGAAACCTGGTCGGTGGACCTCATGACCCGCGTGCTGCCGCGGCACATGCAGATCATCTACCGCATCAACCACGAATTCCTCGAGATGGTGCGCCGGCGTTTCCCCGGCGACGAGGAACGCCTCAAGCGGCTGTCGCTGATCGACGAGGAAGGCGGGCGCAACGTCCGCATGGCCCATCTGGCGGTGGTCGGTTCGCATCAGATCAACGGTGTCGCCGCGCTGCATACCGAATTGCTGAAACAGACCCTGTTCGCCGATTTCTACCAGCTGTGGCCGGAACGCTTCGTCAATGTCACCAACGGCGTGACCCCCCGGCTGTGGATGATCCAGGCCAATCCGGAGCTCACCGAGTTCCTCGGCGAAAAGATCGGCCACGACTGGCAGTACGACCTTGAACGCCTGCGCGCGCTGGAGCCCTGGGTCGCGGATCCGGAGCTTCAACAGAAGTTTCAGCAGGTCAAGCGCAAGAACAAGGAGCGCCTGGCCGCGCTGGTGCGCGAACGCACCGGCATCCGCATCCGCACCGACGTCCTGTTCGACGTACAGATCAAGCGCATCCACGAATACAAGCGCCAGCTGCTCAAGCTGCTGCACGTGATCGAGCTGTACAACCGCATCCGCGACGGCGAGGACGTGCCCCCGCGGGTGGTGATCTTCGGCGGCAAGGCGGCCCCCGGCTACCAGCGCGCCAAGGACATCATCCAGGTCATCAACGAGGTCGCGGACATCATCAACCACGACCCGCAGGTGGGGGACCGCCTGAAGTGCGTGTTCATCCCCAACTACGAGGTCAGCGCCGCGACCGTGATCATCCCCGCGGCGGACCTCTCGGAGCAGATCTCCACCGCGGGCTTCGAGGCGTCGGGCACCGGCAACATGAAGCTGGCCCTGAACGGTGCGCTGACCATCGGTACGCTGGACGGTGCCAACATCGAGATCCGCGACGCGGTGGGTGAAGAAAACATCTTCATTTTCGGCATGACCGAGTCCGAGGTGGTCGCGCACCGCGCCCGCGGCGAGGTCCCCGAAGCGATGCTCGCCGGACGTCCGGCCCTGACGCGTACGGTGGAGATGCTCGAGCAGGGCTATTTCACCTGCGACGACAACGCCACCCATGCGGAACTGGGGCACTATCTGCGCCATCAGGATCCGTTCTTCGTGCTCGCCGATTACCCCGCCTACCGCGAGGCCTGCGAGCGGGCCGACACGCTGTATGCACAGCCGGAATGCTGGAACGCCGCGGCGCTCACCAACATCGCGCGCATGGGCTTCTTCTCCATCGACCGCACGGTGCGTGACTACGCGGAGAAGATCTGGGACGCCACGCCGGAACCGGTGGCCCCGAAGCGCAACGGCGGCTGAGCACGGCCGCCGAGCGAGGCCGCCCCGGTCACTCGTCCGGGTCGGCGACCTCGGCGATCAGGTCGTGCTCGCGGGCAGCGGTGATCCGCACCTCGATGAAGTCCCCCGCCTCCACCGAGTCGGGATCGGCATCCGGCACGCGGATCACCCCGTCGATCTCCGGCGCCTCCGCGGCCGAACGCGCGACCACGACGCCGTGTTCGTCGGTGCCGTCGACCAGCACCACCGGCTGCGTGCCCACCCGACGGCGCAGGCGCTCGGCACTGATCTCCGCCTGCACCTCCATGAACCGCGCCAGGCGTTCCTGGCGCACGGGCTCGGGCACCGGGTCCGGCAGGGCATTGGCCTCGGCCCCGTCCACCGGCGAATAGGCAAAGGCCCCGACGCGGTCGAGCTGCGCCTCGCGCAGGAAGTCCAGCAGGGTCTCGAACTCGGCCTCGGTCTCGCCGGGGAAGCCCACGATGAACGTCGAGCGCAGGGTCAGGTCCGGCACCTGCGCGCGCCAGTCGGCGATCCGCTCCAGCACCTTCTCCGCCGCAGCCGGACGGCGCATCGCCTTGAGCACCCGCGGGTGGCCGTGCTGCAGCGGCATGTCGAGATAGGGCAGCAGCCCGCCCTCCTCGCCGGACCCCATCAGCGGGATCAGGCGATCCACATGCGGATAGGGATAGACGTAGTGCAGCCGCACCCAGATGCCCAGCTGCCCCAGGGCCTCGGCGAGATGCGCGATGTCGGAACGGATCGGGCGCCCGCCGTGGAAGCCGGTACGGTATTTCACGTCCACGCCGTAGGCGGAAGTGTCCTGCGAGATCACCAGGATCTCGCGCACCCCGGCCTCGGCCAGGCGCTCGGCCTCCGCCAGCACCTCGCCAATCGAGCGGCTGACCAGGTCGCCGCGCAGGCCGGGGATGATGCAGAAGCTGCAGCGGTGATTGCAGCCCTCGGAGATCTTCAGATAGGCGTAGTGGCGCGGGGTCAGACGAATGCCCTCCGGCGGCACCAGGGTCTCGAAGGTGCCCGCCGGCGGCGGCAGGTGCTCGTGCACCGCCGTCACCACGTCCTCGTAGGCGTGCGGCCCGGTCACCGCCAGCACGTCCGGGTGGCGCTCGTGGATGGTCTCGGCATCCTTGCCCAGGCAGCCGGTCACGATCACCTGCCCGTTCTCCGCCAGGGCCTCGCCGATCGCCCCCAGCGATTCTTCCACCGCTTCGTCGATGAACCCGCAGGTGTTGACCACCACCAGGTCCGCCCCGGTGTAGTCCCCGACGATCCCGTAGCCCTCGGCACGCAGCCGGGTCAGGATGCGCTCGGAATCCACCAGCGCCTTGGGACAGCCCAGGCTGACAAAGCCGACCTGCGGCACTGCGCTTGACAATGCGGACATGTTATTCACAACGCGACTCCCGTCCTTTCACGCCGGTCCCGACCCCGGGCAGCACCGGGCCCGGGCCCATTGACATACAAGGAACACTTTATTTTCAGTAATATAAAAACTCTGGGCAAAAACTGACCAATCCAGAGTCCTGCGCCGCAGCAAGCCGCTGGCGCCATCCAGTGACAGTTCGTCCACAAAGTTTTCCACAGGTTTCGGGGAAAACTCGCGCGCCCCGGCACAACGCCCCGCAAGACAACGACTTGCCCGTACCGCCCGGAGAGCAGCCCGCCGGCCCTGTTCGCCTGCGGGCAGGCTCCCGCCATCGCGAGTCGCAGCCCCCTCGCCCCGTCATTGCGAGGAGCCGAAGGCGACGTGGCAATCGGCCGAAGCGGGCTGCATGCAGGAACAGGTGGCTTCGGATGGAGATCGCCACATCGCTTCGCGACTCGCGATGACGGGAACGTGCTCGGACGCGAACCGACCGGTTTCGGGCAAAACGCACGCCCCGCCGGAACGCCCCGCAAGACAACGAGTTGTTCGCACCGCCCGACAGCACGTCCGGATCCCGGCCGCCCCCCGCGAAGACCGCCGTCGACTTGCGCCCGGCCACAGGAGGCGGCTATGCTAGCGCACTTTTCGCCCGAACACGCGTGAGTCGACCATGAAAGCCGAGATCCATCCCCAATACCGCGAAGTCAACGTGATCTGCACCTGTGGCACGAAGTTCACGACCCGTTCCACCCTGGGTCAGGACGAGATGCACCTGGACGTCTGCTCGCAGTGCCATCCGTTCTACACCGGCAAGCAGAAGATCGTCGACACCGCCGGCCAGGTGGACAAGTTCAAGCGCCGCTTCGCGTTCTGAAGTCCCGCGCGAGGTCGCATCACGCGGCCCCGCAGGCAGGCGGCGGCCCATCGGCCCCGCCGGCGTGGCCGATCCGGCGAGGGCATCCTTCGGGGTGCCCTCGTTTGCGTGCGGGCTCCGCAGGGCGGTCCGCAGGGTGTATGCTGAAGAGGTGTCATCATCCCGCATCCCCGCGGGACCTGCAGGCAGAAACCGCATGAACTGGTCACGCATGAACTCGCTGTTCCGTCCGCTGCGCCGGCGCCTGCCGGTGCTGGCCCTGATCGCCGTACTGGGCATGGCCCTGGGCCTGCCCGCCTGCACCACCAATCCGGTGACGGGACGTTCCCAGCTGATGCTGGTCTCGGAGAACCAGGCGATCGACGCCTCGCGCGAGGCGTACGTGGAGATGCTCTCCGGCGCACGCGACGAAGGCCGGATCAACGCCGACCCCGAGATGACCGAACGGGTCCACGGGATCACCGAACGCCTGGTCGCGCAGGCCATCGAGTACCGCCCGGAGACCGCCGACTGGGACTGGGAGATCGCGGTCATCGAGGCGCCGGACACCCTCAACGCGTTCGCCATGGCCGGCGGCAAGATGGCGATCTACTCCGGCATCATCGAACAGCTGGAACTGACCGACGACGAACTGGCGCAGATCATCGGCCACGAGATCGGCCATGCCCTGTCCGCCCACAGCGCCGAGAAGATGTCGGTGGCGATGGCCTCCAATCTGGCGGTCACCGGCTTCGCCATCACCGGCGACCGCTCCGAGCTGGCGCTGACCGGCGCCGCGCTGGGCGCGGTGCTGGCGGTGCAGCTGCCCCACAGCCGGCGCATGGAAACCGAAGCCGACGAGATCGGCATCGAACTGGCGGCCCGCGCCGGCTACGACCCCGACGCCGCCCCGGCGCTGTGGCGCAAGATGGCGGAACAGTCCAATGGCAGCCGCCATCCGGTGTTCCTCAGCACCCATCCGGCGCCGGAAGGGCGCCAGCGCGAGCTCGCCCGGCTGGCCGACGAGGTACGACCGCTGTACGAGGCGGCCCGCGACCGCAATGATCTGCCGACCCACCCGGTCAACTGAACCCACCGCCCGCACAAGGCCCGTTCGCAATCATGTCCGACGATTTCAATCAGCGCGCCCTCGACTACCACGCCCGCGAACCGGCCGGGAAACTGGCCATCCACGTCACCAAGCCCACCGCCACGCAGGACGACCTGTCGCTGGCGTATTCGCCCGGCGTGGCGGCCCCGGTGCGCGCCATCGCCGACAACCCCGACGAGGTCTACCGCTACACCGGCAAGGGCAACCTGGTCGCGGTGATCACCGACGGCACCGCGGTGCTGGGACTGGGCAACACCGGTGCGCTGGCCTCCAAGCCCGTGATGGAGGGCAAGGGCGTGCTGTTCAAGACCTTTGCCGGGATCGACGTGTTCGACATCGAGGTCGACGCCGCCCAGCCCGAGGACTTCATCAATACCGTGGCGCGGATCGCCGGCGGCTTCGGCGGCATCAACCTCGAGGACATCGCGGCGCCCCACTGCTTCGAGATCGAACGCCGCCTGAGTGATCGCCTGGACATCCCGGTGTTCCACGACGACCAGCACGGCACGGCCATCATCACCGCGGCCGGGCTGCTCAACGCCCTGGCCATCCAGGGCAAGAACCTGGCCGACGCCCGGATCGTCTGCGTGGGCGCGGGCGCAGCCGGCATCGCCTCCATGCAGCTTCTGGTGCGTCTGGGCGCGAGCAAGCATCTCATCCACATGGTCGACCGCAATGGCGTGATCCACAGCCACCGTGAAGACCTCAATGAATACAAGCAGATCTTCGCGGTGGACACCGAGGACCGCACGCTGGAGGATGCCTGCCGCGACGCCGACGTGTTCATCGGGCTGTCCGGCCCGGACATCCTGACCCCCGAGATGCTGCAAAGCATGGCACCGAATCCGGTGATCTTCGCCCTGTCCAATCCGGACCCGGAGATACAGCCGGACCTGGCCCGCGAGACCCGGGACGACCTGATCATGGCGACCGGCCGCTCCGACTACCCCAACCAGGTCAACAACGTGCTCGGATTCCCGTTCATCTTCCGCGGGGCGCTGGACGTGCGCGCCCGACGCATCAACGACGCCATGCTGGTCGCGGCCACCCACGCGATCGCCGACCTGGCGCGCGAACCGGTGCCGCAGAGCGTGCTGGACGCCTACGGCCGCGACCACCTGGAGTTCGGACCGGACTACATCCTGCCCACGCCGTTCGATCCACGCCTGATCGAGACCATCCCGGAGGCGGTGGCTCGGGCGGCCCGCGACAGCGGCGTGGCGCGAACCTGAACACACAGTCCGAGGAGCGCAGGCCATGCAGAAGATCGCCATCGTCGGAGCCGGGCGGGTGGGGGAATCCACCGCGCAGTTCCTTGCCCGCCGTGACCTCGCCCGCGAGATCGCGCTGCTGGATGTCCATGAAGGGACCGCCGCCGGGGCCGCACTGGATATCCAGGAGACCGCGCCCCTGCTGGGCTTCGACACCCGCCTGACCGGTTCCCACGAGGCGGACGTCATCGCCGGTGCGGAACTGGTGATCATCACCGCCGGGCTGCCACGCAAGCCGGGCATGTCGCGCTCCGATGTCCTCGACAAGAACGTCGCGATCCTCGACGAAATCCTCGACCAGGTCCGGCGCCACGCCCCCGACAGTCGCCTGCTGGTGGTCTCCAATCCGGTGGACGTGCTCACCTGGCGCGCGGCGCAGCAGACCGGCTGGAGCCGCGACCGGATCATGGGCCAGGCGGGCGTGCTGGACACCTCGCGCATGGCGGCCTTCATCGCGCTGGAGACCGGCCTGTCGGTGCACGACATCCAGGCCCTGGTGCTGGGCGGGCATGGCGATGCCATGGTCCCGCTGCTGCGCTACTCGCATGTCAACGGCATCCCGCTGGACCGGTTCCTCGACCGCGAAACCCTCGACTCCATCGTCGAGCGCACCCGCCACGGCGGCGCCGAGATCCTCGCCCTCAAGCAGACCTCCAGCGCCTATGCGGCCCCGGCCGCGGCGATCGCCGAGATGGTCGAGGCGATCGCCCTCGACCGGCGCCGGGTCCTGCCCACGGTCGCGCTGCTGGACGGCGAATACGGCCAGCGCGATGTCGCCACCGGCGTCCCCTGCATCCTCGGCCAGGGGGGCATGGAACGCATCGTGGAACTGGATCTCCAGGCCGACGAACAGGCGGATCTCGAACGCTCCATCGGCGGCATCCGGAAGGATCTTGAACGCCTGCAGTGAACCCGCCCCGTGTCCGACCTGCACGGTCGTGGACACCAGCATCTTCGTGTTCCGCGCCTGGTTCGCGCGCCGCCTCGACCCCGACCCGCAGGGGCGTCCGGGTGGTGCGCTGCACGGCTTCGTCCACTCCCTGTGCCAGTGGCTGCCGCAGCGCGCCCCGGGGCCGCTGGGCTTCTGTTTCGACACCTCGCTGCGGCGCGGTTTCCGCCATCGTCTCGACCCCGGGTACAAGGCCCATCGCCCGCCGGCGCCACCCGAGCTGCGGGCACAGTTCGAGCGGATCGGCGAGCTGCTGGACGCCCTCGGGCTGGCCCGCTTCTCACACCCCGAATACGAGGCCGACGATCTGATCGCCACCCTGGCCCGCAACGCGCGCACGGCAGGGCTGCCGGTCGCGGTGATGAGCGCCGACAAGGATCTGGCACAGACCATCCTCGGCGACCGGGACCACCTGCACGACCCGGAACGCGGCCGACCCATGGATCGCCGGGCCCTGGAGAAGCGCCTGCGCGTGCGCCCCGACCAGGTGGCCGACCTGCTGGCGCTGGCCGGTGACCGCAGCGACAACATCCCGGGGATCCACGGCCTGGGCCCACGCGGAGCGGCCCGCATCCTGCGCCGCCTGGGTGACCTGGAAAGCGTGCTTGCCGATCCCGACGCGGTTCGCCGCTGCAACCTGCGCCGCGCCACCGCCCTCGCGCAGGCGATCGCCGCCGACCCCGAACGCCTGCGTCTGTCGCGCCGGCTGACCGGTCTGGTGGATCACGTCCCGGGACTCCCCCGGGGTTCCGATCTGCTCGCCGAACTGCAGCCGCGCGGACCGGTCAGGGACATATACGCCCGGCTGCATGACCTCGGCGTGCACCCCGACTACCACGAGCGGCTGCTGCATGCCGCCGCCCCGACCCCGGAGGCCATCCCGGCATGAACCCGGTCCGCAAACAACCGCGCCTCGCGACGAGCCTTGCCACATTCCTGCTGCTGGCCGCGACGGCCGGCCTGCCCGGCACCGCAGCCGCCCATCCGCACGCCTGGATCGATCTCGAGGTCGACTTCGAGCGCGACGCCACCGGCCAGCTGGTACGCATGCATCACCTGTGGCAATTCGACCCGATGTACTCCGAATACCTCCACGAAGACGCCCTGGCCCACCAGGAGGGCGACAGCGACGCCGAGCGCCTGAACGCGCTGGCGCGCGAGATCCTCGACAATCTGGAGGAATACGACTGGTACACGCACTTCGAGGCCGAAGGCCACGCGATCGAGGTGCGGCCGGAGGGCGAGGCGCGGATGGAAAAGGACGGAGACACCCTGGAATACCGGTTCACCCTGGCGCTCGAGGGTGCACCCGACCCGGCGCGGACGCCGGTGGATTACCGCGTCTTTGATCCCACCTATTTCATCGAGATCCTGCATCCCGATGAACGCCCTCCGCGGGTGCGCGGGGCACCGGAATGCGAGGCCGAGGTCGACCGGCCACGGCCCGATCCGGCGATGGTCGCGCGCGCCATGGCGCTCGACTACGGTGCCGAACCCGAAGAAAACCTCGGCCGCCACTTTGCCGACCGTGTGACCCTGCGCTGCGACTGAGGGCATGAGCCGGATCCTGCTGTTCCACAAGCCCTGGGGCGTGCTCAGCCAGTTCACCGACCGCGAGGGCCGTCCCACCCTGGCCGATTACATCGACCTGCCCGGCGTGCACCCGGCCGGACGTCTGGACCGCGATTCCGAGGGCCTTCTGGTGCTCACCGACGATGGCGTCCTGAACGCCCGCATAACCCGCCCCGGCCCCGACTCCGCGGGCAAGACCTACTGGGTGCAGGTGGAAGGCGATCCCGACGAGGCCGCGCTGGAGGCCCTGCGCACCGGGGTCGAACTACGCGACGGACTCACCCTGCCGGCGAAGGTCGACCGTATGGACCCGCCGGACCTGCCGGAACGCGACCCGCCGGTGCGCTTTCGCCGCCACATCCCCACCCGCTGGCTCGCGATCACCCTGTACGAAGGGCGCAACCGCCAGGTCCGGCGCATGACCGCCGCGGTCGGCCATCCGACCCTGCGCCTGGTGCGCTACCGCGTCGCCTCCTGGACCATCGACGGGCTGGCCCGCGGCGAGACCCTGCTGCTTTCCGGCTGATCGGGCGGCATTGCGCGTCATGCCGCGCAAAACACGGGCACGGGGATTGCCAGCCCGCCGGACCTGACGGATGATGGTGGAATACGCGGAGGCTCAGGAGACACAGGCATGCGCATTCGTCAGCGGCTGATCGCCGGCGGCCCCGGCACGATCTTGGCCATGGTCCTGACCCTGCTGGTCGGCGGCCCCTCTGCCGCGGACTCCGGTTCCGGCGCGGAAGAAACTCGCTACGCCTTCGAGCGCGGCCTGTTCGTCACCGCCGAACGGGCGCTCAACCGCGGCAACACGGAGGCCTTCGAACGCGCGCGCGAGACCCTGGCCGGTTACCCCCTCGCACCGTATCTCGACTACCGCCGCCTCGCCCGTGACCTTGGGCGGGCAGAACCCGACGCGGTGCGGGAATTCCTCGAGCATCACGGCGACACCCCGCTGGCCGACCGCCTGTACGCCAACTACCTGCGCCATCTCGGCGAGGAATCCGAATGGGATACCCTGCTGGAGATGGTCGACGACCAGCGTTCCATGGGGGTGACCCAGGACTGCCATCGCCGCCAGGCCCTGCTGGAGCGGGACGAGAACGACGCCGCCCTGGAAGACATCGAGTCGATCTGGCTGCACGGCCATTCGCGGCCCTCGGCCTGCGACCCGGCCCTCGATGCCTGGCGCGCGGCCGACGGCCTGACCAGTGAACTGGCCATGCAGCGCTTCGCCCTCGCCATGGACGCCGGCCAGACTGGCCTCGCGCGCTACCTGCGCCGCTACCTCGACCGTGACGACGAAGCCTGGGCCGAACGCTGGCTCGAACTCCGGGAACGGCCGGCCCGGGTCGCGGAGGCCGACTTCGACGCCGACGACCACCCGCAGGCCGGCCCCATGGCCGAAGACGCCTGGAAGCGCTGGATCCGCTCCGATCTGGACGCCGCCCTGGACGCCTGGCAGGAGCGGCCCGCGAACGGCCCGGCGACCCTGGATAGCGAGGGCCGCAACGCGGTGGCCCACGCCCTGGGCCTGCGCCTGGCGGTGCGCTACCGCGACGAGGCCCCCGAGTTCCTCGCCGGACTGGACGAAGAGGTCTTCGACGCCCAGCTGCGCCAGTGGCAGGTACGCGTGGCCCTGCGGGCGGGGGACTGGGAAACCGTGCGCGACGCGGTGCGCGCCATGCCGCGCGAGACCCGCGAAGAGGCCCAGTGGCGCTACTGGTTCGCGCGCGCCGAAGAGGCCCTGGGCAATGCGGACAGCGCCCGCGATCATTACGAGCGGGCCGCCACCGAACGCAATTTCCACGGGTTTCTCGCCGCCGACCGGATCGGGCAGCCTTACCGTATCGGACATCGGCGCGCGGATCTGGACAACGGCCTGCGGGTGCGTGTGCGCAACCAGCCCGCGATGCTGCGGATGCGCGAACTGCTGCGGCTGGATCGCCATGCCGAGGCGCGGCGCGAATGGCAGCATGCGGTCGCGCGCATGGACAACGACGAGCGGGTGGCCGCGGCACACGAGTTCGCCGAATGGGGCTGGCACGACCGGGCGATCTTCACCGTGGCCCGCGCGCGCCAGTGGGACGACGTCGAACTGCGTTTCCCGCTGGCCTTCGACGATCTGATCGTTGCCGGCGCCCGCGATCAGGGCATTGATCCGGCCTGGGCCATGGCGGTCGCACGCCAGGAGAGCGCCTTCCTGCATGACGTGCGTTCACACGCGGGCGCGCTGGGCATCATGCAGATCATGCCGGCCACCGGGCGCAACATCGCCTCGGCCGCGGGCGTGCAGGTGAATTCCGACTGGGACATCCTCGAGCCCGCGAACAATGCCCGCCTGGGCACCTACTATCTCGGGCGCAATCAGGAGCGCTTCGGCGGCCACGGGCTGCTGTCCACCGCCGCCTACAACGCCGGGGCCCACCGGGTCCGGCAATGGCTGCCGGAAGACGGCGAGACCCTGGATGCGGACATCTGGGCGGAACTGATCCCGTTCTCCGAGACCCGCAAGTACATCCGCCGGGTGTACGCCTACCGCATCCTGTACGCCGTGCGTCTCGGTCAGGAACCGCCGTCGATGGCCAGCCTGCTGTACCCGGTCACCGCGGAATCGCACCTGGCCGAGGCCCGTCAGGCCCATCTGCGCGAGGTGCACGGCGGGGACGACATCGCCCTGAATCGCGGCTACTGCGGCTTTCCCGGCGGCGGCGCGGACCCCTGCTGACGCCGCCTCAGCCGGTCAGGATGTCCTGACGCATGCGGCTGGCGATACCCTCGGCCAGCTGCTGCCATTCCTTCGCGTGCGCCGGATCCAGCATCTCGTCGGTGGTCGCACGGAAGTGCTCCATCCACGCCTGAAGATCGTCTTCGGTCAGCTTCAGCGGCGCGTGCTTGCCCACCATGTCGATGGTCGGTGGCTGTTCCAGGCGCCCGCCCAGGTTCTGGTACCAGAAATCGCTGATCCGCCGTACGTGATCCTCGAAATCCTCGATGCGCTCGAAGTGGTGCCCGATCCGGGGATCGGCCGACACGCGGCGATAAAACTCGTCGATCACGGCGCGGATCTGCTCCGCCCCGATCTTGTCGCATAGGGGTTCCAGTTTGCGGAAGGCCATCTCGGGACTCCTGACGTTCGGGGTGTGTAGTGGTTAACCTGTCAGCCACATCCGCCACGGGAGACAGACACATGACGCGAAGCAGCGCACGGGACGACGACCTGACCGGCGCCCTGGCCCGGTGCATCACGGACCATACCGGAGTGCCGTTCGAGGCGACAGGCCGCAGCGCGCGCTCCGGCGGCTCCATCAACCAGGCCCTGCGTCTGGAGGGCACCGACGGCCGCCGCTTCTTCGTCAAGCTCAACCGCGGCGACCACGCCGGCATGTTCGCCGCCGAGGCCCGTGGCCTGACCGAACTGCAGCGCTGCGAGGTACTGAAGATCCCCGCGGTGATCGGCACCGGCGAGGCCGCCGGCGCCCGTTTCCTGATCATAGAGGACCTGGACCTGGGCGGCCCGCGCGACGCGGTGGCGCTGGCGCACGGCATCGCCGACATGCATTCGCACACCGCCAGCCGCTTCGGCCTCGACGAGGACAATTTCATCGGATCCACGCCACAGTCCAATCGGCCGCATGCGGACTGGGTGGATTTCTATCGCGAGGAGCGCCTGGGGTTCCAGCGCCGCCTGGCCCGCGACCGCGGGGCCCCGCGCGGGCGTCTGGACACCCTGGCCGAGCTGGAGGAGCGCCTGGACGGCTTCTTTACGGACTACCGCCCGCAGCCATCCCTGCTGCACGGCGACCTGTGGAGCGGCAACTGGGACTTCCTCGGCGACGGCCGGCCGACGCTGTTCGACGCGGCCACCTATTACGGCGACCCGGAGGCCGACCTGGCGATGATGGAACTGTTCGGCCACCCCGGGCGGGACTTCTTCGCGGCCTACGCCGAACAGCGGCCGCTGGATCCGGGCTATGCCACCCGCCGGACGCTGTACAACCTGTACCACATCCTCAACCACGACCACCTGTTCGGCGGCGGCTACGGCTCGCAGGCCGAGCGCATGGCACAGCAGCTGCTCGCCGAAGTGCGCTGACGCGGGTCAGTCGCGGTTGCCGGCCTCCGGCACGATGGACGAATAGATGGCCGAGTAGTCGGCATCGCCCAGCCCCCGATCGGCGGCCTGCTCGAGCAGATCCGCCAGCAATGGCAACCAGGGGTCGGACAGTCCCGCGTCGGCGGCTGCCTGATGGGTCAGGCGCACGTCCTTGAGCAGATGCTTGACCGGGAAGTTAGCGGTCCCGAATTCCCCGGAGCACATCTTGTCCAGCTTCTTGTCGAAGGTGGGTGCGTAGAGGGCGCTCTCGCGCAGGATCGCCATGAAGGTGTCGACCTCCACACCCTCGCGCCGCACCAGTCCCAGGCTCAGGGAGAATGCCGCCGTAAGGCTGGCGATCAGCTGGTTGAAGGCCAGCTTGAGCGCGGCGCCCTGCCCCGGGCCGCCCACATGCCGGACCGTGCTGCCCAGGGCCTCCAGCACCGGGGCGACCCGCTCCACGTCCACCTCATGCTCGGCACCGGCCATGATCAGCAGCCGCCCGTCGCGCGCCTCGGGGATGGACCCCAGCACCGGGGCCTCGACATAGCACCCTCCGGCCGTCCGCACGCGCTCGCCCAGGGCCCGGCTCTCGGCCGGCAGGATGGTGCCCATCTGGATGAAACAGCGCCCGTCGAGCGTTCCCGGGGACAGATCGGCGAGCACGGACTCGATGGCAAGGGCATCGCTGAGCATCAGAATCACCCAGTCCGCGCCCTGTACCGCGGCGTCCGGGGTGGAATACACGGTTGCCCCGGCGCGGGCCAGATCCTCGGCCCGCGCCGGGGTGCGGTTGTATGCCTGCAGCGGGAAGCCCGCGTCCAGCAGCCGCAGGCCCATGGGGGTCCCCATCAGCCCGCAGCCCAGCAGTGCCACCTGTGACATCGATGCCTCCTAGCGGATCTTCTCGTCGAGGTCTTCGGTGTAGCCGAACAGCGTATGCGGCGGCGGTGCCTCGCGCTGATAACGGCTGGGCGTGACGGCCTCGGTCTGCTGCAGCGAGCGGTACAGCCCCACCATCATGATCAGCATCACGATGGAGAACGGCAGGCCGACACTGATCGCCGCCGCCTGCAGCGCGCCCAGCCCCCCGGCCACCAGCAGCACCGAGGCCACGATCCCTTCGGCCACGGCCCAGTACACGCGCTGGGTCACGGTGGGATTGCGCACGTCACCCGAGGCCAGGGTGTCGATGACCAGCGAACCGGAGTCCGAGGAGGTGACGAAGAAGGTGACGATCAGCAGGGTTGCCGCGCTCATCACCGCGATCGCCATCCAGTCCAGCATCGGCAGGGCCTCGATGGTCAGGAACAGCGCGGTCTCCATCTGTTCGGACACCTGCCCGGCCACGTCGGCCACACCCTCCAGCTGGAAACCCATGGCCGTGCCGCCGAACACCGACAGCCAGACGAACCCGGCCGCGGTCGGCGCCAGCAGCACGCCGGTCACGAATTCGCGGATGGTGCGCCCGCGCGAGACCCGCGCGATGAACATGCCGACGTACGGCGCCCAGGAGATCCACCAGCCCCAGTAGAAGATGGTCCAGGTCGTGGCCCAGCCGGAATCCTCGATGGTATCGGCCCACAGGCTCATCGCGGGCAGGTTCTGGACGTAGACCCCGGTGGATTCGACCAGGGTCCGCAGGATGAACAGTGTGGGCCCGAGCACCAGCAGCAGCGCGATCAGCACCACGCTCAGGCCGATGTTGAAGTTGGACAGCCGCTTGATCCCGCGGTCCACGCCCAGGGCCACGGAGCCCACCGCGATCAGGGTGATGATCGCGACCAGCACGACCTGGTTCAGAGTGCTTTCCTCGATGCCGAAGACGAAGTTGAGGCCCGAGTTGATCTGCATGACCCCCAGACCCAGCGAGGTCGCGACCCCGAACATCGTCCCGAACAGGGCAAGGATGTCGACCAGATGCCCCCACGGGCCGTAGATGCGGTCGCCGATGAACGGGTACAGCGAGGAGCGGATCAGCAGCGGCAGGTTGTGCCGGTAGGCGTAGTAGGCCAGCGACAGGCCCACGATGATATAGATCGCCCAGGCGTGCAGTCCCCAGTGGAAGAAGGTGTAGCGCATCGCCTCCATCGCCGCCGCGCTGGATTCACCCTCGGCATGCGGCGGCGACATGTAGTGGTACATCGGCTCGGCGATGGAGAAGAACAGCAGCCCGATGCCCATGCCGGCGGAGAACAACATCGCGAACCAGGACGCATAGCTGAACCGCGGGGGTTCGAACTGATCGCCCAGACGCACCCCGCCGTAGCGGCTGAACATCAGGTACAGGGCAAAGATCAGGAAGATCGTCACCACCAGCATGTAGTACCAGCCGAGGTAACGGGAGATGCCGTCGCGCGTCTGCACGAACAGGCCTTCGGCCGTCTCGGAAAACGCCGCCCCGAAAACCACGAAGGCCACGATGATGATGCTGGCAATGATGAAGACCGGACTGCAGATGACCCCGAAGCCGCGGACGCGGGTCTGGGACAGACCGGGGGTGGATGATTCATCCATGGATGACTCCCCTTGTGCATGGGTAGCGTGGCGGCCGGGTCGTGGGACGCTGACGCCGGCCCCGCACGCGGATGGAAATGCCTTGAACGGATGATCCTACGGTAGCGAATGCCCCGGGGTACTGCAAAAAAGCGGCTCCGCCGGCTCCAGCAGCAGCCCCCGGGCCTGCCCTGCGGTGCGCTCGCGCAGGATGTGCCACTGCGCCCCCGTCACCTCCGCCGGGTCGCGATGGGCTTCCAGCTCGACATACACGCGCCCCCCGGGCGCCAGCCAGCCCTCACCCGCCAGGGTGCGCAGAGCCGGGGCGAGCAGGTCGCGCTCGAACGGCGGGTCGAGGAACACCACGTGGAACGGGGCGACGACGTCCGGGCCCGCCTCCAGCAGGCGCGCCGCATCGGCGCAGCGCACCTCCACGCCGCTGGCGCCCAGCTCTTCGACGGCCTGCTGCAGCCGCGCGACGGCACGCCGGTCGCGCTCCACCATCAGCACCGACTGCGCCCCGCGCGACGCGGCCTCGAACCCCAGGGCCCCGGTACCGGCGTACAGGTCCAGCACCCGCGCACCGGGCAGATGCGGCTGCAGCCAGTTGAACAGGGTCTCGCGCAGGGCGTCGGCGGTAGGACGCAGGCCCTGTACGTCGGCCACCGGCAGCCAGCGCCGGCGCCACGCGCCGCCGATGATGCGGACCCGGGACTCGTGGCCGCGGCGC
Source organism: Thioalkalivibrio sp. ALE20 (assembly GCF_000381405.1). Lineage (NCBI taxonomy): Bacteria > Pseudomonadati > Pseudomonadota > Gammaproteobacteria > Chromatiales > Ectothiorhodospiraceae > Thioalkalivibrio > Thioalkalivibrio sp. ALE20. The sequence continues at coordinate 169,975 of NZ_KB906476.1, forward strand.
CGCGCGGAACCCGCCCCGCGCCTACGGTTCTTCGCCACCAACGATCACCGTGACCAGGGCCTGCGGATCGACCCGTTCCCGTATGGCCCGCTGCACGTCGTCCGGCGTCACCGCTTCCATCCGTGCGGGGTAGTGCGTCAGATAATCCGCGCCGAGATCGTAGAAACCGATCAGGGCCAGATGCGACACGATCCCCGAGCTGGACGCCAGGCGCAGCGGGAAGCCGTTGACCACGTTGGCGCGCGAGGCCTCCAGCTCGGCCGGCTCCACGCCCTCGGCATGCCAGCGCCGGATCTGCTCGTGCAGGGCTTCCACCGCCTCGCCGGTCTGCTCGGTGCCGGTCTGCATGGAGACGCTGAACGGCCCCTCCGCGGCGCGCGACCCGAACCCGCTGCTGACGGAATAGGCCAGTCCGCGCTCGCTGCGCAGTTCGCGGAACAGACGCGAGGTGAAGCCACCTCCGCCCAGGACGTGGTTGCCCAGGGTCAGCGGGTAATAGGCATCGTCACCACGCCGCAGGGCCGGTGCGCCGATGCGGATGTGCGCCTGCTCCGAGGGGAACGGGACATGCTCCGTCACCGCACCCTCCAGCGGCGGCACCGGCGGCAGCGGTTCGGCCGGTTCACCGGGGCGCAGGGCCTGCGAGACACGCGCCGCCAGAGCTTCGGCCTGCCGGCGATCCACGCCGCCGGTGATCGCCAGCACGCCGTTGCGCGCCGTGTAATACCGCTCGAAGAAGCCGCGCGCGTCCTCGGGGCTCAGCGCCTCCAGACTCTCGCGATCCCCCGCCGGCCAGTTGGCGTACGGATGATCGGCGTAAACCAGCTCGTGGAAACGCCGCGCGGCCACGCTGCCCGGCTCCTGACGCTCCCGTTGCAGTCCCAGCAGGGCCTGGCGCCGCGCCCGGTCGAAGTCGTCCTCGGGGAAGGCGGGTTCCGCGAGGACCGTGGTCAGGGTTTCCATCGCGGTGTCGAGCCAGTCCGTCTCGGTGAGACTGCGCAGCGAGACCACGGCCATGTCCCGCTGCGAGCTGGTACTGAAACGGGCACCCACGGACTCGAAGCGCTCGGCCAGCGCATCGGCATCCATCTCCGTCGTGCCGTGACGCAGGCTCCGGCTGGTCATGCGCGCCAGCCCCGGCAATTCGCCGTCCCTCGCCGCACCGGCATCAAAGGTCAGGCGCAGGTCCACCATGGGCAGTTCGGGCGCCTCGAAGTACAGCACCTGCAGGCCCTCGTCGGTCTCCCAGCGTTCGATCTCCATCGCCGCCGCCGGCGCGGCGCACAGCACCGCCAGCAACACTCCCGTCCAGCGCATCACAGGGCACCTCCATACTCGGCGGCCGGTTCCTCCGACTCGCGCTCGTCCAGCGGCAGCGGATCCAGGATCCCCACCGTCAGGGTCTCCGGCACCAGGTATTCCTGCGCGACGCGGCGCACATCCTCCGCGGTGACCGCGCGCACCCGCTCGACGAAGGCGCCCAGCTCACGCCAGCCGATGCCGACCGTCTCCAGCATCGCCAGCTGCGACGCCTGCGCATGCACCGAGTCGCGGCCGTAGACCTCGGACGCCACGACCCGCGCCTGCACGCGTTCCAGTTCATCTTCGCCCACCGGCTCCTCGCGCAGGCGCTCGATCTGCTCGCGCAGGGCGGCCTCCAGTTCCCCGGGATCGGTGTCCGCCGCCGGCACCCCGCCCAGCATGAACAGCCCGTCACGGCGGGTGAACGGGCTGTAGCTGGCCGACGCGGAGCCGGCGATCTCGCGGCCGCGCTCCAGCTCGCGGGCGAGCCGCGAGGCCTCGCCGGAGGACAGCACCCCCTCCAGCACCAGCAGGGCATAGGCATCGTCCGGCTCTTCCAGCGAATTCAGCGACGGCGCCTTCCAGCCCATCATCACGTAGGGCAGTTCGGCCGGCACCTGTACGGTGATGTGCCGCTCTCCGGTCTGCGGGGGTTCGCTGCGCGCCGGGCGTTCCCCGCCCGCGCCGGCGGGGATGTCGCCGAAATGGCGTTCGGCGGCAGCCACCACCGCGTCCGCGTCGACGTCCCCGACCACCGCGACCACCGCGTTATCCGGGGTGTACCAGGTGTCGTACCAGTCCTGCAGGGCCTCCACACTGTACTCGTCGATGTCGCTCATCCAGCCGATCACCGGCTGGCCGTAGGGATCGGCATGGAAGGCCGTGGCCATGAACGCCTCGCGCAGGCGCGCGTTGGGCCGGTCCTCGACGCGCTGGCGCCGTTCTTCGCGCACCACCTCGCGCTCGGGCAGGAACTCCTCCTCGGTCAGGCGCAGGTGCTGCATGCGCTCGGCCTCCATCTCCAGCAGGGTGTCCCAGTGATCGCTGCCCAGCAGCTGGTGATAGCCGGTGTAGTCGCGCCCGACGAACGCGTTCTCGCGGCCGCCCAGGCGCGACACGACGCGCGAAAACTCGCCGGGCTCGAAGGCCTCGGAGCCGCGGAACATCATGTGCTCCAGCATGTGCGAGATGCCGGTGACCCCGCCGTATTCGTCGGCCGAGCCCACGCGATACCAGATCTGGGTGGAAACCACCGGCGCCCGCCGGTCCTCCAGCACCAGGACGGTCAGACCGTTGTCCAGACGGGTCTCGACAACATTGTCGGTGATGGAACCGGATGCCGCGGCGGGAGCCGCGAACAGGGCGGTCAGGCAAAACAGCAACGGGGCCAACCCCGGGACGTGAACACGCATTTTGCGCTCCTGCCTCGTGCCAGGGAAACGCTGATCAATATGCACGTTCGCGTTGGCACCCCGGGTTTTCCGAGACAAGGCGCGTCGCGCAGCGGGTAGTGGTTCTACCCGCAAGCGGCGCAACGCAGGATCGGGGAACCCGGGGCGCCAACCCCGAAGGGGCTCGGCCGCTTTTGCGCGCGCACGGCGTTGCG
>NZ_KB906477.1:0-9370 GCF_000381405.1 Thioalkalivibrio sp. ALE20
GAGGGCCGGCCTCCCACCGGGCGGCAAGGTTCGCCCCGCAGGAGGCCAGCCTCTGGCCGATCCGGCGCAGGAGACAGCCCGAACGCACAATCGGCCGGAGGGCCGGCCTCCTACCGGCCGGGGCAACCGTAGGAGGCCAGCCGATCCGGCGCGCCTCAGGCCGGCCCCGGATCCAGCCGCCGTACGACGTCCAGCGCAACCCGCCGGCTGTAGTCATGGATCTTCCAGTGAGCCGGGCTCCAGCCGACCAGGAAGCGGTAGAAGTCGGCCTGCGCCAGCGGGAACAGGTCCCGCCATTCGGCCTCCAGCGCGGCCGCCTCCACGTCCGGGTGGTGATCGCGCAGCGCCTCGCGCAGGGCATCAAAATAGGCGTCCAGCAGGTCGGCCTCGCGATGCTCCTGTTCCTCTTCGTCGAGGCAGGAGCCGATGAAATAGGCCACGTCCTTCATCCCGCAGCCGCCGCCGACGTACTGGAAGTCCACTGCCACCAAGGCGCCCCCGTCGGCAGCAAAACCGAAGTTCGCGACCTTGGCGTCGCCGTGGATGAGGGTGTGAAAGCGGGCCGCGTTCAGCCGGCGATCGATCTCCGCGGCCGTGCGGCGGATGGCCGGGTCCTCGATCGCCGCCCATTCTTCCTGACGGGTCGCCAGATGCCAGTAGCTGCCGACCGGCCACAGGCCGTCGGGTGCGGTGCCGAGAAACGCGGCATGCAGCTCGGCCAGCCAGCGCAGGCAGAGGACCGCGCCGTCGAAGTCCAGGCGCTCGCGGCGGTCCGGGAAACCGGCCGCATCCAGATCCTCCAGGATCATCCAGCCGCCATGATCGTCCCCACCCGCCGCGAAACAGCGCGGGACGCGACAGCGCGACGGATCGAGCCGCGGGGCGAAATCCGCGTACCAGGCCCGCTCCACCTCGTAGGATCGCCGCTTGCGCCGGTCGGACACCCCGCCGCCCCAGCCGCGCGGATGGCTGACGGCTGCCGGGTAGCGCACGTCCTTCACCATCACCGAGGGGACCGGTGCATCCTCCAGGCGGTAGCGCCGGATCTCGCCGTAACCGCTCCACAGCCCCTGCACCCGCTCCTGCGGGTACGCCGCGCGGGCGCCGGTCGCGTCGCGCACGCGTGCGGCCAGCTCTTCGTCCTCCCGCGCACCCATGGCCGCAGCCGACTCAGTTGTGCAGCAGCGCGTCGGTGGTGTAGATCAGCAGCCCGTAGTCCTTCTGGTAGGTGTCGCGCATGTGCGCGGCAATGCGGGTGCAGAGCTCCTCGGACCCCAGCACCTCGATGCGGATATTGCCGCCCTGGCGCCAGTTGCCGCGACGCTTGCCGTGTTCGCCCCAGCCGCGGGCGTCGATCACGGTGTAGCCGCTGGCACCCAGCTTGCGGATCTCGTCGACCAGCATGTCTTCCAGGATCGCCTCGGTGACGATCACCATCAGGCGCATCGGTTCGCCTTCCATGCCCTATCCTCCGACTGCGTAGAGTTGTTCGGCCAACCAGAAGTAGAGCGGTACGCCGACGAAGATGTTGAACGGGAACGTCACCCCCAGCGAGGCCCCGATCGACAGTGCCGGGTTGGCCTCCGGCACCGCGATACGCATGGCCGCCGGCGCCGCGATGTACGAGGCACTGGCGTACAGCGTGGCCAGCAGCAGCGTGCCGCCCAGCGACATGCCCAGCCCCCAGCCCAGCACAATACCGAGGAGCGCGGCCACCACCGGCATCACGATCGCGAACGCCACCAGGAAGACACCGTAACTGCGCACCTCGGCGATGCGGCTGGACGCCACCAGCCCCATCTCCAGCAGGAACAGCGCCAGCACCCCCTTGAACAGATCCCAGAACATCGGCTCCAGCGGCTCGATGTTCTCCGGACCGGCCAGATAGCCGATCAGCAGACCGCCGATCAGCAGGAACACGCTCTTGCCGAAGAACACCTCGTGCAGGGTCTTGCCCCAGCGGGTGCCGCCACCGGTGCCCGCCTTCGCCAGCAGGATGCCGATCACGATCGCCGGGATCTCCAGCAGCACCAGGAACACGATCATGTGCCCCTCGTAATCCAGCCCGCGCTGGGCCAGGTAGGCCACCGCCACCGAGAAGGTCACCACGCTGACGGAGCCGTAGTGGCCGGCGATGGAGGCCGAGTCGGCGCGGGTCATGCGGCCGACCCAGCGCAGCACCGGGAAGGCGATCAGCGGGATGAACGCCGCCACCACCAGTACGGCCAGTCCGGGCAGGAGCAGGGGCACCAGATCGGATTCGGCCAGTTTGACCCCGCCGTGCAGGCCGATGGCCAGCAGCAGAAAGATGGACAGTGCCTCGTACACCGCCATCGGGATCTTCAGGTCGGATTTGGCCAGCCCGGCGATCGCGCCGAGCAGGAAAAACAGAACGACCGGTTCGGAAACCATGGTCCTTGCCTCCAGTCAGAAACGTCGCCCCGCGCCGGCTCTCGCGGGGCACGGGACTGTCGGTCTTGTTCAGTCGTTGCCGGGCATCATCGAGGAGTGGTGATGCACGATCTTCCATTCGCCGTCGCGATTCTCGTAGACGAAGGTGTAACGCGCCGGTACGTCCCTGACCTCGCCGCCGTCGCGCACGCGAAAGGTATAGGTACCCGCATCCGTCAGCTTGTTGCAGCCGAACTTCACGTTACGCTGAGTGATCGTGCCCGCGGGCCGCTTCTCCAGGAAATGGCGGAAATAGTCGCGGATCTCGTCGCGCGTGGTGCGCGGAACGTTCGACACCGTGGGCAGCAGCACCGCGTCTTCGGCATAGCAGTCGGTCACCCGATCGGCGTCGCCGGTTTTCAGCGCGTCGTTCCAGCGTTCGAAAAGCTCTTCCGCCAGACGCCGGGTCGCAGGGGCACAAACCACGCAGCTCTCATCCAACGGGGTGTCGATGGCGCCAAAGTTCGGGTCCCCACCCGTCCCGGTCACGGGGTGGTGCTGGTCCCGGTACGAGGCACTCAGGCTGAACCGGGCGCGCGGCTCGCTGTCGGCATCAATGAACCGGGTGCCGCTGATGCGCGGTCGGTCGTCGGAAGGCTTCTTCACGGGTGTTCTCCGCGGGCGCCGTGGCGGCCCTGATCAAAGGTTGTACTTTGCGGGGGATTGTAAACCGCCCCCCATAGCCTGTCAGCCGGGCCTGTCAGCCGGCACCGTTCATCCGGCGGAGGGGCCCTGTCCGGCATCGGCCTGCGCCTTGAAGGCAGCCAGCATGTCCTCGATCTGATTGCGCAGCCGTGCCTCGTCCTGAATGGCGAAGTCGAGAAAGGTCTGCGCCACCACCGACAGCACCTTCTGCCGCGGATGCACGATGTGCCACTGACGGTGGATCGGGAAATGCTCCACGTCCAGCAGCGCCACCGGCCCTTCCGCGCCCTCCGCGCTCAGGGTGTGCAGCGACAGCACCGAGATCCCCAGACCACCGATGACCGCCTGCTTGATCGCCTCGTTGGAGCCCAGCTCCATGCGCACCCGCGGATTGATACCGTGTTCCTGGAACAGCTTGAGGGTGGACTCACGGATCCCCGATCCCGGCTCGCGCATCAGGAAATTCTCCTGCTCCAGCTCCTGCAGCGGGATGTTGCGGCGCCCCGCAAGCGGATGATCGCGACTGGCCATCACCACCAGCGGGTTGGGCGCGAAGGGGTACACCGCCACGTCGGTCAGGCGCTCCGGCACATGGCCGATGATGTACAGGTCATCGTCGTTATTGGCCAGGCGGTCCAGCACCCGGTCGAAGTTCGAAACCTCCAGCGACAGCTCCACGTCGGGATAGCGCCGCGCGAACTGGCCGAGGATGCTGGGCGCGAAGTACTGCGCCGTGGTGATCACCGCCAGGCGAAGCCGGCCGCGCTTGAGGCCGTGCATCTCGGCCAGCTTCATCTCCAGGTTGGTCAGCGCCCCCAGCATCTCGCGGCAGGTGTCGTACAGCAGCAGCCCGACCTCGGTGGGCGACGCCCGGCGCCCGACATATTCGAACAGCGGCAGCCCCAGCGCGGAGGACAGCTTCTTGATCTGGATGGACACCGTCGGCTGGGTCAGGTGCAGCTCCTCCGCGGCGCGGGTGAAGCTGCCCAGGCGCACGATCGCCTCGAAGACCTGCAGCTGGCGCAGGGTGGCATGCCGGATCAGATGCGCCGGCAGCTCCGACTTGAGCATCACCTGCGGAAGGCCGGAATCCCGCGTCGAATCACTCTGACTCACGCCGCCCCCCGTTAACGGGTCGTCAGGCCGGCATACAGCATCGGCAATTTCTCCGGCAGCCGTTCGACCCGATCCAGCACCATGTAGTGGTTCCCAAAGATGCGCTCCACGTAATCATCGGCGTTAGGGTCCAGGCTCATGCAGAAACTGTGGACGCCATTGCGTCCGGCCTCCTCCACCGCGCGGCGCGCGTCGAAGCGCAGGTACTGCGGGTCGCGCACGTCGGTGTCCGAGGGCTCGCCATCGGTAATCACCAGCATCAGCTTCTTCTGCGAGCCGCGGGCACGCAGCTGCTCCGTGGCATGCCGGATGGCCGCTCCCATGCGCGTCGACAGTGCGCCGGTCATGCCCGCCAGGCGCGCCCGTGCGGTGTCGTCCCATGCCGCATCGAAATCCTTGAAGCGGAAATATTCGACGTCGTGCCGCCCGTCCGAGTTGAAGCCGTGGATCGCGAACGGATCGCCGATGCGCGCGATTGCGCCCGAGAGCAGGGTGGTCGCCTCGCGCGCCAGCTGCACCACCGAGGTGTCGGTCCCGCGCACCGTCTCGTTGGTCGACTCCGACAGGTCCAGCAGGACCAGCACGGACAGATCCCGCTCCTGGCGCAGGGTACGGGTGTAGATGCGCTCGTCGGGCTGACGGTTCATGCGCAGGTCGATCTGTGCCTCCACCAGCGCGTTCACGTCCAGCTCGTCGCCGTCGGGCTGGCGGCGCAGGCGCTGCATCCCCTGTGGCTGAATCGCCTCGATCAGGTATTTCAGACGGGCAATCAGCGGCTTGTGTTTCTCATTGATCGCGTCGATCTCGTCCAGATCGCCCTTTGGAGGGCGGCGCTCCAGCAGGGTCACCCAGTGCGGGCGCTCCAGCTGCATCTGGTAGTCCCATTCGTGATAGTGGAACGGCAGCGAGATCGGCTCCTTGCCCTCCTGCGCGTTGATGCTGGTGTCCTCGCCATCGCGGAAGAACTCCGTCGCCAGGACCATGATCTGCTGGGCATCGTCCCCGGCACTGGGCACGTCCAGGGTGTTGATCATCTCCATCGGCGTGACGTAGATGCGTTCCTGACCCGAGCCGTGTGCGGCCAGCACCTCCGCCTCTTCTTCGTCCTCGCGGCCCACCGCCCAGATATAGCGGTTGTCGTCGCGGTAGACGACCTCGGGCGCGATCTGCTTCGGGTTCACGTAGCCCTTCTCCGGGAACGCCGGCGCCAGCGCTTCCGCCAGTTCCGCCGCCAGTCCCGCACGTTCCAGATCGGACTCGCGGGCAAAGGCCGCCCGCGCCTCGTTCACGAACGGGTGCGGGTCCGTGTAATCGGCGTCGATCAGGGCGCGCGCGGTCCGTGCCAGCAGTGGCTGCGGCGCATCGCCGTCTTCCGGGGTGGCCGTGTGCAGGGGTTTCCAGATCTGCCCCAACCCCGGGAATGCGGCCAGTGTCAGCCCCTCGACCCGGGAATCCTCGAACAGCTCCAGCAGCGCGCCCCGGATCCCCCGCGGCGCCTCTTCTTCCTGGCGCTCGCGGGTATGCACCATGTGCGCGGCGGCATGCGCCGCCGCCGCGCGATACAGGTCAAGCCCGGTCAGCTCGTCGGTGTCGTCGAAGGCATCGGGCAGGAACAGCGTGAACCCCTGGATATACGGCCGGTACCCTTCGCGCGATTCGAAATCGCCGCTGGTTGGCCGCATGAAGAAATCGCGTCCCCACAACGAACGCAGATACAGGTTGATACGCCGCTGCACGTCCACGAACAAGGTCCCGCGGCGTTCCTTCTGGAATACCGAGCGCGACTCCGGCGACTGCAGGCCGAAGTATTCGATCTGCGCCTCGAGATCCGTGCGATGGGCCTGCGCGCCCCAGGTGGCCCAGCGCCGCAACCCGCCCAGGGTCAGATGGCTCAGCAGCTCGTCCAGGTGCTCCAGCATCGGACGCACGCCACGCGGGGCCTGCCCGAGCAACGAATCCAGCAGGCGCAGATAACCTTCGAACAGCGAATGGTCGCCCAGGCGACGCGCGGCGATGGGCGCGGTCGAGATTACCAGCGTGATCACTGCGGAACTGGTCTTGGAATACATCCGGATGGACGCACTCAGCAGCTCGGCCACCGCATCCTCGCCCAGCTCCTGGGCCAGCCCCGGGGCCTCCTGGATGAACGCCGCGACCAGATCGGTGCCCCGCCCCAGCGAATGCAGGCTGCGCGCCCCCTCAAGGTAATAGCGTTCCAGACCGGCCGGACTGAACGCGCGCGTCGCCTCCTGCCACGCGGACTCCAGCACCTGCGCGGCGTGTTCCCCGAGATCGTCGAGGAGGTCCGGATAGTCTTCCAGATGGATGCTCATCGCGCGCCCGCGCCGCCTCGAAGGCGGTCTAGAAGAACGTGGTTACCGCCGAATCCAGCGCATCGCGCATGTCCGGATCGTCGGTAATGGGCCGGACCAGGGCCATGCGACAGGCGGCCAGCGGCTGCACGTTTTTCCCGATCAGCGTGGCCGCATACACCAGCATGCGGGTGGAGATGCCCTCGTCGAGACCGTGCCCCTTCAGATTCCGTGCACGCTCGGCCACGCTGACCAGCTTGTCCGCTACATCCTCGCTCACGCCACCCTCGTGCGCGACGATCCGCGTCTCGGTCGCATGATCCGGATAGTCGAAATCCAGCGCGCCGAAGCGCTGCTTGGTCGATTGCTTCAGGTCCTTCATCAGGCTCTGATAACCCGGGTTGTAGGAAATCACCACCTGGAAGTCGGGATGCGCCTCGACCATCTCCCCCTTTTTCTCCAGCGGGAGCACCCGCCGGTTGTCGGTCAGGGGATGGATCACCACCGTGGTGTCCTGCCGCGCCTCCACGATCTCGTCGAGATAGCAGATCGCCCCGAGCCGGGCCGCCATGGTCAGCGGTCCATCCTGCCAGCGCGTCCCCTCCGCATCCAGCAGATAGCGCCCCAGCAGATCCGAGGCGGTCATGTCCTCGTTGCAGGCCACCGTCACCAGCGGCTTGCCCAGCTTCCAGGCCATGTGCTCCACGAAGCGCGTCTTGCCGCAGCCCGTCGGACCCTTGAGCATCATGGGCATGCGCGCCGCATACGCCGCCTCGTACAGCTCCACCTCGTCGGCAACCGGCTGGTAATAGGGCTCTGCGGTCACCCGGTATTCGCGCAGTTCGTCCTGCATGGCAATGCTCCTTCACAAAAAGGCCGGGCAGCGCCCGGCCATGCTCGCGTTTCCGTTTCGGCTCAGTCCGGCCAGACCCGATCCGGATGCAGATTCTCCCAGGGCGCATCACCGGTGGCGCGATCGTCGTTCCCCGGTGAGTCCTTGCGACTCCCGCGGCTGCCGCCGGAGGCCGGCTTCTTCGTCGTCGTTCCACTGCTCTTGCGCGTGCCGCCGGACCCGCCAGACCCGCCGGAACTGCCCGCGGTTTTCTTTGCAGCGGGCTTCTTCGCCGTGCTGCCGCGCGTCCCGGTCGTCGCCTTGCCGGCCGACGACTGGCCCGAGGCGGGCTTCTGCGCCGGCTTGTTCTCCGCGGTTTTCTGCTCCGTGCCGGACTCCGGTTTGCTGCTCGACTTGTCCTCCGTCGAAGTGCCCGATGCCTCGCCCTTGTTATCCTGGTTTTCGCGCGCCGCGCGCACGCCGGCCGCCAGCTTGTTCTGCAGGTCACTCATTGTGAAACCTCCTCGATGATGGCTTCGATCTCGGCCGCCGCCGCCTGTCCGGGTTTCCCCAGATCATAGACGGAGCTGCCTTCCAGCGCCGAACGCCGGTAGATGGCCCGCCGCCGCAGCGTCTGCTCCAGAGCGGGTATGTCGATCTCCATGAGGGCGTGTTTCATTGCGCGCGACAGCGCGCTGCGCACCTCAAGCTGGTTGACCACGATACGCGCCTGCAGATCCCGGTTCGCCCGTTGCGCGTCCTCCAGGCCCGTCCCCATGCGGACACTGCCCCACAGGTCCACCGGCGAAGGAAGCACCGGGATCAGCGCCAGGTCCGCCGCCGCCAGGGCGCCGTTCACCGCACCGCCTTCCAGGGTCGGCGGACAGTCGATGACCACGAAGTCATAGTCGCGCCGCAGATTCGCCAGCTCCCGCTCCAGCGGCCCGGCCACCGCGAACACGGATGCCGGGAACGGCTTGCGCTCCGAACTCATGCGCGCCCATTGCCCCGCCGAACCCTGAGGATCGGCGTCGACAACCAGGGTCCGGCCGCGCCGGGCCAGCCCGGCCGCGAGATTCATCGTCAGGGTGGTCTTGCCGGTCCCGCCCTTCTGATTGACGACCGCGATCACCCGCGAGCTCATTATGACCCCCGGGTCATGAAGTCACCTCGCCGGCGAGGCGGTCGACCTCGAGCGCGAACGCGCGATCCGCCTCACCGATCGCCTCGCCGTCCCGGGCGTCGATGGTGATGTTCACATAGGTCGTCCCGAAGCTGATGTTCGGGTGATAACCGTCGGCCTCGGACAGATCCGCGACCCGGTCGAGGAAATCCCGCGTCACCCCGTATCGATCAAAGGTGTACTGCTTGCTGATCGACACCAGCGAACCCTTGCCAGGCTCCCAGCCTCCGGGAACCACGTCACCGTTCTCGGCCATCGGAATCTCCGCTGCCGTTTGCATTCATTTGAGCATCGATCTCGCGCACGTGTTCCCACTCTTCGTCGAGCAGGGCCGAAAACAGCGCGGCATCCTCTCGGGCGCCGGTGCGACGGCAATACGCCATTGCTTCCTCGTACATCCGCACCGCGTCCAGCTCCAGCGCACGGTTGTACTCCATCAGCTGCCGCACTGACCGCCCCAGACGCACCGGAGCCAGCTGGCTGCCGGGAGGCGCCAGCCCGTAGTGCATCAGGCGGGTCATCAGGCGATCCGCATGCTCCAGTTCCTCCTGCGCTTCCCGCCGCAGCGAGTCGCTCAGTTCCGCCATGCCCCAGAGCGCGGTCAGCCGCGCCTGGGCCATGTACTGCTGGACCGCCGACATTTCATGCGCGACGGCCCGGTTCAGATAGCCCACGATCCGTGGATCGGCCATCGGCGTATCCTCAGCTGGCGGAGCCGCTGGCGCTGGGCGCACTCGGCAGGATGCTTTCCACTTCGGAATGCACGCGGGCAATGATGTGCGCAGCCACCAGGCCGTCACCCACACGCTCGCAGGAATCGGCACCGGCACG
>NZ_KB906477.1:10140-158621 GCF_000381405.1 Thioalkalivibrio sp. ALE20
AGGCCTTGGTCATCGCATCCGCCGCCTCGATCGCCGGAACCAGACCGCGGGTCTCGATCATGCCCAGGGCCACACCAAAGTTTTCACTCGCCATTGCTATTTTCTCCCGGAGTTACGGTTACTTCGAAAATTCGACGCTCACGCGGCCCTGCGTCCGCCATCCGAGCGCCCGGTATCGGTCTGGTCCTGCCCAGCCTTGTCCCTGGTCGACGACGACGTGTCGTCACTGCCGTCATCCCAGTAATCAATGATCCCCCCGATCGTCAGGTCGGTCAGGATCGAATTGTCGTCCAGCGCCAGGCGCGCGGCCGATCCGCTGATCGTGAACACCCAGTTCCCCGGGTGCGCACCGACCGGATCCACCGCGACCGCGCGACCGCCCTTCGCATCCACCAGCACGCGCAGGGACGCCGTTTTCAGGCCATCGACCCGACGGGTCACCGTCAGCTCGTCCTCCACGCGCATGATGTCCATGTCTTACTGCTCCTCCCAGTGATCGATGATCCCGACGATCGTCGCGTCACTGGGATAGGACTTGTCCCCGGCCGCTTCGCGCGCCGCCGACGAGCCCACCACGATCACCCAGTCCCCCGGGACGCAGCCCACGGCGTCCACCGCCACGGTCCGCGGCCCGCCGACCTTCTCCTGCACCACCAGCAGGGGCCGATGTCCCAGATCGCGAATGCGATTGGTCGATACCAGCGTCTTCTCTACCTTGCAGATCTTCATGTCGTTCCCGTTGGCCTCAGGCCTCCAGCGGCTCCAGCTGCGAACCGCTGCGCTTGTCCCGAATCACCATGTGGCAGCCGATCAGCCCCTTTTCGGACAGATCCCGATAGCGTTTCATGATCTCGTCGCGTACCCGCCGGCAGCGCGCCTCCACCCGCTCGCGCGAACCGGGCACCTTGCGGTCGTAGCGGAAATGCACCACCACCGGCACCGGCAGACCACGTTCCACGTTCAGCTTGCGGAACACCTTGTTCACGCCGACATCCATGCTCTCGGCACCCTCTTCCATGGTGTCCAGATGGGCGATGTAGGCGAAGTTGCGCACCTGCATCTCTTCCACTTCCTGGCCCACGATGATCATCCGTTCGCGATGCCCGACGTCGGCGTAATGGCCACCGTGATAGCGGGCGACGTAATCCAGCTGCGACAGGTTGTTCATCAGCAGCCGTGAGATGAATCGCAGCATGCCTTCGTGCGGCGCCCCGTTCCCGGTGCCCCAGCCCTGCTGATGCACCGTGTCCTGAATCGCGCGATACACCGCGAGCGACGCGTCCTGTTCGTTCATGTCCTGCGTCTCGCGGTACAGCGCCGCGCTGTCCACAAAGCGGTACAGGCTCATCCGCGTCTCGCCATCCGGCACGTGGACCTTGATGGCATCCGTATCCGTATCCACCCCGATCAGCAGGGTGTCCACCGACGCGCCGCAGCAGTAGGTGTTTTCCACCGCCTGCCGGAACGCCCGCAGTTGCCGCAGCGCGGCGTCCGCCGCCTCCCGTTCGCAGGAAGCATGAGCGGTGCAGCCCTGGTGATCCGGGTCCGCACTGCTGTAATGGTACGCCGCCACCTTCAGGTACCGGCTCGGCACGTCCGCAGTGGTCGGCCGCCCTTCACGAAACCGCAACAGCTCCCGCTTGGTCCAGTGCCGCACGTCCTCCTCGATATCGAACAGGGCGCCCGCGTAGCTCTTCACCCGCACCGCCATGTCCGGCAGGCGCAGGATAAAACGCCGCAGGCCGAGCAGGCGGCCATCGGAGCACGGCGAGATATCTACTTCGTGGAAATCGCAATCCAGGAACCACGCGATCGCCGACTCCGCTTCGGCCACCAGATCGTCGCGGCCTGCCCAGTACTCGTTCACCATCCGGTCAAACAGCCGGAAACTTCCTTCGAGGTACAGCCGCCGGGTATCCAGATGATTGATCCAGGCATCTTCCAGCACCTGCCGCGGCAGGCTCACCCCCAGGCGACGTTCCGCCACCGACTGAGCCCGTTCGGCGAAGTCCTTTTCGTGCTGCATTGCATGGATCTCACGCAGCACCGGGATCAGGGCGGCGAAGCGATCGCGAAACCCCTGTTCGAATCCCTGCAGGCGTTCGTTACCACGCACATCCGCCAGAGGATGCCCCGGCCGCACACCGCTGCCGTCGTCGACCGGCGCATAACGCCCGACCTCGCCGAGCTCGGGCCCGCCCGCTGGCTCCGTACCCACGAGGGGTGCCGGTTGAGCCTGCGGCGCCGACGCCGAGCCACGCCCGCTCACATTCCCGCGAGGGCGCAGAGACGTCGGTTTGCGGCGGCGGCGAACGACCATGAGCTCCCGACTCCCCGGATCAGCCGCGGGCGCCGCCGGACAGGGTCACCAGCGACCCGGCGTCCGTACTGCCCGAGGACCCGGTGATCCGGCTCGCAGGCACTTCCTTGCGTTCCAGCTCGCGGTTGCTCCAGGCACTGCTGCCTTCGCCCCGCGGATTCCCGCGCATGCTGACGTTGCGCCGCGTCGAAAAGCCTTCCGTGCCGGTCACCGACTCCCCGCGCTGCCAGTCGTCACCGGTAATCGCGAAGTCTCCGCCGGCCCCATTGACGGTCACGCGTTCGGCACCGCCACGGTCCTGCTCCGCAGCCTCAACCTCGGCCATCGCCGCCCGGGCCTGAGCCTGGGCCATGGCCATGGGTGCGCCCGCCCGGGCACGCGCCTCTCCGTAACGGAACTCCTCGGTGCCGGACACCAGGCCCACCGCCTTGTTCACCGAGCCCGTGATGGATCCGCTCGAACCGTAGGCCGTACCCGTCACGCGCCGTTCACGCGCCTCGCGGGCCGGAGACGGCACACTGAAGCCGCCCGCCGGCACTTCGGCATCACCCGCCGCCGGGGCGGCCTGGTATGCAGCGGTGGTCTGCATCACCGCGTTCCCTTCGAATCCTTCCGGACGCAGGCGGGGATGCAGGTCGCCGGCCACATTGGCGCAGGTGGACGCGAATTCGTCGGCACCGACATAGGGCGCGCCAGAAACGTCCTGGCAAGCACCGTGTTCGGTTCCGGTCACCCGGTCGTCATAACCCGGCTGACTGCCGGAAACGGCGTGCCCCGGGGTCGAATGCCGCTGTGCGACGCGCACGCCGGCCGAACGCGCTTCCTCGGGGGCACAGTACTGCTGATACTGGTCCGGACCCACGTACGAGGTGCCGCTGATCGGCTTGCACGCCCCGTACTCATCGCCGGTCACGCGCGAGGACGGTCCCATCGCCGGGCCCGAGACCCCCTGCTGCTTCCAGGTACGGCCCATCGTGACCTTGTCCGGGCCGGCTTCCGGCGTGGTGCCGCACAGTGTTTCGTAATGATCGGATCCCACGTATTCCGTCCCGGTAATGGGCTTGCAGCCCCCGTATTCATCGCCGGTGATGCGACTGGACGATTCCACCCGCGTTCCCGACACCTCGCCGCCATGCAGGGTATGCATCACGCCGACCTTGTGGACGCCACCGGCCGCCGGCT
This sequence comes from Thioalkalivibrio sp. ALE20, assembly GCF_000381405.1. Taxonomy (NCBI): domain Bacteria; kingdom Pseudomonadati; phylum Pseudomonadota; class Gammaproteobacteria; order Chromatiales; family Ectothiorhodospiraceae; genus Thioalkalivibrio; species Thioalkalivibrio sp. ALE20. Next base: position 13,643 of record NZ_KB906477.1, read on the forward strand.
GCTCGCAGAGCTCCGCAAAATCGGCCCGGTTGTAGTAAGGCGTCCCCGTCAGCGAGGCGCAGGAACCCGTCTCGTCTCCGGTCACCCGCGGACTGCGATCCACGGCCACACCGGTCAGGGACCGGCCGTGCGCGGTGTGCATCTCGCTGACACGGGAGGCCGCCGGTTCGCCGCGCGTCCCGCAGCGCTGGAAGTCCTCGCTACCCAGGTATTCCGTACCCGTCACGGGCTTGCAGTCCCCGTGTTCAACACCCGTCACTGGAGAGGAGCGCCCGACGTCGGTGCCGGTCAGTTCACGACCCCGCAGGGTGTGCATCACACCGGCCCGCGCCGGCGCTCCGTCAGGCTTTCCCGTGCAGGGAACCTCACTGTCGCGGGTATTCAGATACTCGGTCCCGGTCACGCTCCGGCAGGAACCCGACTCATCACCCGTTACCTTCGGACTGCGACCGACCGTCGTGCCGGAGACATCCTCGCCGCGACCGGTGTGCATCACGCCGGTGCGCAGAGTGCCGGGTGCCGGACGCGTGCCGCAGAAGCCCTCGTACTGTTCCGTACTGAGATACTCGGTGCCGGTGATCGCCTCGCAACTGCCGCGCTCGTCGCCGGTGACCTGGCGGGACCGCCCCACCTCGGTTCCACTGACTTCCTGCCCGTGGCTCGTATGCGAATGGCCGACCTTGGGCGAATGGGCCTCGGGGAGGGTCCCGCAGTAGCGATCGAAATGTTCCGCGCCCAGGTATTCGGTCCCGGTCACGTCGTAGCAGCTGCCGGCTTCGCCACCGGTCACGGCATAAGTGCTCTCGACCTGGGTGCCGCTCACGTGCCCGCCGGAAAGGGTGGTCCCTTCCTCGACTTTCGGCGGCGCATCATGCTGGGCGTCGTGCCGCGGCCGGCCGCAAGGCCGGCCCGGCTCGGACGAACCGCGGCCAATGCTGCACAGTTCCTGGCGCCGCTGACGCGCGATCTCCCGGGTCGTCATGCCCTTGCGCTGGGCCGCTTTCCACGAGCCCTCGCGCGGCAGATCGGAAGGCCGCTTGGTGCCGGCCTGATAACGCCGACGCAGCGCCTTCTTGCCCTGGCTCGCCATTGCGTCCCGGCGCGCCATGCAGATGGCCCGCACGTCGGAGATCATCGGCTTGATCTCGCGATCGTTCTCGTCCTGACGCTGTTCCACCTGCTCGCACAGGCGATCCAGCCCCTGGTCCAGCGCCTCTCCCGCACGTTCGGCGGATTCATCGGCCGCCGGCGATTCCGGCTGCCGCGCGGCCTCCCGCGGCGGACGCGTCGGGCGCGGCGGTTCCGGGTCGCGCTCACGGCCACGCAGACGATCCTCGCGCCGCGGTTCGGTCGCCATCGCCTTCTTGCCGTTCTGCGCCAGCGCCTGACGGCGCAGGCGGCAGATCTCGCGGCCGCTCATGTTCTCGCAGTCAACGTCCTGGCTCTGCGCAAGGACTTCGAGCTGCCGCGAGCGTTCGGAGCCGGCCCGGGCAAATCCGCCCGAGCCGCGCGTGCTGCCCCGCCCCAGGGCCTTTTTGCCCTGACGTGCCATCTTCTGCCGACGCTCGAGCGCGGCCTGACGCCCGTTGGAGGCACCCTGGTGGGCGCCCGGAGGCGGCGCGTCGGACCCATCGGTCTGCCGCTCCGCCCGCGGTTCGGCGAACCGGGGCTCGGGCTGCGCGGGCGCGTCGGACTCACGCCCCGATTCCGGGGCCGAGGGAGCCGGCTCGGGCGCAGGCGCCGCGGGCGCGGGGTTCTGACGAACCACCTGGGACCGCGAGACGCCCTGGTTCGAGCCCTTCACGGCGGCCTTGCCATTGCGGGACATGGCCTTGCGCCGTTCGCGGGCCAGCTCGCGACCGGAGAGGCCTGCAGACGCGGATGTCGGATTACTCATGGCACTTCCTTACAGTTGGCGACGGCAACAGTAAAACCCTGTATGGAATGGCCGGGCCGGCGACAGCCGACCCGGCCGCAGCCGGATCAGCGGCCGCGATCGACCACGAAGGCCATGCCCAGGCTCTGGGCGTAGTTATCGTACGCGACGAAGCGCACCATCATGCCGGGATTGCTGCGACGGCACTCTTCGATTTCCTGCAGCACGGCTTCCACCGACTGCTCACCGAAGAAGGGCAGCTTCCACATGTACCAGTAGGGGGACATGGCGTGCTCCTTCTCGGAGTACTCCACGGAGGGGTTCCAGCCCTGCGCGAGGCAGTATTCGATCTGCTTGCGCACCTGGTCGGCGTTCATCTCCGGCAGGTAGGAGAAGGTTTCGTACTTCTGCACCGGCTTGAAGTTCTGAATATCGGACATGTCGGTCATCCTGTGTCTGGTTCGTTCAGGGTGCGGACGGCGCCGCCAGCGGCCGTCCGCACTCGGGCGATCACTTGTGCTGGGAATCGAGCTTGTCGACGGTGTCGAACTCGAACTTGATCTCCTTCCAGGTTTCCATCGCAATCTTCAGCTCGGGGCTGTGCTGCGCGGCCTGGGTGAGGATCTCCTTGCCTTCGCGCTCGACGTCGCGGCCTTCGTTACGGGCCTGGACGCAGGCTTCCAGCGCCACGCGGTTGGCCGTCGCACCCGGGGCGTTGCCCCACGGATGGCCCAGCGTACCGCCGCCGAACTGCAGCACGGAGTCGTCGCCGAAGATGGTGACCAGCGACGGCATGTGCCAGACGTGGATACCACCGGAGGCCACCGCGAACACGCCCGGCAGGGAGCCCCAGTCCTGATCAAAGAAGATACCGCGGGAGCGATCTTCCGGGACGAAGGATTCGCGCAGCATGTCGATCCAGCCGAGGGTCGCGGCACGGTCGCCTTCCAGCTTGCCGACCACGGTACCGGTGTGCAGGTGGTCACCGCCGGACAGGCGCAGGATCTTCGCCAGCACGCGGAAGTGGATACCGTGCTTCGGATGACGGTCGAGGACGGCGTGCATCGCACGGTGGATGTGCAGCAGCATGCCGTTGTCGCGGCACCAGTTGGCCAGGCCGGTGTTGGCGCAGAAACCGCCGGTGATGTAGTCGTGCATGATGATCGGCGCGCCGATCTCCTTTGCGAACTCGGCACGCTTGTACATCTCTTCCGGGGTCGGCGCGGTCACGTTCAGATAGTGACCCTTGCGCTCGCCGGTTTCGGCTTCGGCCTTCTCGGTCGCTTCCTGCACGAACTCGAAACGCTCGCGCCAGCGCATGAACGGCTGCGAGTTGATGTTTTCGTCGTCCTTGGTGAAGTCGAGACCGCCACGCAGGCACTCGTAGACCGCACGCCCGTAGTTCTTGGCCGACAGACCCAGCTTCGGCTTGATGGTGCAGCCCAGCAGCGGCCGGCCGTACTTGTTCATCTTGTCACGCTCGACCTGAATACCGGCAGGCGGACCACCGCAGGTCTTCACGTAGGCGATCGGGAAACGCACGTCTTCCAGGCGCAGGGCACGGATGGCCTTGAACCCGAACACGTTGCCCACCAGCGAGGTGAACACGTTCACCACCGAGCCTTCCTCGAACAGATCGATCGGATAGGCGATGAACGCGTAGAAGGACTCGTCGTCACCCGGCACGTCCTCGACGGCGTAGGCACGGCCCTTGTAGTAGTCCATATCGGTAAGGAGGTCGGTCCACACCGTCGTCCAGGTCCCGGTGGAGGACTCGGCGGCCACGGCGGCTGCGGCTTCTTCGCGGTCGATGCCCGGCTGCGGGGTGATCTTGAAGCATGCCAGCAGGTCGGTATCCAGCGGCATGTATTCCGGCATCCAGTAGGTTTCGCGGTAATCCTTGACACCCGCGGAGTACTTCTTGGCGGCCATGTGGCTTTCTCCTACGCGTTGGTTAATCGTGACGGTCGCCTAGGTTAGGAAGGTTAACCACTAATAACAAATAAATAATCTAGATACGACCGATTGACGTTCATCTATGGTTTCCCGGGATCCGTCGTTTACGGGTTCCCGGCGATGGGGGGCACGCGACCTTTCCCGCACGCTCCCGCTGATGAGCCGCCCGCGATTCTAGCCGAAAACCCCGGACGGTGCATGCCAATGACGACACGGTTTCGCGGACGCCGGCCGGCAGGCACCCGCAGCACGCCGGCCTGGACTGCGACGAAGGGATAGGGGATGCGAGGGGTGACGAAGGGAAGAAACGGAGCCGCCCGGGACGCCGGGCGACTCCGGGAAGGGCCCGGGAGGTGTCAGGTGCCGCGCAACAGGCGCACCATGGCGTCGGCGACCGCCCGCGCCGACTGCGGGTTCTGTCCGGTCACCAGGCGGCCATCAACCACCACGTGTTCCGCCCAGTCGTCGGCGGCGTCCACCTTGCCACCGCGAGCCTCCAGACGATCCTGCAGCAGAAAGGGGACCGCGGCATCGAGACCGACGCCTTTTTCTTCGCTGTTCGTGAAGGCGGCCACCCGCCGGCCGGAGACCGCGGGGCTGCCATCCTGGAGCATGGCGCCCACCAGACAGGCCGGGCCATGGCAAACCGCGCCGAGTACCTTGTCGTGCTCGAGGAATTCGACGACCAGCCGCTGGACATGCGGATTATCCGGCAGATCGAACATGGTGCCGTGCCCGCCGGGGAAGAACAGCGCTGCGTACTGCTCGTGCTGCACCGACGCATCCAGCGGGATGGTGTCATCCAGGGCCTGTTGCGCGGTCGCCGCCGCGGGCCCGGGGTGGGCCGCCTCGAGGCTCCGCGGGTCCAGCGGAACCGGGCCGCCCCGGGGACTGGCGACCTTGATCTCGTATCCGGCCTCGCGAAACCGCTGATAGGGGTCTGCGAATTCGTCAAACCAGAGTCCGGTCGCATGCCCCGGGGCGAGCTCGTCGTGACTGGTGGTCACGATCAGGATGGTCTGCATCATGGCGCCGTCTCCTTCCGATGGTTGTCCGTGGTGGACAAACGGTGGATCGGCCACGTTCCCGCAGTTGCCTCAGCGGGCCCCTTCCTCATGGTCGGGCAGAGTGATGTTGAGCTCGAGCACCTCGCAGTCCCCTTCGCGATCGACGTTCATCTGCACCGCGTCGTCGTCCACTTCGACGTATTTGCGGATCACCTGCAGCAGCTCCTGCTGCATTGCCGGGAGGTAGTCCGGGCCGGAACGCGCCGCGCGCTCGCGCGCCACGATGATCTGCAGGCGCTCCTTCGCAACGTTCGCACTCTTCTGCCGTGGCTGACGGAAATAATCGAAGATGCCCATGGACTCAGCCTCCGAACAAACGGCCGAAGAAGCCCCGCTTCGGCACGTCCACGAAACGCAGCGGACGCTCCTCGCCCAGGAAGCGGCCGACGGCATCGTCGTACGCCTGCCCGGCATCCGACTCCGCGTCCAGGATGACCGGCTGCCCCGCGTTGGAGGCATTCAGCACCGCCTGGGATTCCGGAATCACGCCCAGCAGGTCGATCGCCAGGATCTCCCCCACGTCCTCGATGCTGAGCATCTCCCCGCGCTCCACCCGCTCGGGGGAATAACGGGTCAGCAGCAGGCGCCCGGGCATGGGATCGCCGCCCTGTTCCACCTTGCGGGTCTTGGAGGCGAGAATCCCCAGGATCCGGTCCGAGTCACGCACGCTGGACACCTCGGGATTGGTGACCACCACCGCCTCGTCGGCGTGATAGGCAGCCATCAGGGCACCCCGCTCGATGCCGGCCGGGCTGTCGCAGATGATGTAATCGAACTCTTCCGCCATCTCGCCGAGCACGCGCTCTACGCCATCCTCGGTCAGCGCTTCCTTGTCGCGAGTCTGCGATGCGGGAAGGATGTGCAGATTCTCGACCCGCTTGTCGCGGATCAGCGCCTGTTTCAGGTTCGCGTCACCGTTGATCACGTTGACGAAGTCATAAACCACGCGCCGCTCGCAGCCCATGATCAGGTCGAGGTTGCGCAGACCGACATCGAAATCGATCACTGCGGTCCTGTGGCCCCGCTGGGCCAGGCCGGTCGCGATCGCGGCCGAGGTCGTGGTCTTGCCCACGCCCCCCTTGCCGGAAGTCACCACTACGATACGTGCCATGTTGGCTGCGTCTCCTTGAGAATCGAGGGAAGCGGAATCCGCTCAGGACTCCGTGATGTTGAGGCTTTCGCCCGCCAGTGTCACCAGCCGGTTGTCGCCGCGCTCGGCTTCCGTGATGTCTTCGGCAATCCGGTAGTGTCCACCGATCGACAGCAGCTCGGCCTCCAGGCGGCGACAGAAGATGCGCGCGCTCACCAGCCCGCGCACTCCGGCCAGGGCGCGGCCACGCAACGGCCCCAGTACGGTGATGTGGCCGTCCGCCAGCAGCTCCGCACCGGCGGAGACCGGAGCCGTCACCAGCAGATCCCCGCCGCGTGCGTAGACCTGCTGCCCCGAGCGCACCGGCTGGTCCACCACGCGTGTCGCGCTGTGCACCGCCACCGGCGCCGCCGAAGCCGCGGAATCGCGTTCCTCCGGGCCCTCCGCGGATGGGGCCTCCCGCCGCGCACGGCCCTCGCCCAGGGCCACCTCGCCGGAACCGCCGCGGCCACCCATGGCCAGACGCGGCGGCAGTCCGGCGGCATCCGCCGCTTCAAGCGCCTGCGCCGCCTCGCCGTCCTGCAGCCCGATCAGGCGAAAGCCCGCGGCCCGCACCTGCTGCACAACCGCGCGCAGCGCGGCGTCCCCGGCATCCGCCACCGGCTGCAGATCCAGCACAATGGGCATGTCGCGCATCAGATCGGGCGCCTCGTCGCGTCGCGCGGCGAGCATGTTGCCCAGGTTGTGCGGCTCGGCGTCGTGCACCCGCAGCACCGAGACCAGCAGCATGCGGCCCTTGAGTTCCATGGCCTGGACGGAGCTGGGGGAAGCGCTCATGCTCGGTTCCACGTTCGGAGGATGGTCGGCGTCGCCCCGGACGGGACGGAATCGCGCATTTATAGCGTGCCGGCCCCGGGTCCGGCAAGCCTGTGCGTCGCTCAGCGCCGGCGCGGGCGCCCCGGGATCAGCGCCGGGGTCCGTGCAACGTAGTCGGCATAACCCGGGCGGGTCTCGTGCAGGTGTGATTCGAGGAGCGTTACCCCGGATACCCGCAGGATCAGAACGATCATCAGAACCGCCGACGGGATACCCCACCAGCCGCCGGCCGCCAGCGCCAGCAGGCCGTAGCCCACCCACACCACGATCTCGCCGAAGTAGTTGGGATGCCGGCTGTAGCGCCACAGCCCCCGGTCCATGACCTCGCCGCGCCGCTGCGGATCGGCGCGGAAGCGGGCCATCTGCAGATCGGCCACGGTCTCGAAGACGAAACCGAAGGCCCATGCCGCAAGGCCCGCCGCCAGCAGCAGCGGCTGCATCGACTGCGCACTGACCCCCGCCAGCACCGGGAGGCCAATCACCGCCACCAGCGCACCCTGCAGACCGAAGATCGTGACCAGGCTGCGGCGCGCGAAGGCCGCATCGCTCAGCTCTCCGCGCATCGCGGTGTACCGCGCGTCCTCGCCATGGCCCCAGTTGCGCCAGGTGATGTAGGCCGACAGGCGCAGGCCCCACAGGACCACCGGCACCAGCATCCATAGTCCCGCTGCCGGGAACCCGGCCATCCCCCACCACAGGACGCCGACGACGATGAAGCCGATACCCCAGAAACGATCCACCAGGCTGGCGTCGCGGCGACGCATCGCCGCGCCCCAGACCAGGGTCATCAGACCCAGCGCCGCCAGCAGCCCCCAAAGAAAAGCGACCGAAAGGGTCATTCCGTGTCCTCGCGCAGCGGGCGTTCCAGCAGGGTATGCGAGACGAACCACTCACCCCCGCCGTTCCGGGCGAACAGCTCGGCGCAGGCCATGTAGAACATCCGCCAGCGCTGGAAGACCCGCGCCGGCTCCGTCGCATCCGGCGTCCGGGAGAACAGCGGCAACAGCCGTTCGCGGGCGGCATCCTGATGCTGCAGCCAGGCGTTCAGACTGCGCGCATAGTGTTCGCCGCCCACCCGCCACTGGTGACGCACCCGCAGGTGGTCCTGAAACTCATGCACCAGATCCTCGGACGGCATCAGCCCGTCGCGAAAGAAGTGCCGGGCCATCCAGTCCGCATCACCGTCGGTCTCGAAGAAATAGGCGCGGTCGCGATGGGCGAACACATGCATGAAGAACCACCCGCCCGGGCGCAGCCAGTCATGGATGCGACGGAACAGCTCCGGCCAGTTGCGCATGTGTTCGAACATCTCGACGGAAACCACCCGGTCGAAGTCGCCGTACGGAGGACTGAAATCGTTCATGTCGGCGGTCACCACCTCCAGGTTGGTCAGGCCGAGGGCATCGCGCCGGTGCTCGATCGCCGCGCGCTGGGTCGCCGAATTGGACACCGCCAGGATCGAGGCCCGCGGGAACTGTTCCGCCATCCACAGCGAGAGCGACCCCCAGCCGCAGCCCAGTTCCAGGATCCGCTGGCCGTCGGCCAGCCCGGCGCGCTCCGTGGTCAGCTGCAGCATCGCCGCCTCGGCTCCGGCCAGATCCTCCACGCCTTCCGGCCACCATCCGGAGGAATACTTCATCCACGGCCCCAGGCACGCCTCGAAATACTCGGTCGGCAGCTCGTAATGCTGTTCGTTGGCCGTATCGGTGGACAGAGCGACGGGCGCCTCACGCATGGCCCGTACCAGCGCCTCGCGCCGTGCACGCAGGGTCTCCGGCGACCCGCCACTCTCGCGCAGCCGCCGCCGCAGCAGATGCCGGATCCCGGCACGGATGGCCGCATCCGGCAACCAGCCGCGCTCGGCCCAGTCAATCAGTCGTTTCATCGTCCCCTCCGTCTGCCGGTGCCCGGGCCGCAGGCCCGCCGTCCGCAACACCATGGACCGACTGCGGCCGACCCGGTTCCGCGCGACCCGCCGATCACAACCCCGCCAGACGTCGGGTTTGACGTGACCCCGGTCACCCCTCGCCCCCCGACAGCGGTGATAGAGTGAGACCCAACGCTCAATTTCCACGTGATCATGGCCCAGACCTACCGAATCCCGCCCCGGCTGCTGCAGCGCGTCTGGACCCCGTTCATGGATGCGCTCGAGGAAAAGAACCGCGCATTCATGAACGAGCTCGACGACCGCCTGATGGACTCGGCCGAGAAGGCGATCGATTCCCAGCGCGCGCAGCAGAACATGATGCTGTCGCGGCAGATTCGCATGGCGGCTCAATCCGTGCTCGTTCAGTTCCGCAGCGGACTGGCGGAACGACTGACCCCGGCACAGCCGCCCTCGGGCACGGACCCCGGCGCCGACGATGTCGGCCTCGAGCTGAGCGTGATGGATCAGGAGGCCACCGAACGCGAAGTCGCCCTGCGCAAGGTAGTCGCCGGGGCGCGCTCGGTGATGTCGGAAGAGATCGACGCCCTGGAGCAGCTCACGCGGGATTACCGGCTCGCAGCATCCCCGGAGGCGGCCCCCTGGCATCCGCATGCCCTCGGGGATGCCTTCCTTCAGGCCGTCGAAGCCGTCCCCCTGCCCCCCGAAGACTGTCTGATGCTGCTGCACTGGTTCGACCGCGACGTGGTTCGCGACCTGCAGCCGGAGATGCAGGCGCTGCTCCGTGCCTTCGGCGAAGCGGGGCTGGCTGTCCCCGAAACGGGTCCCGTGGCGCGCACGCGGAGCACCGGCGGCGGCGGAGCCACCCGGGCCGGGACAGAAGAGCCGCCAGCGCACGCCGGCCCGGCGACCACCGCGACGGCCCGGCACGAGCCGGGACCGGCCGCCCCCGCCGGCCACTGGGGCCAGTTCGGCTACGTGGTGCCGGCCGGGGAGCGCGGCATGGTCCCCGCCGAGGGCGGAGCCATGCCGCAGGGCATGCCGGGCACGCTGGCCGTGGCCACCATGGTCCAGAATGCCCCCAGCCGCGAGTCGCTGGAACCGTTCATCATGGACCTGCTGCAGGGCCTGTTCGACCTGATCCTCAAGCGCGACGACCTCAACCCGGCCCTGCGCGAACCCCTGGCCGACCTCCAGCTCCCGCTGGTGCGCATAGCCATGCGCGACAGCAGCTTCTTCCGCGACAAGCAGCACCCGGCACGCCAGATGACCGGTCAGCTGCTCAATATCGCCCTGCGCGTGGACCCCGATCTCGACCTCAAAGACGCCCGCGAACTGCCACTGGCGCGGCTGGTCGCGGAACACGTCGAGCGTCTGCGGGGTGCCGGCCTCGACAGTGCCGACGCCTACCACAGCGCGCTGCAGGCCCTGCGCGAGGATCTCGAGCAGGTCGAATCCGAGATCGAAACCGAGGCGGCCGAGGAACGTCGGGAGGCGGAACAGGAGGAGACCCGGATCGAGGTCTCCTGGCAGATGGAGACCACCGTCCACCAGACCGTGGAAACCGCCGGACGCGGCCTGCCCGACCAGGCCCGCCAGCAGCTGATGGACGCCTGGGTCCCGCTGCTCACCGCGGAGGAGACCGCCCGCGTGGCGACAGCCCCTGAATCGCAGGGCAGTACGGACGCCGCCACCGCGCCGGCCCCTGTGCAGGACGGCGGTCCGGGATCCTCTCGGGCGTCCGACGTCCCGGCCGGCGCCGCGGAAACGGGCACCACGGACGGGACCGACGACGAGACCCCGGCCGCCACCCCCGGCGAACAGCCTGCGGACACCGCCGCATCCGCCGCCGATGACAGCCAGGAAGCCGACGACGGCCGGGAGTCCCCCGCCGGTCTGGCTCTGCTGGAGGAACTGCTGCAGCTGATGCGCGAGGCCCCGGACTTCAAGTCCTCGGCGCCACTGCTGGCCCGTATCCGCGCCTATCTCGACCGGGCTCCGCTGTCGGCGGAGGAACGTGCCCGCATCAAGTCGGACCTGGTCAGTGCCCACCTGATGGCCGCCGGGCGCAAGCCAAGCCATACCGAAGAGGCGAAACCGGCGGCAGAAAAGGAACCGGCGACTGGCTCAGCCCCCGCAACGGACGGAACCGACGCCACGGACACCACGAGCCACCGCGGCCAGGCCTCCGACAAGGGCAACGAAGAACGCTCGCGCGAACGCAGCCGGCGCAGCGAGGGCCGCTCGGCGGCCAGCCCGTTCGCCACCGCAGCGCGCCTCCCGGACGACGACCCGTCACTGATGCGCGACCACGACGACGAGCACGTGGACACCGCCGACAGCCTGGAATCGGGCACCTGGATCCAGTTCACCTCGCCCGCCGGCACCCGGGTCACGCGCATGAAGCTGGTCTGGCGCGGCACCCACTCCGGACGCTTCCTGTTCACCGATGCCGCCGGCCGCAGCAAGCGCCAGCACAGCCTCCAGGGGCTGGCCCAGGAGTTCCGCACCGGGCGCGCGCAGATCATCCCGGAAGAGTCCCTGTTCGATCATCTGATGGAGCAGAAGCTGGGCACGGGGGAATCGGCCGGCGCCACCGGCTGACGCCTCGCGCGGGCCGCCCCGCCGAACGACCGGCTCTACTCGGTCTGCGGGTCGGTCTGCGGGGTCCCGTATCCCCCGCCGCCCGGTGTATGGATCTCCACCGCATCGCCCGCTTCCAGCGCACGCCGGTCGCAGCCCTGGAGGCGCTCGCGGCGCCCGTCCGCGCGGATCAGCCAGTCCTCGCCCGCCGCCGCATCGCCACCACCGCACAGGCCGAACGGCGCCACGCGGCGGCGATTGGCCAGCAGGGTCAGTTCCATCGGTTCGTCGAAACCCAGACGGCGGATAACCCCGTCGCCGCCCCGCCAGGCCCCCGTGCCGCCCGAGCCCGTGCGCAGCGCAAAGCGCTCCACCCGCACCGGAAAACGGCTCTCAAGCACTTCCGGGTCGGTCAGGCGCGAATTGGTCATGTGGGTCTGCACCGCACTGGCGCCGTGGTGGCCGGGGCCTGCGCCGGCACCCCCGGCGATGGTCTCGTAGTACTGGTAACGGTCGTTGCCGAAAGTCAGGTTGTTCATCGTCCCCTGCGCGGCCGCCTGCGCCCCCAGGGCACCCAACAGGGCGTCGGTCACCGCCTGCGAGGTCTCCACGTTCCCGGCCACCACCGCGGCCGGCGGCACCGGATTGAGCATGCAGCCCTCCGGCACCCGCAGCTCCACCGGATCCAGGCAGCCGTCGTTGAGTGGCACCGGGTCGTCCAGCAGGCAGCGCAGCACGTACAGCACCGCCGCACGCACGATGGACACCGGCGCGTTGAAATTGTCCGCGCGCTGGGCCGAGGTCCCGTCGAAATCGATCACCAGCCGCGCATCCTCCGCCGATCCGGGCCGATCCGGGGTCACCGACACCACGATCTCCGCCCCGTTGTCCAGGGCACAGCGAAAGTGGCCGGGCTCCAGTTCCGGGATCAGCCGCCGCACGGCCGCGGCCGCGTTCTCCTGCACATGCTGCATGCTGGCAGTTACCAGCGCGGGGCCGCTTTCGGCCAGCAGGCGATCCAGTTCCTCCAGACCGCGCCGATTGGCCGCCACCTGCGCCTCCAGATCGGCACGGTTCTGCGCCGGATTGCGCGCCGGCCACGGACCGGACATCAGCAGCGTCTGGAGGATCTCGCCATCGAACTCGCCGTCGCGCACCAGCCGCACGGGCGGGATTCGCACACCTTCCTCCTCCGGAGCTGAAGAGAACGCCGGCATCGACCCCGGCGTGATCCCGCCGACATCGGCGTGATGCCCGCGCGAGGCCACGAAGTACCGCAGCACCGCCGGGGTCGCCGGATCGCTGGTGACCCCGCCCGCGGCATCCAGGAACACCGGCGTAATCACGGTGATGTCCGGCAGATGGGTCCCGCCGTTGAACGGATCGTTGAGCACGTAGGTATCGCCCGGACGCAGGTCGTCGCCGAAGGCCGCCACGATCGCGCGCACGCTGGCCCCCATGGAGCCCAGATGCACCGGCATGTGCGGCGCGTTCGCCACCAGCCGGCCGGCCCCGTCAAACAGCGCGCAGGAGAAATCCAGGCGTTCCTTGATGTTCACCGAATGGGCGGTGTTCTGCAGGGTGAAGCCCATCTGGTCGGCGATCGCCATGAAGCGGTTGTTGAAGACCTCCAGCCGCACCGGGTCGCGACGCTGCGGATCCTCGCTCCGCTTGCGATCACGCGCCCCCGCGGCGGGGTCGTGCTCCAGCACCAGCGTGCCGTCCGCGGCCATGCGGCCCCGCCAGTCCGGCTCCAGGATCACCGTGCCGGTGGCCTCGATCACGATCGCCGGGCCCTCCAGACGCATGCCGGGGCTCAGGGCCTCGCGGCGGTACAGCGGCACCTCGCACCACTGCCCTGCGGTGAACATCGACACCCGTTCCGCGCATTCCGCTTCGCCCGCCGCGGCCTCGTCATCCGCGGCGGCGCCCGCCGCTTCCGCGGGGTGTTCCGCCCCCGGCCCCACGGCCTCCACCGCGGCCACCGCCACCACCAGCCGCCGGTCCGGCGGGGCGAAGCCGTAACGCCGGCGCCAGGCCTCGGCAAACGCATGCTGCATCGCCTCCGGGCTCCCGGCCTCCACCTCCAGGGTCGAATCCGAGCCCTCCACCCGCAGCTGCACCCGCCGATGCAGTCGCAACTGCGCGGGCTCCACGCCCTGCCCGGCCAGCTCGTCCCGGGCCCGGGCCTCCAGCTCGCCCAGCGCCGTCTCCAGCCGCGCCACGCCATCGCCGTCCAGTGGACACTCCAGGCTCGCCTCGTGCAGCGCCCGCAGCTCGGCCAGGCCCATGCCGAAGGCCGACAGCACCCCGCCCAGCGGATGCAACAGCACGTGCCGCATGCCCAGACGCTCGGCGACCCGGCAGGCATGCTGCCCGCCGGCCCCGCCGAAGCAGACCAGCGCATAACCGCCGACGTCGTGCCCGCGCTGCACCGAAATCGTCTTGATCGCGCGCGCCATGTGTTCCACCGCGATCTCCAGCAGGCCTTCGGCCAGCGCCTCGGGCGACGGGGGCTCGTCCTGGGTCGCCCCCACCTCGGCCGCCAGCGCGGCAAAGCCCTCCGCCACCGCCCCGGCATCCAGCGGCCGGTCGCGATCCGGCCCGAACACCGCCGGGAAATACTCGGGCCGCAACCGTCCCAGCTGCAGATTGCAGTCGGTGACCGTCAGCGGACCGCCCTGACCGTACGCCGCCGGACCCGGCTGCGCCCCGGCCGACTCCGGCCCCACGCGCAGGCGCATGCCGTCGAACCGGCAGATCGACCCGCCGCCGGCCGCCACGGTGTGGATGTCCAGCATCGGTACGCGCAGGCGGACCCCGGCCACCTCGCTCTCCTGACGCCGCTCCAGCTCGCCCGCCAGATGCGCCACGTCGGTAGAGGTCCCGCCCATGTCGAAGGTAATCAGGCGCTCGAAGCCCAGCGGGCCCGCGGTGCGCAGCGCCCCGACGATGCCACCGGCGGGACCGGACAGCACCGCATCGCGCCCGCGAAAGCGTTCGCCATCCACCAGTCCGCCGGAGGACTGCATGAAGCGCAGCGGCACCGTCCCCAGCTCGGCGGTCACCTGTCGTACGTAGCGTCGCAGCACCGGCGACAGAAAGGCGTCCACCACCGCGGTCTCGCCGCGCGGCACCAGCTTGATCAGGCCGCTGACCTCGTGGCTGGCGACCACCTCCTCGAAGCCCAGCTCGCGCGCCAGCTCGGCCACCGCCTGCTCGTGCGCCGGGAAGCGGTAGCCGTGCACGCAGGCCACCGCCAGCGCGCGATAGCCGTCCGCCCGCGCCGCCTGCAGGCGCGACCGCAGGGCGTCCAGATCGGGCGCGCGCAGCACCCGTCCGGCGGCATCCACGCGCTCGTCCACCGGTTCCACCCGGTCGTACACCGGGACCGGCAGGCGGATGTCGCGCGCGAACAGCTCCGGGCGCGCCTGATGCCCGATGCGCAGCGCGTCCTCCAGGCCCGCGGTGATCACCAGCACCACCGGCTCGCCCTTGCCTTCCAGCAGGGCGTTGGTGGCCACCGTGGTGCCCATGCGCACTTCGTGTATGCGCGCCGCCGGCACCGGTTCGCCCGGCGCGAGCCCGAGGAGGTCGCGGATGCCCTGCACCGCCGCGTCGGCATAGGCCTCGGGGTGCTCCGACAGCAGCTTGTGCGAATGCAGCCGGCCCTCGGGGTCGCGCCCCACGATGTCGGTGAAGGTGCCACCGCGGTCGATCCAGAAGTCCCAGGCCCGCGTATCCGCGTGCCGGCCGCGGGCTTGTGCGTGATCGTCGCCGCCCGCCATCATTGCGCCCCGAACTCGCCGCGCCGCGGCCGGTCGCAGGACCACCCGCCCACGCATCGCAGGGAAACGCAGACCCCCATGGATCCCGTCACCCACGCCAGTCTCGGTGCCGCCGTCGGCGGCCTCGTCCTCGGTTCACGGCTGGGCCGCAAGGCCCTGGTACTCGGCGCGCTGGTCGCCCTGATTCCGGATCTCGACATCCTCATAGCTTACGGTGATGCGGTCTCCGATTTCACCCTGCACCGCGGGTTCAGCCATTCGATCCCGGTGCTGTTGCTGTTCTCGCTGGCGGCCGCCGGGCTGGCCTCGCGGATCCCGGCGACCCGCGACATCGGCTTTGCCCGCTGGTGGTGGTTCTTTGCGCTGGTCCTGGTCACCCATGTCCTCAACGATGCCCTGACCACCTACGGCACCCAGATCCTCTGGCCGCTGCCAGTCGACCCGGTGGGGACGGCCTCGATCTTCGTGATCGACCCGCTGTACACCCTGCCGCTGCTGATCGGGGTGATCGTCGCGGCCTTCTGGCGCTTCGCGCCGCGGGCGCTGGTGGCCGGGCTGGTGCTTTCCACCGCCTACGCCGGCAGCGGCCTGGCCCTGCAGGCTTGGCTGGACCGCCACATCCAGCCCGCGCTGGCCCAGGCCGGGCTGGAGGACCAGCCCCGGCTGGTCCAGCCCACCCCGTTCAACATGCTCGTGTGGCGGGTCACGGTGCTCGACGGCAACCACTTCCACGAAGCCTGGGTCGGGATCTTCGACCAGCCGATCCGTCCCGATTTCGAGACCTTCCGCCGCGACCCGCACGGACTCGAAGAAGCCGCCATGGAACTCGAAGACGGCTGGCGCCTGCGCGAGTTCAGCGGCCCGTTCCTGCGCTTTCACGCGCAGTACGACGAGGACCGTCCGCCGCGCCTGGTCGCCACGGACATCCGCCTGGGCGGTCCCGGCTACTTCCCCTTCGGCTTCGCCATCGCCGAACGCGAAAACGGTGAATGGCAACCGATCAGCAGCGAACGGGTGCGCGAGGAAGGGCCGCTGGACGACGCCCTGCACGCGCTGGCGCGGCGCGCCTTCCAGCCCGATCGCATCGGCTGCATGGGCGATCTGGCCGGGCCGGAGTACTTCGTGACCAATCCTCCACCGCGCTGCCGCATGCGCATGGGTCTCCCCGGCGCCCACCCCGGCGATCCCATCCGGCCGCGCCGCTGATCCCTGCAGCGGCTGCGAGCTCTTGAGCCCGGCGCCGTCGCGGGGTAGCGTCTGCGTCATGCTGTTTTCCGAACTCACCTCCGACGGCGTCACCTATCGCATCACCGGGCATGCCCCCGGGGCGATCGGGATCAACGATGTCGGCTATCACGCCAGTCTGATCGTGCGGCCGCGCTCGCTGCATGCGGACTGGCCAGTGCGCGCGGCCGGCGAACTGGACCTGGCGGCACTGGGCCCGGTCCTGGAAGAACCCCCGGAGGTCCTGCTGATCGGCACCGGCGAGGTCAGCCGCTTTCCGCCGCGCGAGCTGCGCCGCGAACTGCAGCGGCGCGAGCTGGGGGTGGAGATCATGGACACCGCGGCGGCCTGCCGCACCTACAACCTGATCATGGCCGAAGGGCGCGACGTGGCCGCAGCATTGATCGTGGAACCGGCAGAAGCCTCCGCCGGCGATTGAGTCGATGCCCAACCGCGCTCGGGAGCCCGGCGGCACTCAGGACCCGGGAAGCACCTCGTCACCCTTCATCCCGCGCGATTCCAGCAGCCTCCGCAGTCGCTTGAGCGCATCCATCTGGATCTGGCGCACGCGTTCGCGCGTGACCCCGATCTCCGCGCCGACCTTCTCCAGCGTGGAGCGCTCGAAGCCGTGCAGACCGAAACGGCGCACCAGTACCTCGCGCTGCTTCTCGTCGAGCTGACCCAGCCATTCCTCCACCAGATCCTGGATGTCCTGATCCTCGAGGATGGACGAGGGTTCCACCGCATTCACGTCGGCGAGGATGTCGGTCAATGAGCGATCACCATCCGGCCCCGGCGGCAGGTCCATGGAGGTCGAGGGTTCGGACATCGCCCGCAGTTTCTGGATCTCGGCCACCGGCTTTTCCAGGCGCGCGGCCAGTTCCTCTTCACTGGGGTCGCGCCCCAGCTCCTGGGTCAGTTCGCGCGCCACCCGCGTATGGGTACGCAGTTCCTTGGACACATGCACCGGGATGCGGATGGTGCGCCCCTGGTTCATCAGGGCGCGTTCGATGGTCTGACGGATCCACCAGGTGGCATAGGTGGAAAAGCGGAAACCGCGCTCGGGATCGAATTTCTCCACCGCATGCATCAGCCCGAGGTTTCCCTCCTCGATCAGGTCCAGCAGCGGCAGACCGCGATTGAGATAGCGCCGGGCGATCTTCACCACCAGACGCAGGTTGCATTCGATCATGCGCCGCCGGCCGGCCTCGTCTCCCTGGCGTGCCAGACGCGCGTAATGCCGTTCCTCGTCCGGCGTCAGCAGGGGGCGGAACTCGATGTCGCGCAGGTAGAGCTGGATGGCGTCCAGCTCCGCGGGGCGCGCATCGCGCAGGGTGCGCGGACGCACCGGAACCTCCTCCTCGGGCGTTCCCGCCTCGACCGGGTCGGGGGCTTCTTCTTCCAGAGGGGCTACGTCGTCCTCGACCCGCTCTTCTTCCGCCGGTTCATGCAATGCCGGCTCCTCCAGAGGAGATTCCGGATCCTCGCCTTCACGGCCGTCGAGATCGGCCGGGTGCCGGGGGTCGCTCATGCGTGATTCTGCCAGTCAATTGCTCGGTTCAACGATCCGGAAGGTAGCCCGCCGGGTCAACCGGCGAGCCGTCCACGCGGATCTCGAAATGCAACATCGGCCGGTCCGTCCCCGATGCACCCAGGCGCGCGATCGGATCGCCGCCTTCCACCGTGTCGCCTTCTTCGACCAGCAGCTCGTCGTTGTGTCCGTAGGCCGACAGCAAACGCTCGTCGTGACGCACGATGATCAGACGACCATACCCCACCAGACCGCCACCTGCATAGACGACCTCGCCGCTGCGCGCCGCCCGCACCGGATCCCCCCGCTCGCCACCGATACCCAGCCCTCGTCGGGTGCTGGAGCTGTCGGAGAAGGCACGCACCACGTCACCATCGGCCGGCCACACCCATTCGCCGTCACCGCTCGGGGCCGGCCGCGGCTCGGGTTCCGGCTCGGGTTCCGGGGCGGACGCAGGCTCGTCACCGGTGCCGGAAGGGCGCCCCCGCTCGCTCGATGAAGCCCCGGATCCGCTCGCCGTTTCGCGCGATGGCACCGGGGGCGGCGACGAACGCGCCGGACCGGTCAGGCGCAGGCGCTGGCCGGGATGAATGACATAGGGCGCACCGATCGCGTTGCGTCGTGCCACCGCCCGCCACTCCAGCCCGTAGCGGCTGGCAATGCTGTACAAGGTTTCACCGCGCGACACGGTATGCGTATCGGGAACCCGGGAATCGCCCGGCGTGCGCAGCGCACATCCGCTCACGGCCGCCACCAGCAGGGCCGCCAGCAACACGAAAATCAGGCCGCGCAGCACCCTCTCGTGCATGCTCACTCCAGGGCCAGATACACCGCGATGGCCACCACGAGCACGCCGATCCCGGCCCAGCCGATGCGTTCCATGTAGGGGCGCAGATGGCGCTCGGCGCGCGGCCCCGCCCAGGCCATGAACAGGGCCACCAGAAAGAAACGCGCACCGCGCCCCAGCAGCGAGGCGAGCACGAACGGCAGCCACGCCATGGCCAGGGCCCCGGCGGTGATGGTGAAGAGCTTGTAGGGAAGCGGCGAGAACCCCGCCACCAGCACCACCCACACCCCCCAGGTGGCGAACCAGTCCTCGGCCTGCGCGAGCTCCGCGGCGTAGCCGATGTCCCGCAGCCACGGGCCCAGCGACTCGAACGCCAGCCAGCCGGCGAGGTAACCCAGCACCCCGCCGATCACCGAGGCAACCGTGGTCAGGGCGGCCAGATACCAGGCCCGCGCCGGCGACGCGGCCGCCATGGGCGCAAGCATGACATCCGGCGGCGGGAACGGCAGCACGAACGATTCCACCAGGGAGAGACCGGCCAGGTAGCGGGGTGCATAACGGTGACGGGACCACCCCATCACCCGATCATAAACCGGCTCGAACAGTTTCATCGCGGCGCGATTCCGGACACGTCGCTACTGCTCCGCGCCCGGGAGCATGGGCACGAACATCACCCCGTCGAGGACATCGCGGACGAACGCATCCTCGGTTCGCGTATAGCGGACCAGATGCTGACGACCGTCCGCGCTCTCCACCGGGGCCACCAGACGCCCGCCGGGAGCCAGCTGGGTGAGCAGAGTCTCGGGCACCTCACGCGGAGCCGCGGTGAGAATGATCCCGTCAAACGGTGCGCGCTCGGGCCAGCCCTCCGCCCCGTCGCCGTGGCGCAGGTTCACGTTGTTGATGCCCAGCCGGCTGAGCAGCTCGCGCGCGCTGCGGGTCAGCGCCTGAATCCGCTCGATCGAGTACACCCGGTCGACGATCTGCGCCAGCACCGCCGCCTGATAACCGGAACCCGTGCCGATCTCGAGCACGGTGCTCACCGGCCCGCCCTCCAGCAGGGCCTCGGTCATGCGGGCGACGATGAACGGCTGGGAGATGGTCTGGCGGTGCCCGATGGGCAGCGCGATGTTCTCGTAGGCGCGGTGGCTCAGCGCGTCCTCCACGAACAGGTGCCGGGGCACGCTGCGGATGGCCTCCAGCACCCGCGGATCGCGGATCCCCTGCTGCTCGAGGATCCGGACCAGGCGGTCGCGCGCCCGCCCCGAGGTCAGCCCGGCACCCGAGGCGTCGCTCACCATGGTGTACCTCCCTGGTGGTGATCCCCCGGCGCGGCACCCTCCAGCCAGCGCCCGACGGTGTCGATCGCGTCGTAACGAGTGAGGTCCACCTGGATCGGCGTGATCGAGACGTAGCCCTCGCGCACGGCATGAAAATCGGTCCCGGGACCGGCATCCTGCTCCGGCCCTGCGGGACCCACCCAGTAGATCTCCCGCCCGCGCGGATCCTGGTCGGCGACCATGGGTTCGGCGCGATGGCGGTTCCCCAGGCGGGTGGTCTGCACGCCCTGGATCGACTCGAACGGAATATCCGGGACGTTCACGTTGAGGATGGTCGCCGCCGGCAGCGGGACCTGCCGCAGCCGATCCAGCAGATCCAGCACCACGCGCGCCGCGGTGTCGTAATGCCGCAGGTCGGTCCCCACCAGCGACACCGCGATCGATGGCAGGCCAAGGAAGCGACCCTCCATGGCTGCGGCCACGGTCCCGGAGTACAGCACGTCGTCGCCCATGTTGGCCCCGGCATTGATGCCGGAGATCACCAGATCCGGCTCCTCCTCCAGCAACCCCGTCAGCGCCAGATGCACGCAGTCGGTGGGTGTACCATCGACCTGCACACCGGCGTCGCCCACCGATCGGGCGTGCAGCGGCCGCACCAGCGTCAGGCTGTTGCTGGCGCCGCTGCGGTCGCGGTCCGGTGCCACTACCCGGACCTCGGCCACCGTTCGCAGGTGGCCGGCCAGGCACTGGATGCCGGGGGCATGGATTCCATCGTCGTTACTGACCAGAATGCGCATTCGGGAGCCGGAGGCTTTGAAAGGGTCTTCAATATACTGGAAACGGCTTCGGGACATGCAGTTTCCTGCCTGTGCCGGAGCCTCGGAAAGCGAGTATCCTGCCATGAATTCCGGGGACGGTCCCAGCGATTTCGACGAGTTTCTGCGTGCGGTGGGCCCGGTACGCCGGATTCACAGCGACCGCGCGGAGAAGGACACGCCGCGCCCGCCCGCCCGCGCGGCCCAGCGCGACCGCGACGAGGAACAGGCCCGGCGCGACTGGATGAGCGACCCGCTGGAATTCGGCGACCTCCAGCCCGGCGACGAGCTGCGTTTCAGCCGCGCGGGCATCAGCCAGCGGGTGTTCCGCAAGCTGCGCGGCGGCCATTACCGGATTCAGGACGAACTGGACCTGCACGGCCTGTTCGCCGACGAGGCACGCCAGGCGGTGGCCGGTTTCATCGACGAGGCGCGCGCGGATGACCGCCTGTGCGTGCGCATCATCCACGGCAAGGGCCAGCGCTCGAGCCCGCGGGGCCCGGTCCTCAAGGGGCTGACCGACCACTGGCTGCGCCAGCGCGACGACGTGCTCGCGTTCTGTTCGGCACGTCCGGCGGACGGTGGCACCGGCGCCGTATACGTCCTGCTCAAGAAACGCCGGGATTCGTCCTGAGTGACACCGGTATCGCCCGCGAACATTAGCACTGAACGGCGTGTTGATTTAGATCAAGTCCAGAGTTACCTTGACCGTTATCAGCGGATTGCCGCAGCCGCATGCCGCCCGGGTTGCAATCCCGCACCGGCTGCGAGACCATCCTGTACAAGCCTTGTACAATGAATGCATCCAAAGGCAACGGAAACTGCGACGAAGAGGTCCTGCTCATGAATCACTGGAAACTTGCCCCCATCGCCCTCGGCATCGCGGCCCTCGCCGCAGGCTGCTCCAACAACGAGGCGACCACGACCGCCGAAGAACCGGCAGCCACCGAGGTCAGCGAAGAGGAAATCGAACAGCGCGCCATGGAGAGCCGTGAGGCCATCCAGCAATTCGCCAGCACCCTGCAGGGCGAACTGATGAGCGCGATGGAAACCGGCGGCCCCACCGAGGCCATCCAGGTCTGCAACGAGGTGGCCCCGGAGATCGCCGCGGACATCTCCGCCGACACCGGCTGGGACGTCGGGCGCACCAGCCTCAAGCTGCGCAACCCCGACAACGCCCCGGACGAGTGGGAGCGCGCGGTGCTGGAAAGCTTTGACGCCGAAGTCGCTGCCGGCACCCCGGCCGACGAAGTCGCCCCGACGCACGAAGTGATCCAGACCGAGGATGGCGCGCGGTTCCGGTTCATGGCAGCGATCCCGACCGGCGGCCAGTGCCTGGCCTGCCACGGCGAGGACATCGATTCCGACATCAAGCACGCGCTGGAACGTCTCTATCCGGAAGACGAGGCCACCGGCTACCAGGCCGGGCAGGTGCGCGGGGCATTCACCATCACCCAGGAGATGTAACGCTCTCCGGGAATGGCGATACGAGAAGGGCCGCATCAGTGATGATGCGGCCCTTTCTTTTTGCGCTCTACTCCAACAGCCCCCCGGCAGGACGATTGAACAAACCGAATTCCGGCAGGGACAAAGGGACAGACAAGCGGCTTTATGACAATCTGTAAAGTTGACGGATGGAACCTATCGAACCGAAGACATGACGCGAACCATTGATGCCGAGCTGCTCGCCCTCGCGGTCGACGCCTCCAACGACGGGGTGGTGATTGCCGAACGCGAAGGCAACGACAATATCCTGATCTACGTGAATCGCGCGTTCGAGGAGCTCACCGGGTATCGTTCCGAGGAGATCCTCTACCGCGATTGCCGTTTTCTGCAGAACGACGACAGCGACCAGGATGCCGTGCGCGAAATCCGCGCCGCGCTGGACGAGGATCGCCCCTGCCGCGTGACCCTGCGCAACTATCGCAAGGACGGCTCGCTGTTCTGGAACGAGCTGTCGCTGACGCCCATCTTCAACGACGAAGACCGGCTGACCTACTACATCGGGATCCAGAAGGACATCACCGCGCGCGTCGAGGCCGAAGAACGCGCCGAACGTGCGGAGCGTCAGCTGGCCCGCTCCGGCTGACCCCCCAGCAACCCCGGAGTGATCCGGGGGTCAGTCCCCGGCCGACGTGCGCATCAGGGCCTCCGCCACACTCGTGGCATATTCCCCCGGGCCCAGTTCCAGCTTCAGACGCAGCACCCGCGACGTCTCCCATTCCCACTCCATGGATCGCGGCACCAGACGCAACGCCCGGCGCGCGGCCTTCAGACCCTCGGCCTCCAGGCCACGGGCCAGCACCTCGTGCTGCGCGGCAACCGCATCTTCCAGCTCGCGCACCTCGCCCCCGGTGCCCGGATCCCCGCGCCCCCACAGCGGCCCGGTGGGATGCACGTCGAGCCGCGCGGCGCGCGCCTCCAGCTCCGCATCCACCGTATCCGCGGTGAACACACTGCCGCTGCCGTCGAGGTTGACCCGCTCGCCCGGCAGGATGCGGTCCCAGTCGCCACGGCGCACGCGCTCGGCCAGTACCGCGTTGAACAGCTCCGCCCGCGCTGCGGACAGCAGCAGGCTGCGCTGATTACGCCCGCGCGGACGCCGACCGCCGCCCAGCCAGGCGTACGCCCGCTCGCGGTTGGCATGCCCGAAGCGCTGTTCGCCGAAATACGCCGGCACGCCGCCGGCGCGGATCCGTTCCAGCACCTGCTCGGCGATGTCGCCATCGCCCTCCAGCTCGCGCAGGCGCAGGGTGAAGCGATTACCCGCCAGGTGCCCGGTGCGCAGCTTGCGCGCATGCCGGTCGTGGCGGCAGATGCGCAGCCAGGCGTCCGCGGCGATCGCCTCGCCGGGTTCCGGCACCGTCCATGACCCCGGATCGACTTCCGGCGCGCAGGCCACGCTGAACCACTGCCGGGTCACGGCATGACGATCCTTGCGCCCGGCGTAGCTGACCGCGCCGCGGCCCACACCCGCGGACCGCGCGATCCACACGGCCACGTCCTCGGTGTTCAGACCGCGCTTTTCGATCTCCAGCCACAGGTGTTCGCCCGTGCCGTCCGGCAGGGTGGCCGGAAGCTCCTCCACCCGGAAATCCTCCGCACTCGCCTTCAGCCGGCCCTGTAGCGGGGGCTCCCAGGGCCACACCGGGGCATTCCCGGGCGCGCTCACGGGGTCGCCGCCGGACGTGCCACGTCGTCACGCAGATAGACCGGCTGCGCATCCGCCGGATCCACCCCCTCGCCGCGTTCCCGCGCGTCCACCGCCAGCAGGGCCAGGTCAAAGGCGTCCGGCAGGGCATCGGGGTCCACGCGCTCCGCAGGCAGTCCGCATTGACCAGCGAGTTCGGGGAAGGCACGAAAGCCGGTCCCCAGCCCCAGACGTTCGCCCGCCGGCCACTGCGGCACCACCGCCTCCGGCGGCGCCACGGCCTCCGGCGCCGGCAGGACCCGCTCCCCCGCCACCGGGCACAGGCTCCAGTAGACCTCGCCCATGCGCGCGTCCAGCGCGGCCAGCACCGCCGCCGGGGCCGGCTCCGGCGCCAGCCGCAGGCCCTGCTGGGCCAGCACCTGCAGCGAGGATACCGGGACCACCGAGCAATCCAGCGCGAACGCCAGTCCCTGCGCCACGCCCAGCCCCAGCCGCACCCCGGTGAAGGCCCCCGGACCGCGTCCCACCGCCACCGCATCCAGCGAATGGCGGTCGATCCCGGCCTCCGCCAGCAGGGTCTCGACCTGCCCCAGGATCAGGTCACCGTGACGCTGCGGTGCCCGCTCCGACAGCGAGTACAGTTCGCCGTCCACCCACAGGGCGGCGGAACAGCGTTCGGTGGCGGTGTCGATGGCGATCAGGCGCATGCGTGGCGCTCCCGGGCCTGTTGCAGAAAGTCCAGCGCCGCCCGCGGGCGGGTCGCCTCGTGGAATGGCGGCAGGCTGTTGAGAAAGCGCTTGCCGTAGGGCTTGCCGTCGATGCGCGGATCGCACAGCGCGAGGATGCCGGTGTCCGAGCCGTCGCGGATCAGGCGCCCGGCGCCCTGCTTCAGCGCCAGCACCGCCTGCGGCAGACTGAACTCCATGAACGGGTGCCGACCCTCGGCTTCCAGCGCTGCGGCGCGGGCCTGCAGCACGGGATCGTTGGGCGCGGCGAACGGCAGGCGGTCGATCACCACCACCGACAGCCCGGTCCCGCGGATGTCGACGCCTTCCCAGAAACTGTGCGCGCCCAGCAGCCAGGGCCGTTCGGCGGCGCGGAAACGCTCCAGCAGCTCGCCACGCGACTGCTCCCCCTGCACCAGCAGTTCGCGGTCCTCCGGCAGATGCTCGCGCAGCAGGGTCGCGGCCTCCTGCAGTGCGCGATGGCTGGTGAACAGGAAAAATCCGCCGCCCGGTCCGTCCTTCAACAGCGGCCAGGCCCAGCGCAGGCAGGCGCGGGTGTAATCCGGCGCGTTGGGGTCCGGCAGCGGCGGATCCGGGCGCAGCAGACAGGCCTGACGCGCGAAGTCGAACGGGCTGTCCAGACGCGCGGTGGCGACGTCTCCGGGCAGTCCCAGGCGGCGCGCCGCGTGGGTGAAGTCCTCGCCCACCGCCAGGGTCGCCGAGGTAAAGATCCAGGCCGCCGGGCGCGCCGCGCGCCGCTGCGCCAAAGGGCGTGCGGCATCCAGCGGGGTGCGGTGCAGGGTCAGGCTCTGGCGGAAACGCTCCAGCCAGGCGACGGTGTCTTCGGTATCCTCGCGCCACGCCGACAGCCGCTCGCGCAGCAGCTCGCAGCGCGCACGCAGCTGTTCCAGTCCGGGCGCCCGCGGCGCCGCGACCTGGAGGGCGTCGTGCAGCCAGCGCAGCGCGTCATCCAGGGCGTCCAGCTTCGGGCCCAGCGCGCCCTCGGGGTCGGCATCCTCCAGACTGGCGCGCCCTTCGTGCCCCTCGGTCACCTCGAGCAGACCGCCGGCCGCGGCCTCCACCTCGGCCACGCGCTGGCGCATGTCGGTCATCTCCGGGGCATGCTGCTCCTGCTCGCGGCGCGTGTCGCGCGCCAGTTCGCGCAGGGCCCGGGTGCTGAGGGCCACGCCGAAGAACGCCCCGGCGATCTCCGGCAGCTGATGCGCCTCGTCGACGATTACCGCATCGACCTCGGGCAGCAGCTCGGCGAAGCCCTCTTCCTTCAGTGCCATGTCCGCCAGCAGCAGGTGATGATTGACCACGATGACATCCGCCTCCTGCGCCCGGCGCCGCGCACGCACCACGAAGCAGTCATCCAGATGCGGGCATTCGTTGCCCAGGCAGTTGTCCACCGTCGAGGTCACCTGCGGCCACAGCGGCGAGTCCTCGGCCAGCAGACCGGACTGGCTGAGATCCCCGCTGTCGTCGGTACGCGCCATGGCCTGCAGCTCCTGCAGGGTATGCAGGCGCTCGGCCCGCGCGCCGGCGCCGGTGGCCCCGGACGCCTCGGCCTCGGCGACCTCCAGCCGGTAGTGGCACAGGTAGTTCGAGCGCCCCTTGAGCAGCGCGGTCTTCGGCTGATAGCCCAGCGCGCCGCAGACCACCGGGAGGTCCCGATGGTAGAGCTGGTCCTGCAGGGTCTTGGTGCCGGTGGAGATCAGCGCCCGCTTGCGCCGCTGCAGGACCGGGACCAGATAGGCATAGGTCTTGCCGACCCCGGTGGCGGCCTCCACCAGCAGGGCCGATGGCGCGGTGGCCACGCCTTCCTCCACCGCCGCGGCCATCGCCTGCTGGGGTTCGCGCGGCCGGAACCCGGGGACCGCCTCGGCAATGTCACCGCCCGGGCTCAGGGCCCGCACGGCCGGCGACTCCGCGGATTCAGACACGTTCGCCTCCGAGCGCGCGCAGGGCCTCGCGCGCCTCGCGCGCGCCCTGCGTATCGCCCCGGCCCTCGCGCGCCTGCAGGATCACGGTCCAGTTCTCCCGCTGCAGGGCGCGGTCGCCAGCGGCCATGCCCAGCGAACGCTGCGCCAGCCGCTCGGCCTGATCAAAGTCACGCTGTTCCAGCCGCACCGCGGCCAGGCGCTGCCACAGCCGGGCATCCCGCGGCGCGATGCGCAGGGCCCGCTCCAGCAACTGGCCGGCGCGTGCCAGATCGGCATCCGCGCGCGCCTGCTCGGCGCGCTGCGCCAGCCCCGATGCGGCGCTGTCCACCCCGGCCGCCAGCTCCGGATCCTCGGCCGCCCCGGGCTCGACCTCCAGGACCCCGGGTTCGGGCACATCGGTCGCGGGTTCCTCCGGCGCGGGACGCGGCTGCGGGGTCGCGCAGCCGGCCAGGATCGCGAACACGGCACAACCGCCCAGCAGCCGCAGCGCGCGCGGGGTGCGGTGCACGGAAAGTTCGCCTTGTCGCAGTTTCATCATCATCGGATATACCCGCTCAATCCTGGTTGCGGAACATGCGGCCGAACCAGCCGCCGGCGGCGCCGTCCGCCTCGCCTTCGCACTCGGCCACCGCCTCGGGGGCCGAATTCTGCCAGAACGGCAGGCGCCTGACGCGTTCGCAGGCGTGATCCCCGTCCACGATCCGTGCCCCGGACTCCAGGTCGATCTCGTGATATTCGATGGAAGGATGCCGACCGTGCTCGATCGATCCACCCGGCAGCTCCCCCATGATGCCGGCCCAAACCGGCGCCGCCCCGGAACCACCGGTCAGGCCGGTCGCCCGATTGTCGTCCATGCCCAGCCAGACCACGCCCACGTGGCGATCGTCGTACCCGGCGAACCAGGCATCACGAAAATCGTTGGTGGTCCCGGTCTTGCCCGCCAGGCGGCGCTGCGGCAGGCGCTGACCAATCACGCGACCGGTGCCGTCCACCGTCACGTCATGCAGGGCCGCGCCGAGCAGACGCACGGCGCCGTCCGGCACCGCGCCGCGCAGTTCCAGCCCGTAGTGCGACAGGACCTCGTCGTCGGCATCCAGGACGTCACGGATCGCGCGCGTGCCGGTGGCATAACCGCCGCTGGCCAGCCCCTGATAAAGCCCCGCCACCTGCAGCGGGGACAGCTCCAGTGCGCCCAGCGCCAGCGAGGGGTTGGGAGCCGGGGTAGCCTGCAGCCCGAAGGTCTGCAGGATCTCCACCAGCTGGGAGACTCCCATACGATCGGCCAGGCGCACCGTGGGCACGTTGTAGGACTGGACCAGCGCCTCCCAGGCCGTGACCTCGCCCCGATGTTCACGGTCGAAATTGCGCGGGGTCCAGGGCTCCCCGTGCGCCAGCTGCAGGGTCACAGGCCGGTCCTCCAGCAAGCTCGCCAGGGTGTAGCGCCGGGGGTTGGTCAGCGCTGCCAGATAGACGAACGGCTTGACCAGCGAACCGATCTGGCGGCGCGCCTCCACCGCCCGGTTGAACCCCGGATACGCCGGGTTACGGTCCCCGACCAGTGCCAGCACCTCGCCGGAGCGCGCATCGGTCACCACCGCGGCGGCCTGCAGATCCTCCGCATGTTCGCCGGCCCGCAGGGCCACCGCCGCCACCTCTTCGCGCACGCGCTCCTCCACCGCCAGCTGAATCACCGGGTCCAGCGAGGTAAAGATCCGCAGCCCGTCGGAGCGCAGGTCCTCGTCGGCGTATTCGGCGCGCAGCTCGCGGCGCACCAGATCGAGGAATGCGGGGAAGCGACTGCCGCCGGGCATCGCCGGCGAGACATCCAGTGGCATGCCACGGGCCGTCGCCACGGTGTCCGCGTCCGCCAGGCCCGTCTCGTGCATCGCGTTCAGCACGCGGTCGCGCCGCGCCCGGGCCCGCTCCGGATGGCGGCGCGGGTCGTAGTAGCTGGCCCCGCGCGCCAGCCCCACCAGCAGGGCGAGCTGGTCCAGGCGCAGCTCGTTCAGCGGGCGCTGGTAATAGAACCGGGCCGCCTGCCCGAAACCATGGATGGCACGTTCGCCGGCCTGCCCGAGAAACACTTCGTTGACATAGGCCTCGAGGATGGCTTCCTTGGAGTAGCGATGCTCCAGGATCAGGGCCATCACCGCCTCGTTCAGCTTGCGCGACAGGGTCTGTTCGCGGGTGAGGTAGAAGTTCTTGACCAGCTGCTGGGTCAGCGTGCTGCCTCCCTGAACCGTGCGGCCGGCGCGCAGGTTGGCCCAGGCCGCCCGGGCGATGCCGGCCGGGTCCACCCCGCGATGCGACATGAAACGCCGGTCCTCGATCGCGATCAGGGCACCGATCAGTGCCGGCGGGACCTCGTCGAGATCCACCACCACGCGGTCTTCACCGTGCGTCGGGTAGATGCTGCCGATCAGCAGCGGCTCCACCCGCATCAGGTCGACCGCCTCGCCCGTGTCGCGATCGGTGATCGAGCGCACATGGCCACGATCCATCTGCACCCGCACGGAACGCGCCGGCTCGGGCCCGTCGCCAAAGGTGAACGGGCGCGTAGTCAGGGCCACGGTGCCGTCGTTGACGGCGTATTCCCCGGCCCGGGCGCCCTGGCCGCTGCGCTGGTAATTCAGCGCCTCCAGCTCCGTCACCAGGCGCTCGCGGTCCAGGCGCCGACCGGGATACAGCTCCAGCGGTCGCGCATACACCCGCGCCGGCAGGGCCCAGCGCTGACCTTCGAACTGCGCGCGAATCTCGCGATCCAGGTTCTGCACATACAGCACGCCCACGCCGGCACCGGCCAGCAGAAGACCGAGCAGGGTCCAGGTGCCGGCACGCAGCACGCGGCGCAGCCAGCCGCCGGCGGGGCGGCGCTTGCGCGAAGATCGGGAGCGGGAGGAACGCGGCATGGCTCTCGCGGTCTGCAACAGGGACGGGTGAACACGGGCATCTCGCCCGCAACTCGCATAATGATAACCTGACCCGGGGCAACATTGATGGAGGCCGCATGACCGCGCTGGACGAGCAGCACCGCATTCTCACCCGGCTGATCGAGAGCGGGGCGTTCCCCGATGGCGGTCCGGCCGAACGGATCCGGCGCATCGAAACGCACATCTCCACGGTGATCCTGGCCGGGGACTGGGCGTGGAAATTCAAGAAACCGCTGGACCTGGGCTTCCTCGACTTTTCCACCCTGCAGGCGCGCCGCCATTTCTGCGAGACGGAGCTCGAGATCAACCGCCGGCTGGCGCCGGAGATCTACCACGAGGTCGTCAGCATCAACGGCGATCCCGAACACCCGGTGATCAACGGCCCCGGCGAAGTACTGGAATACGCGGTACGCATGCGCCGCTTCGACCGCGAACGCCAGCTCGATCGGCTGCTGGAGCGCGGCGCCCTGCCGCCCGAGGCGATGGACGAGCTGGGCCGCTACATCGCCCGCTTCCACGAGAGCGTCGAACGCACCGGCCCGGATTCCGCCCACGGCACCCCCGAGGCCGAGGCCGCGCCGATGCGCGAAAACTTTCCCGGCCTGTTCGAATCCGCCCGGCAACCCAGCGAACGCGAGCGGCTGCAGCGCCTGCAGACCTGGACCGAGAAGGAACTGGACCGCCTGCGCCCGCTGATGCAGGCGCGCCACGACGGCGGCTACGTACGTCACTGCCACGGCGATCTGCATCTGGGCAACATGGTCTACATCAAAGCCGGGGACGATGCCGGCGGCGAGCGCCCGGTGGCTTTCGATGCGATCGAGTTCGACCCGGAGCTGCGCTGGATCGATGTCATCTCCGAAATCGCCTTCACCACCATGGACCTGCTGGCCCGCGAGCACCCGGCGCATGCCTGGCGGCTGCTGAACGCCTGGCTGGAAGAACGCGAGGATTTCGACGGCCTGGCCCTGCTGCCGCTGTACCAGGTCTATCGGGCGCTGGTGCGGGCCAAGGTCCAGGGCATCCATGCCGCCGAGCCCAGCCTGCCCTCGGACGAGAAGGCCGCCCACCAGGCCGAGATGGGGCGCTACCTCGCGCTGGCCGAACGCCTGACCGAACCGCGGCGGCCCCGCCTGGTCCTGATGCACGGCGTGTCCGGGTCGGGCAAGACCGTGATCAGCACCCGCGTCCTCCAGGCCCTGGGCGCGGTGCGCCTGCGCAGCGACGTCGAACGCAAGCGCATGGCCGATACCGTTTCCTACAGCGAAGAGGCCCGCACGCGGATCTACGACCACCTGCTGGAACGCGCCGGGGAACTGCTGGAGCTGGGGCATACCGTCATCGTCGACGCGACCTTTCTCGAACGCGGCCAGCGCGAGCCGTTCCGCGATCTTGCCGCGCGCATGGAGGCCGGCTTCGCGGTCGTCGCCTGCCACGCCGACGAGAACCTGCTGCGCGAACGCCTGGAGGCCCGCGCCGCGCAGGGCCGGGATGCATCGGACGCCGACGTGGAGGTCATGCAGCAGCAGCGCCCGCGCCAGGAATGGCCCGGCGCCGACGAGCATGCCGTGGAAGCAGCCCCCGCACAGCCCCTGGATGTCGAACTTCTGGCGCAGCGGCTGGAACGACCGGCGTGACCGCGGTCAGGTCATTTGACGTACAATGGCGGGACCATCGGTCATCCGCGAGCCACACAGGAGTCACCCCATGTCCGGATTCCGCAACAAGACCCGCCAGGCCGCCCGCCGTATCACCGCCGGATTGCCCGCGCTGGCCCTGACGGCTGCGCTGGCCTTCCCCCTGCCCGCGCTGGCCTATGAGGTCGTCGAGGAGAGCGATGAGCGCGTGATCTACAGCGTCGAAGGGGACTTCGACCACTACTTCGAGATGGTCGAGTTCGCCATCGAAACGGAGGGGCTGGTGATCAACAACGTCGGCCACATCGCCGACATGCTGGACCGCACCGCGGGTCAGGAATCCGGCGAGGGCATCTACCTGAACGGCCGTTCGGTGGACTTCTGCTCGGCCACCTATTCGCGGGCGACCATGGAGGCCGACCCGCACAACATCACGTTCTGCCCCTATGTCATCGCCATCTACGAGCTGGCCGCGGAGCCGGGCACGATCTACATGAGCTATCAGCGCGTGCCGCAGATCGGCGACGAGGCCTCGCAGGAGTCCCTCGGCGACGTCAACGAACTGGTGGACCGGATCGTTACCGAAGCCCTGATGTTCTGAGACGGTCGGATCAGCCCGGCCGGA
This sequence comes from Thioalkalivibrio sp. ALE20, assembly GCF_000381405.1. Taxonomy (NCBI): domain Bacteria; kingdom Pseudomonadati; phylum Pseudomonadota; class Gammaproteobacteria; order Chromatiales; family Ectothiorhodospiraceae; genus Thioalkalivibrio; species Thioalkalivibrio sp. ALE20. The sequence continues at coordinate 45,415 of NZ_KB906477.1, forward strand.
CGGAGGCCAGTGCCGCCACCCGGCCGGGCGCCTGCAGCCAGGCCTCGGCCCGGTCCGCGGGCAGCCCCGGGCTGTACAGGAACCCCTGGCCGATATCGCAGCCGTGGGCATTCAGCCACGCTGCCTGGGCCGCCGTCTCGACGCCCTCGGCGATCACCTCCAGATGCAGATTGCGCGCCATCGCGATGATGGTCGCGGCAATCCAGCGCCCCCGGCCCTCGCGGTCCACCTGATCGACGAAACTCCGGTCAATCTTGAGCACGTCCAGCGGGAAGTCCTGCAGGGCCGCCAGTGACGAATAACCGGTGCCGAAATCATCGATCGCCAGACGCACACCCAGCGATTTCAATGCATTGAGCCGGGACACGGCCTGATCGCCCTGGCTCATGATGGCGGTTTCGGTTACCTCCAGTTCCAGCTGTTCCGCCGGGAACCCCGTCTCCGCCAGGATCTCGCCGACCCGGCGCACGAGCCGGGCACTGCGCAACTGCACCGGCGACAGATTGACCGCGACCACCAGGTCGTTGCGTACCTCGCGCAGCAGGCGCACGCCATGCCGGCAGGCCTCGCGCAGCACCTGTTCGCCCAGCGGGAGGATCAGGCCGGTTGCCTCGGCGACCGGAATGAACCGGTCCGGCGTAATGCTCTCGCCCTGCGGGGTCTCCCAGCGCGCCAGACACTCCACGCCCGCGGGTACGCCATCGCTCAGGCGCACCTGCGGCTGGAAATGCACGTGCAGCTCGCCGGTTCCGCCCGCGAGGGCCTCGCGCAGGCGACCTTCCAGTTCCAGCCGTTCGCTGGCCGCCCGGGTCAGCTCCGCCTCGTAGAAACTCCAGACCTCGCGCCCGTTTTCCTTGGAATGGAACATGGCCGCGTCGGCATGCTGGATCAGCGTGGTCGCGGTGTCGCCGTCCTCGGGGAAGCGGGCGATGCCGATCGAGGCATTGAGATGCACGCTGTGCCCGCTGTCCAGCAGCACCGGGGTATCCAGCGCGGCCTGCAGCTCGCGCGCCACCTCCCCCAGCGATTCGTGGTCGGCGGCCCGCTGACTGACCACCATGAATTCGTCGCCACCCAGCCGGCCGAGGATGTCCGGCGGGCGCACCGTGTCGCCCAGGCGCCGGGCGACCTCGACCAGGGCCTCGTCGCCGGCCGGATGGCCCAGGCTGTCGTTCACGTCCTTGAACCGGTCCAGGTCGAGGCTCAGCACGCCCAGCGGGTGATCCTCCGCGCGCGCCTCGTCCACCGCACGCGAAAGCAGCGCATGCAGCCGCGTCCGGTTGGGCAGGTCGGTCAGCGGGTCATGCTCGGCCAGATAGTTGAGCTCGCTCTCCGAGCGCTTGATTTCGGTCATGTCGGTGATGGTGCCGGCGTAATGGATCGGCTGCCCGCTCTCGTCCACCACCACCGACAGGCTCAGCCATTCGGGGTACACGGTGCCGTCGCGACGGCGATTCCACAGCTCGCCGGCCCAGTAACCGGTGCGCTCCAGCTCCTGCCACATGGCACGACAGAACTCGGCATCGTGATACCCCGACTGCAGGATGCGCGGATTCTTCCCCAGCACTTCGGATTCCGCGTATCCGGTGATCTCGGTGAACGCCGGATTGACCGCGATGATGCGCGACGACAGGTCGGTGATGACCACGCCGTCGCGGGTACTGCGGAACACCGCCTCCAGCCGGCGCAGGCCGACCACGGTCTCGCGCCGCGCCAGCGCGGCCCCCAGGCTGCTGGCAAAGATGCGCGCCACGCTCACGTCGGTCGCACTCCAGTTGCGTGCCCGCACCAGCCCATCCACCGCGACGAACCCGCGATATTCGCCCTCCAGGAACACCGGCGCCAGCAGCAGGGACTGCAGCCCCTGCTGCTCCAGCAGTGCCTGTTCCTCCGCGGGGAACTCCGCCCGGGTGCCGGCGACCGCCTCGCCGGCCCGCAGGCGTTCGGTCCAGCGCGCATGCAGGCTGTCGGGCGTCAGGTTGCGCAGGGCGGGCGGCCTGACCGGAACGGCCGAATCGCCGCGCAACCAGTAGTAACGGTGCGTCTCGCGGTTCTCCCGGCCCGGTTCCTCGGCGGCCATGACCACCACCCAGGCGCGATCCCCGGCCAGGGTCTCGCCCAGCCGGCCCAGCAGTGCATTCATGACCCGGTCCGGGGTCTCCGCCTGCAGCAGTGCCAGGGTCATGCGGGCCGAGCTCTCCAGCGCCTGCTCGCGCTGGTCCAGGGCCTGCGCCGCGTGCAGCTTCTGCACCGCCAGACCGGCCAGTTGCGTGAACTCGTCGATCAGACCCTGTTCCTCGTCGCGCGGCTCGCGCGCCTCGTTCAGGTAGGTGGCCAGCGTGCCCAGCACGTGCCCGTCGTCATCAAAGAACGGGAACGACCAGCAGGCCTGCAGCCCCGCGGCCTCCATGGGCGCCTCCAGGCCCTCCCAGTACGGATGGCCCGTCACCTGCGGTACCACCACCGTTTCGCCGCGGAAGGCCGCCGTGCCGCAGGAGCCCATGCGGTCACTGGCCGGCACCGGGCTGTACAGCCACGGCAGCGAACCCGGCAGGGACGGCGCCGCCACGCATTCGAGCATCCCGGTCTCGCGGTCCCGCAGCATGATGGACGCCGACAGCTCCGGCAGCAGTGACTCCAGCTCCTGGATCACGTCCGACAGGAACCCCGGATCACGTGTCCCGGTGGCCAGCCGGTCGAGCACCCGTGCACGCACGGCCGCCAGTCGCTGGTCGCGCACGCGCCGGGTCACGTCCACCAGGTTGCCGGAAAACCCGGTGGGCTGCCCGGCGGCATCCTGCTCGCAGCGCCCCTCCAGCTCCATCCAGTACAGCCCGCCCCAGCGGGTCACGATCCCGATCGCGGCTTCGTCCGGGAGCGTCGACACGGCCGCCTCGCCGCGCAGCACGTCCGCCAGCGCCTCGCGCTCCCCCGCCTCGACGAAGTCCGTCAGCGGATGCCCCAGGGCTTCTTCGACCAAACGTCCGGTCATGCGGGTCCAGGCGGGGTTGAGGAACGTGAGCCGTCCCTGCGCATCGGTCTGAAAGATGATGTCGCCGGCGCTGTCGATGACCTGGCGATAGCGACGTTCGCTCTCCGCCAGGGCGGCCTGTTCGCGCCGCAGCCGTCCGCGCGCCACCACCTGATCGACCAGTACCGGCAGTCCCTTGAGGTAGCCCCCGCTCTTGAGCACATAGTCGTCGACCCCGAGGCGCAGGGCCTGCGCGGCCAGTTCCTCGGTCCCCTGCCCGGTCACCAGGATCACGGGGATGTCCAGCCCCCGCTCGCTGCGGATGCGGCGCGCCAGCTCCAGGCCATCCATCCCCGGCAGGCGATAATCCAGCAACAGGATGTCGGGGTACACCGCGTCCGCCGCGGCCCCGCCGTCCAGACGCGCCAGGACCTCGTCGGCCGAATCGACCACTTCCAGTTGCAGATGCGGCGCCGCGCGGGCGAATTCCCGCCGGGTCAGGCTGACATCGAAGCCGTTGTGCTCGGCGTAGAGCACGTGCACCGTTTCCAGCTCCTCCGGCCGCCGGTGGCGACGCCCGAGGGCGTCCCGCACACGCGCCGGCAGGTGCTCCAGGTAGGTGTCGTTCTTCGGCAGATAGTCGTCGGCCCCGACGCGGAAGGTAGTCACCACGGTTTCCTGTTCGCCGTGGCCGGTCATCACGATGATCGCCTCCTCGCGCCCGGCCTCGCGCAGACGCGGGATCAGGTCCATGCCGTTGCCGTCCGGCAGCCGCAGGTCGAGCAGCACGCAATCGAAACGTGCCTCCTCCAGCGCCGCCCAGGCTTCGACCATCGACCCCGCCGTGCGGATCTCGACCTCCGCCCCGTCACGGCTCAGCGCCCGACGCTGCAGATCGGCATCCACCGGATTGTCTTCAACGAGCAGAATCTTCATCTCGCGGGGACCTCCCTGAGGTAAACACCGACGCCGGGGGCTGGTTCAACACGCACCAGTAGAGTTCGATCTGTTCGGCCACATCCATGAACCGGTCGAAGTCCACCGGCTTCACGATATAGGAATTCGCGCCGCACTCATAAGCAGTACGGATGTCGGCGTCATCCGCCGACGAGGTCAGCATCACCACCGGGATGTGCCCGCACTCCGGATGCGCGCGCAGTGCCCGCAGCACCTCCAGACCGCTGATCCGTGGCAGCCGGATGTCCAGCAGGACCACCGCAGGCACCGGTTCCTCGCCCCGCGCCCAGCGTTCCAGCCCCGCCAGGGCCTCCTCCCCGTCGCGCGCCACCGTCAACGGATTGGCCAGGCGGCGGCGACGGAAGGCATGGCGCAGCAGATCCAGATCCACCGGGCTGTCCTCGACCACGCAGATGGGCGGTGGCGAGCCCGGGTCACTCATTGGGGCACTCATTGCGGCAGCTCCACACGAAAGGTCGCGCCCTCGCCGGGGCGGCCCTCGGCCTCGATCCGGGCGTCCAGCCGGCGGGCCGCGCGACGCACCAGGGCCAGGCCCACGCCGGTGCCGGGGTAGTCCTCGGCGCGATTGAGACGCTGGAAGATCTCGAACATGCGCTCCCGGAACGCCTCGTCGAAGCCGATCCCGTTGTCCTCCACCTCCAGACGCACCACCGACGTCCGCCGCTGAGCGGCGACCCGGACCCGGGGTTCGTCGCGACCGGCACTGAACTTGAAAGCGTTCTCCAGCAGGTTGCGCAGGATCAATCCCAGACCGTCGGGATCGGTCTCGACCTCCAGTTCTTCCGGCACGTCGATCGCGGTCGTCGCCGCCGCCGGGTATTCCGGCTCCAGGGCGCGCAGAGTCTCCGCCACCAGGTCACGCAGCCGGATCCAGCGCTGTTCCAGCGGTCGCCGCTCCATGCGCGAGTACGTCAGCAGGTCGCCGATCAGTTCGTTCATCTGCGCCACGCCCTGGCGGATATTGCGCAGGAATTCGCGACCCTCGTCATCCAGGCGCCCGGCATGCTCCGCCTCCAGCAGCTGGCTGTAGCCCTCGATCCCGCGCAGCGGCGCCTTGAGATCATGGGAAACCGCGTAGGAAAAGGATTCGAGCTCCTGGTTGGCGATCTGAAGTTCCGCGGTGCGTCGCTCGACCCGGTGCTCCAGATCGGCATTGAGCGCACGCAGTTCCAGCTCGGCCTGGTGCAGTTCGGTGATGTCCAGCGCCGTACCCTGCACCCGCCACGCGCCACCGGGGCTTTCACCCGGAAACGACGACGCGCGCTGAATGCCGAACCGCAGCCAGGTTTCCGGCCCGCGCCCCGGGTGTCGGCGTACGTGCAGGTACTGGCTTTGCGGCGGGGTACCGGCGGCCATGCCCCGCAAGGTGGCAGCCAGGCGTGGCCCGTCGGCGGACTCGGTGTCGAGGTCGCGCTCCAGCAGCGTGGCCACGTCCGGTTCGGGACCGTCGGGCGGGCGCCCCAGCAACCGGAAAAGCTGGTCCGACCACCAGAACCCGTTCACCGGATCGTATTCCCAGCTGCCCAGGCCCGCGTCGCGTTCGGCCCGTTCCAGCCGTTCCATCTGCTGCTGACGCTCCAGCTCCAGCCGCCGGCGTTCGGTGACGTCCAGCAGCACCCCGTGGATGCGCGTCACCCGGCCGTCCGTATCCCGGCTGAGCCAGGTCCGGTCCTCCACCCAGACCGTACCCAGCTCGGGCAGCACCAGGCGGTAGAGCTGGGTGTAACGATCCGGCCCATGTTCGAGGTGCATTTGCACCTCCTCGACGATGGACGGCAGATCGTCAGGGTGAATCAGGCTGGCGTAATCCGGGTCGCCCGCCAGCAGGGCCTCGCGATCCAGCCCCCAGTCCGCGGCATTGGACGAGACATAGGTGACCGGCCAGCCGTCACGCGCCTCCCATTCGATCGCCAGCACCGGCGAGTGATCGATGATGCGCGCGGCCCGCCCCGCCTCCGCGGCCGCCCCGTCGCGGGCGGCCAGCGCGCGATGGATCAACACGAACAGCAGCCCGGCGGTCACCACCACGTAGGCCCAGCCCTTACCGGTCTGCAGCCGGGACAGCAGTTCCACGTCGTCCACCAGCGCCAGCAGCGCCCGGTCGGAAAACCCGATCCACATCAGGCCGAGCACCAGATAGATCAGGGTGATACCCAGAGCCGTGATTGCGGCACCGCGGCGGATCCCGGGACTCGCGTCGCGTGTCATGCCCCCCCTCCTCTTTGCGCGGTGCTTCCTTCCCCCAAGAATCCGCCGGACGGGCACACGACGCAAGACCCGGCCGCCCCGTGGCGCGGAATGTTATTCTTTGACGTTTGCGACCAAGTTGAACGACCCGCCATGTTCAAGAACCTGGAAAAAGCCCCGGCCGGCCACCACGAGCCGCTCGCCGATGTCCTCGACCGCGTCCGCTTCAACGCCGACGGGCTGGTGCCCGCCATCGCCCAGCAGGGCGACAGCGGGGAGGTCCTGATGATGGCCTGGATGAACCGCGAGGCCCTGGAGGAGACCCTGCGTACCGGGCGGGTCTGCTACTGGTCGCGCTCGCGCGGGGCGCTGTGGCGCAAGGGCGAGTCATCCGGCCAGGTCCAGCAGCTGCATTCCCTGCATCTGGACTGCGACGGCGACACCGTGCTGGCGAAGGTCGATCAGACCGGCCCCGCCTGCCACACCGGGCGGCGCAGCTGTTTCTATCTGCAGGTCGACGGCGATCAGGTTGCCGTGACCAGCGACCCGCAGATCGACCCCGAAACCCTCTACGGCGCCTCCTGAAACCGCGACAAGGAACACCGACCATGGCCGACGCCAGCGCACCGCAGCTCGTCATCCACAACACCCTCGGGGGGCAGCGCGAGCCCTTCGTTCCCGCCGACCCGCAGCGGGTGACGATGTATGTCTGCGGGCCGACCGTGTACAACCGCGTGCACGTGGGCAACGGCCGCCCGGTGGTGGTGTTCGACGTGCTGTTCCGCGTGCTGCGCGCGCTGTACGGCCCGGAGCACGTGGTCTACGCCCGCAACATCACCGACGTGGACGACAAGATCAACCAGGCCGCGCGCGAGAACGACGAACCCATCGCCGCGCTGACCGAACGCTTCACCCGGGCCTTCCACGAGGACATCGCGCGGCTCGGCACCCTGGAGCCGACCCTCGAGCCCCGGGCCACCGATCACGTCAACGAGATGATCGCCCTGATCGAGGACCTGCTCGCGCGCGGCCACGCCTACGCGGCAGACGGCCACGTGCTGTTCGACGTGACCTCCTGGCCCGCCTACGGCGCCCTGTCCGGGCGTACCCTGGAGGCGATGCAGGCCGGGGCCCGGGTAGAGGTCGCCGACTACAAGCGCCATCCCGGCGACTTCGTGCTGTGGAAGCCCGCCGGCGCGGACGAACCCGGCTGGGACAGCCCCTGGGGCAACGGGCGCCCGGGCTGGCACCTGGAGTGCACCGCGATGATCCGCACCCATCTGGGCCGCAGCATCGACCTCCACGGCGGCGGCCACGATCTGGTGTTTCCGCACCACGAGAACGAGATCGCCCAGGGCTGCGCGGCCGAAGGCTGCGACGAACACGGCGGCCATTACGCGCGTTACTGGATGCACAACGGACACGTGACCATCGAAGGCGAGAAGATGTCCAAGTCGCTGGGCAACTTCCGCCTGCTGCACGACCTGCTGCAGGTCTGGCCCGGCGAGGTCCTGCGCCTGGCGCTGCTGTCGCGCCATTATCGCGCGCCGCTGAACTTCTCCGAGGACACCCTGGAACAGAGCCGCAACGCGCTGGACGGCTTCTACCGTCTGCTGCGCGAACATGCCGGGGTCGTGGCCACCCCCGCCGATGCGGCGGACACCCCGGTCTTCACCGCATTGCTGGACGATCTCGACACCGCCGGGGCGCTCGCCGCCCTGCACCGCATGGCGGATGCCCTGCAGGCCGCCGACAGCGAGGACGAACGCGCCCGCCGCAAGGGCGAGCTGCTGGCCGCCGGCGAGCTCCTGGGCCTGCTGCAGCAGGACCCGGAGGCCTGGTTCCGCGGCGACGTCGCCGATGATGCCGATCTCGCCGCATGGGTGGAGGAACGCATCGCCGCGCGTGCCGAGGCGCGGCGCGCGCGGGATTTCGCCACCGCCGATGCGATCCGCGACGAGCTGACCGCCAGCGGCATCGAACTGGAGGACACGCCGGATGGCACCCGCTGGCAACGCGCCTGAGCGGGCTGTCCGCAGCGCCAGCCGGGCACGCGCCCGGCTGGCGCTGGCGCTCCTGATCGCGGTGGCCGCCGGCCTGCCCGCGATGGCCACCGCCCACCCGCATGCCTGGATCGACCTGCGCGTCACGCTCGACTTCGACGCCGACGGCCGACTGGCCTCGATGCACCAGTTGTGGGTCATCGACCCGACCTACAGCCACATGCTGCTGGAGGAGATGACCCGCGACATGGACGGCGATGCCGGCATCGACTCGGTGCTGGATAAGGTCGGCCCGCGCATGCTCGACAACCTTGCGGAATACGACCACTTCACCGAACTCGAGGCGGACGGCGAAACGCTGGACACCCCGCCCGCCGAATCCCCCGAGCTGCGCCTGGAGGACCGGCGCCTGCACCTGGGCTTCGAGATCCCGCTGGACCGGCACGACATCGGCGCCGCAGAGGATTTCACCTACCGCGTCTATGACCCCACCTACTGGATCGAGATCCGCCATGACCCCGGTGACGTGATCCAGGTGAACCGCGGCGACGGCTGCCGGGTCGAACTCGAGGAACCACGCCCGGATCCACAACTGGTGCGTTATGCCGCCACCCTGGAACGCGAATCCCGCAGCCCGATCGAAGATCTCGGACGCCATTTTGCCGAGATTGCGCGCCTGGAATGTGAATGACGTCGGGTTCCTCGCGCCATTGCTACGTTATAAAATAACGAAATGATCCGACACGCCCTCTCTCGCAACCGCCGCCCGGGACGGGCCGCAGCGGTCCTGCTGCTCCTGCTCGGCATCCTGCTGCCCGCGCTCGCGCTGGCCGGCCACCCCCTTGGCGGCGGCCCGGAGTCCGACGCGGATGCCGATGCCACGGAACAGCCACCGCCCGCCGAAACGACGGGACCCGCCGATGCCCCGGACGCTCGCGCCGACGCCGGGCTCCCGGGAGGGGATGACGCCGGACCGCTGGAACGGCTGGTCGGCTGGGTCCTGCATACCCAGCGCCAGCTGCACCGCGAACTGACCCGGGGACTGCACGGGCTGCGCGACGCGCCCTCGGCACAGGCGGGCGCCCTGCTGATCCTCGTGAGCTTTCTCTATGGGGTCTTCCACGCCGCAGGACCGGGGCACGGCAAGGCGGTGATCACCACCTACCTGCTGACCCAGCCGCAGAACCTGCGCCGCGGCATCGCCCTGTCGGCGGCGTCATCGCTCGCCCAGGGCGTCACGGCCATCCTGCTGGTCGGGCTGCTGGTCGGCCTGCTCGGCTGGCTGACACGCGAGACCCTGGGACAGGTCCGCCACCTGGAGATCGCCAGCTTCGCTCTGGTGGGACTGCTGGGCGTCTGGCTGATGGGGCGCGCCCTGCGGCAGGCGTGGCGGCGCCGGGCAGCTACCGCGCACGGGCATGACCACGGGCACGGGCATGACCACGGGTACGGGCATGACCACGAACATGACTGCGGCTGCGGCACACCCCACCACGTCGACCCCGATCACAAGGGCACCTGGTGGGGCACCGTGCTGGCCGTGGGCATCCGCCCCTGCTCCGGCGCCGTGCTGATCATGGCGGTATCCGCGGCCGTCGGTCTGGTCTGGGCCGGCGTGGCGGCCGTGCTCGCGATGTCCGCGGGCACCGCCATCACGGTCTCCGTGCTGGCCATGCTCGCGGTCTACGCGCGCGACTGGACCCGGCGGCGTTTCACCGGCACCCGCGCCGCGCGCCTGACCTGGATCGGGCCGGCCTTCGGCCTGACCGGCGGCGCGATCATCGCGGTACTCGGCTTCAGCCTGGTGCTGGGGGCCGTGGCCGCGGGCCCGGCGATGCATCCGCTCGGCATGTAGGGCGGCCGTCCCGCGCTTGCCCCCGCCCCGCGCCGTCCTCTACTTTGCAGGGCAAGACCAGTCCAGCGAGACCGTGCATGTCCAACGCCCGGGTCCACCCCGCGACCATCCGTCCGGAAGACGCCCCCACCCTGCCGGCGCTGTTCCGCGCCCGCGTGGCCGCGACCCCCGATGCCCCGGCCTACCGCCAGTTCGACCCCGAGCGCGAGGAATGGACCTCCAGCAGCTGGGGCGAGATGGGCCGCACGGTCGACCGCTGGCAGGCTGCGCTGGCCACCGAGGGCCTGCGGCCGGGCGACCGCGTCGCCATCATGGTCGGCAACTCGCGCGAGTGGATCGCCGCCGACCTCTCCGCCATGGAAATGGGACTGGTCACGGTACCGCTGTACACCGATGACCGTCCCGAAAATGTCGGTTACATCATCGGGCAGACCCAGGCGCGCGCCCTGCTGATCGGCGACACCGTGCATGGCCGCCGCCTGCTGGAGCATCTGGAGAAGATGCCGTCGCTCAAGCGCTTGGTGCGCCTGAGCGACAACGCGGGCACCTCGGGCGATCCGCGGGTCCTGCCACTGGAAGACTGGCTGCGGGGCGGCGACCCGTCCGCGATCCGCTATCCGGAACTCGACCCCGACGCCCTCGCGACCATCGTCTATACCTCCGGCACCACCGGCCGGCCCAAGGGCGTGATGCTTTCGCACCGCAACATCGTGGAAAACGCCTGGGCCTCGTCCCTCACGGGCCCGCTCGGACCGTCCGACCGTTTCCTGTCGTTCCTGCCGCTGTCGCACATGCTGGAACGCACCGCCGGCTGCTACATGCCCATGATGGTCGGGGCCGAGGTCGCATTCGCCCGCTCGATCCAGCGCCTGGGCGAAGACCTGCAGACCATCCGGCCGACGGTGCTGATCTCGGTGCCACGGATCTACGAACGCGTGCACGGGCGAATCCGCGCCGGTCTCCGGCAGAAGTCGGCGCTCGGCCGCTGGCTGTTCGAGAAGACCGCCGCCGTCGGCTGGCGCCGGTTCGAACACCAGCAGGGCCGGGGTCGCTGGTCCCCCGCCTTCCTGCTGTGGCCACTGCTCGACCGCCTGGTCGCGCGCAAGGTACTCGACCGCCTGGGCGGCCAGGTGCGTTTCGCGGTCTGCGGCGGGGCCCCGCTTCCTCCGCCGGTGGCGCAGCTGTTCATCGGGCTGGGGCTGCCGGTACTGCACGGCTACGGCATGACCGAGGCCGGCCCGGTGGTCACCGTGAACACCCCGGACGACAACCTGCCCGCCTCCATCGGCAAACCGTTGAAGGACGTCGAAGTACGCATCGGTGAAAACCACGAGCTGCAGACGCGCTCGAACTGCGTGATGCTGGGCTACTGGAAAAATGAAGAGGCCACGCGCGAGACCATCGACGCCGACGGCTGGCTGCGCAGCGGCGACCAGGCGCGCATCGACGACACGGGCCACGTGTTCATCACCGGCCGGATCAAGGACATCCTGGTGCTGACCAACGGCGAGAAGGTACCGCCGGCGGACATGGAAATGGCCATCGGCCTCGACGGCCTGTTCGACCAGATCATGGTGGTGGGCGACGGCCAGCCGTTCCTCACCGCCCTGATGGTCCCCGAACCGGACGCCTGGCAGACCTTCGCCTCCGACCAGGGGATCGACCCGGCGATTACCGGCGAGCCGCCGCGCAAGGCGGAACGCGCGATCCTCGACCGCATCCACCACCAGCTGGAGGACTTCCCCGGCTACGCGCGCATCCGCCACGTGTACGTAATCCACGAACCGTGGAGCGTGGAGAACGGCATGATGACCCCGACCATGAAACTCAAACGGCCGGTGATCCGGGAACACTACCGCGAGGCGATCGAGACCATGTACAACGGCCGCGACCGCTGAAGGAAACGCTGATCAGGACGGTTCCCGGGATTCGCCGGCTTCCGCTGCGTCCCCCTCCCCGTCGCCGTCATCGTCGGCCTCATTGGCCTCGTCGGTCGCCAGTGACAGCCCGGCGTCCGTGGCCACGTCGGCCAGATCGCGGATCTCGTCCAGCGGCGGCAGCTGGTCCAGGGCCTGCAGTCCGAGATCGTCGAGGAAGGTGCGGGTGGTGCCGTACAGCGCCGGTCGCCCCGGCAGCTCCTTGTGCCCCACCACGTAGATCCATTCCCGTTCCTGCAGCCCGCGCATGATCCCCGAACTGACCGCCACCCCGCGCACCGATTCGATCTCGGCGCGGGTGACCGGCTGGCGATAGGCGATGATCGCAAGCGTCTCCAGCAACGCGCGCGACAACCGCTGCGGGCGTTCCGGCCGCGCCGCGCGCACGCTGCCCGAGTACTGCGGCCGGACGCGGAAACGATACCCGCCGGCCGAACGCACCAGTTCGATCGCGCGGTCGGCATAGCGCGTCTCCAGACGCGCCAGCGCCGCTTCCACCGACGCGCGCTCGACCTCGCCCGATTCCGCGCAGGCGGCGCGCAGATCGCGCAGGGGTACGGGTTCGGTGGCGGCAAAAAGAACCGCCTCCAGGGTCAGCTCCAGCTCGTCGGGCGCATCGTGTCGGGACATCGGCCCTCCCGGGCATGCCTGGACCAGGCCACGATTATACCGGACCGCGCCGGCCCCGCATCCGCCGGCAGCGCTGCGAGCAGTATTTCACCTCGTCCCAGCAACGCGCCCATTTCCGCCGCCAGGTGAACGGACGGCCGCAGACCACACAGGTCTTCTGCGGCCTTTGCGGCCCGCGCGCCGCGCGGCTCACCGGGGCCTCACTGCGGCGGGCAGACCCCGTCGCGACAGCGGGAACGCCAGCGCGAACGGGCGAACACGTTGTACACCCGGTCCATCAGCCAGACCACCGGCGGCAGACGATGCAGCACCGCCCCCGCCACGCGGTAGTACGGCAGGTGCCGCCAGGTGGCGACGAAGGCGTAAGCCCCGCTCACCACCCGGCCGTGTTCGTCCACCGCATGCATGCGCCGCATGGCGTCCTCCCACGCGATGCCGCGACCTTCCAGCGCCGCGGCGTCCGCATGGATGTCCCGCCAGTCGATCCGCCCGGCCGTGTCCAGGCGCCGGTAGTGGCCGATCTCGCGGCGGCACAGCGGGCAGCCGCCGTCAAAGAACACCACGGGCCGTTCGCGCGGTTCAGGCATGGCCGACGGGCCCGCTCATTTCGTGGCGCGCCTCGGGCAGCGCCCGGAGCGCACGCTCCACCACATCGCGCGCGAGACCGCGGGTCATCTCGCCGTCGGCGGGGATCATTTCCGTGCGCACCGCCAGCGCCATCGCCAGCGCCTGCAGCAGATCACCGTTGCAGGTGTCACCCAGCACCGCCACTTCGTGATCCACCGTGGTCAGCACGCGATCCAGCAACTGCTGCACGCGCACGGCCGAATCGGTCTCGGGATGCAGCGCGAACTCGAAGGTCAGCTGCTCCCCGCTTCCGCTGGTGTAGCGATACGGCAGGTATTCCATGGCTCGCCTCCTTGTTGTCTCTGATGGGCCGGAACGCGTCCGGCCGGCCTGTCGCGTGATCCGCGGCGAATGGCGATCTCCGTGATCCTTGGGCCGTGCGGAGATCACGGAGTTCGCCACAGCCGGACCTTTCCTGCGCTATTCTTGCTTCCGATGAAACGGTACTCCGGGTACAACCACCACGAAACCCCGACGGCGGAGCGGCGCCCGCGATGATGCTCCTGGGTCGACGTCGCCGCGCCCGGCCACCGGGGCCGCTGCGCTACCTCTTGTGGCTGCTCGTCGCCCTGCTGGGGCTGATGCTGGCCGCGGTGGTCGCGGTGCTGCTGTATTTCGCCCGGGTCGATCCACCTTACGGCATGGCGATGGTCACGGCCACCGACCGCGCGGCCGCCTCCCGGCACCGGCCCGTGTGGCGCTCGCTGGACGAACTGCCGGACGCCGTGCTGCTGGCGGTGATCGCGTCCGAGGACCAGCGCTTCCCGCGGCACCGCGGATTCGACTGGTCGTCGGTGCGCCAGGCCCTGACCGACCACGCGCGCGGCGGACGCCTGCGCGGGGCCTCGACCATCACCCAGCAGACCGCCAAGAACCTGTTTCTCTGGCATGAGCGTTCCTGGCTGCGCAAGGCCCTGGAGGCGGGTCTGACCGTGGGCATGGAACTGCTGTGGTCGAAGGAGCGCATCCTCGAGGTCTATCTCAACCTGGCCCAGTGGGGCCCCGGGATCTATGGCATCGAAAATGCGGCACAGCATTATTTCGACGTCCCCGCGAGCGAACTGACCCCGCAGCAGGCCGCGCGTCTGGCGGCCATCCTGCCCTCCCCCGGACGCCTCGATCCGGTGACCCCGGGCGAAACCCTCGAGCGCCGCATTGCGTGGATCGAGGAGCAGATGAGGGTACTGGGACCCGGCTGGCTGCGGCCGGTGCGGGAATCCCCGGGGAAACACTGAACGGGACTTTGGTCCGGGCTTACGGACCTTTACACTGCGAAGTTCCATCCCGCCCGTCCGAGGTTCCGCGTGGCCGCACCACTTCGCTCGCCGCAGCACCTGCTTTTCGCCTTCCTGGCCCTGCTCCTGATCACGCTGGCCCTGACCACCGGCCCGGCCATGGCGGACGACGCCCCCTCCTCCGCCGAGACCCACGCGGCCCTGATCGAGCTGCTGGAAGACCCGGAGGCGCGGGAACGGCTGCTGGAGACCCTGCGCGCGGAGGGAGGCGCCGCGGATCCGGCGGAGAGCACGGCGGAAGACGAAACCGCCGAACAGGCGGTGACCCTGCCCCGCCGCATCGCCCGGCTGACCCAGGGGCTGGCCGAGGGCACGGTGGCCGAGGTCCGCGCGCTGGGCACGGTGGCCGAAGACACCGTTGCGCAGCTGCGCGCCATCGACCCGATCCCCTTCGGCATGGCGGTCGGAGACCTGGCGATCATCATCCTGATCACCCTGGTGATCTACTGGGTCCTGCGCCGCGTGGCGTCGCCGATGTTCGGCGGCATCGATCGCTGGGTCCTAAACGCGGCCGAACAGTACCGCCTGCTGCGGACCCTGCCCGGGGTCGGCCTGGCCGCGATCATCGACTTCGTGGCGGTGGTCCTGGCCTGGGTTGCCGGCTACGGCCTGGCGCTGTTCGTACTGGGCGAACCCGGCGCCATGGAGACCCGGCATTCACTGTTCCTCAATGCCTTCCTGCTGATCGAGCTGGCGCGCGCCGCGCTGCGGCTGATCTTCGCCACCCGCTACCAGGGCCTGCGACTGCTGCCCATGGCCGGGGAAGAAGCCGCCTACTGGAACGCCTGGCTCGCGCGCATCGTGTCCTACATCGGTTACGGCCTGCTGCTGCTGGTGCCACTGACCGGCATGCATGTCTCCGCGGAGGCCGGCCGGTCCCTCGGCCTGCTGGTGATGCTGACGGCCTTCCTGTACGCCGCCACCATCATCCTGCAGAACCGCCAGCGGGTGCATGACCGGCTGATGATGCTGGCGAACCGCTCGTATTTCTCGTTCACCCGCATCGTCACCAGCCTGCTGGCACGGTCCTGGCACCTGCTGGCGCTGCTTTATTTCCTCGCCCTGACCGTCGTCAGCATCGTCCGCCCGGACGACGCGCTGCCGTTCATGGCCGCGGCCACGCTGCAGACCCTGATCGCGGCCTTCGTCGGCTTTTTCATCGCGACCCTGCTGACCCAGATCATCGGGCGCGAGATCGCCATCCCCGACGAGACCCGCGAGAAGTTCCCGCTGCTGCAGGCCCGTCTCAACGCCTATGTACCGCGGGCCCTCAAAACCATGCGTCTGGTGATCCTGCTGATCGTGCTCGCGGTCATCGCCGACGGCTGGGGCGCGTTCAACCTGTTCGACTGGGTGCGTTCGGATGCCGGAGCGCTGATCCTCGGCACGGCGATCTCCGTCGCCCTGATCCTGCTGGCGGTGGCGCTGGTATGGCTGGTGTTCGCCAGCTGGATCGAGCACCGGCTCAACCCCGCGACCGGCGACGGCGAGCCCACCGCGCGCGAGCAGACCCTGCTCACCATCTTCCGCAATGCGGTGGCGATCGCCCTGCTGGTATTCACCGTGATGATCGTGCTCGCCGAGCTCGGCATCAACATCGGCCCCCTGCTGGCCGGCGCTGGCGTACTGGGCCTGGCCATCGGCTTCGGCGCGCAGAAGCTGGTGCAGGACATCATCACCGGGGTGTTCATCCAGCTGGAAAACGCCATCAACGTCGGCGACGTCATCACCGTTACCGGCACCACCGGCACGGTGGAGAAACTCACCATCCGCTCGCTCGGGCTGCGCGACCTCGCCGGCACCTACCACCTGATCCCGTTCTCCGCGGTGGATGCGGTCTCCAACTACATGCGCGAATACGCCTACCACGTGGGCGAGTACGGGGTGGCCTATCGCGAGGACATCGACGAGGTCATCGTCCGCCTGCGCGAGGCCTTCGAGGAGCTCAAGCAGGACCCGGAACAGGGCCCCAACGTGCTCGACGAGATGGAGGTGCACGGAGTCACCGCGCTGGACGACTCCTCGGTCAACATCCGCATCCGCATCAAGACCGCGCCCGGCACCCAGTTCGGCCTGGGCCGCGCGTTCAACCGCCTGGTCAAGCGCCACTTCGACGCTGCCGGCATCGAGATCCCGTTCCCGCACACCACGCTGTACTTCGGCGAGGACAAGGACGGCTCGGCGCCGGCCGCCAACCTTCGGGTACTGGAATCGCGGCGCGTGCCCGAAGCGGATACCGACGATACCGATTACTCGCGGGATCGCCGGGCACGCCCCAATCCGAAACACAAGGGCGACTACGACGACGTCGACGAATGACGGACCAGTGACCGGCCGGCCGGTATACGCCCCGCGGGCTGCCGGGGGTTCTTGGACCGGCGGGCCGCTCCGGTGAAGATCATGGCATGCGTCTGCTGATCCTGGTCATACCGCTGCTCCTGCTGATCGCCTGGCTGCCGGGCTGGTGGGTTCGGCGCACCATGGAGAAATATCACCGCCCCGAAGACCGCTACCGCCACAGCGGAGCGGCCATGGCGCGCGAGCTGCTGCACCGCCATGGTCTGACCCATATGGACGTGGAGACCACGAAAGACGGCGACCACTACGACCCCGGCGACCGCACGGTGCGGCTGTCGCAGGAGAACTATCACGGCCATTCGCTGACCGCGGTCACCGTGGCGGCCCACGAGGTCGGCCACGCAGTGCAGCACGCACGGGGCTATCGACCGCTGCAGCTGCGCGGCACCCTGGTGGCCGCCACCCGTCACGCCCAGCGGCTGGGCGCGATCCTGATGATCGGCATCCCGATCATCACCCTGATCACCCGCCACCCGGCGCCGGGGATCCTGTTCTTCCTGGCCGGCGTGCTGTCGATGGGCATGGCGGCGCTGGTCCATTTCGTGACCCTGCCCACGGAACTGGACGCCAGTTTCCGTCGGGCGATGCCCATGCTGCGCGAGGGCGGCTACCTGCACGAGCCGGATTACCGCCACGCGGAGCGCATCCTGCGTGCCGCCGCGTATACCTATCTCGCCCAGTCACTCGCCAGCCTGCTCAACATCGCCTCGTGGTTCCGCTACCTGCGGCGCTGATCGGGCGAGTCGCCCACCAATGGAACGCAAGGGCCTCCTGCGCGGTCTCTCCACCACCGCCACAGCCGGCATCATGCCCCGTTGGCGGGCCGACACCCGGCCCTCGAGGCTGTTAAGCTGTGGTTCATCACTCGCCTTCAGAGTGGCAAGAGACATCCTTTCAGGAGAGCAGTACGATGCAGAAACATTCCCGGTCGATCATCGGCCTGACCGCCGCCGCAGTCCTCGCACTGGCCAGCGGCATGGCCCACGCCCAGGGCATGGGCCAGGGCATGGGCGGCCAGCAGCAGCCGCAGCAGGGCGGCCCGCAGATGGAGATGCAGGAACTCCAGCAGACCCTCGCGCAGACCCAGCAGCAGGCCATCGAAAACAACCCCGAGCTGGAGCGCAAGGGCGAGGAACTGGAACAACTGGTCCTCGACAAGATGGAAGCCGCCGGTTTTGAACCGCGTTCCGATCTGGACACCCTGGAATCCGCCGAGGAAGGCCTGCGTGATCCCGACCTGAGCGCGGAAGAACGCCAGCAGCTGATCCAGTCCGAAGACGTTCAGCAGGCGCAGCGCAACCTGCAGGAAGCCCAGCAGGCCGTAGCCGAGGATCCGGAGATCCTGGACGCCCAGGAATCCCTGCGGGAAGACCTGATGAGCGCCATGCGCGCGGAAAACGCCGACATTGACGATGTCATCGAGCGCATGGAAGCCCTGCAGCAGGAAATGATGCAGCAACAGCAGCCCGGGGGTGGCGGTGGCGCGCCCGGCATGGCGCCCCAGCGGTAAATCCGATCACGCGCATTTCCCGCGTCGGATCCGAAGGCCCGGTCACCTGACCGGGCCTTTTTCGTTTCCGCCGAGGCCTCCCCTCGGACCGGCCGGAACGTCAGCCCTGCCCGCCCTCGGGCAGCCGGCCGTGCGCCTCGGCCAGTGCCCGCATCTCGCCGGCACGTTCCCCGGGCACCCACTCCCAGTCAAAACGCCAGTCCCAGTTACCCTCCACCGTCCCGGGACGGTTCATCCGGTGTTCGCTGTCCAGCTCGAGCACGTCCTGCATCGGCAGGATCGCGATACGCGCCGGCGAGGCGTACGCCGTGCGGATCAGCGGCCAGGGCATGGTGTCGGCCGCATCTTCCGGTTCCCCCAGGACATTCAGCACGTGCTGCTGCATGGGTTCATCCAGTGACGCGAACCAGCCCACGGTGGTGTCGTTGTCATGGGTGCCGGTATACACGGCGCTCATCTCGTCATGATTCGCCGGCAGGTACGGGTTGGCCTCGCCGCCCTCGAACGCGAACTGCAGGATCCGCATGCCGGGAAAATCGAAGCGCTCGCGCAGCGCAGTGACCTCCGGCGTAATCACCCCCAGATCTTCGGCCAGCACCGGCAGGTACCCGAGTTCGTCGGCCAACGCGTCGAAGAATTCGGCACCGGGCCCCTCGAACCAGTAACCCCGGGTCGCGTCCGGCTCCTCGGCCGGGATTGCCCAGCTCGACTCGAACCCCCGGAAGTGGTCGATCCGCAGGGCATCCACCGTCTCCAGCGCCCGCCGCACGCGAAGGATCCACCAGGCGTAGCCGGTCTCGGCGAGGCGGTCCCAGCGGTACTGCGGATTGCCCCAGCGCTGTCCGGTCTCGGAGAAATAATCCGGCGGCACCCCGGCCACGGTGCGCGGCTGTCCCTGCGCATCCAGGTCGAACAGCTCGCGATTCGCCCACACGTCCGCCGAATCATGGGCAACGAAGATTGGCATGTCCCCCAGCAGCATCAGTCCGCAATCGTTGGCATGGCGGCGCAGCGTACGCCACTGATCGGCGAACACGAACTGCACGAAGCGCACCTGCTCCAGCGCCTGCGCTTCTTCGCGGGCCACCCGCGCCAGGGCGTCCGGGTGGCGATCGCGGAACTCCGGGTCCCATTCCCACCAGGGGCGATCGTCGTGACGCGCCCGGATCACGCAGAACAGCGCGAAGTCATCCAGCCAGATCGGCCCCTGTTCCTCGAGAAACGCACGGCAGGCCGAATGCAGCGCATGTTCCTCCCGTGCCACCGCCTCACCGGCCCGTTGCAGCAGTTCTTCCACCGGGCGGCCGTCATCGACGATCCCGGTCGCCTCCGCCAGCCGCGCCGGATCGATCATTCGCGGATCCCCGGCAAAGGCCGAGATGCTGGCGTAGGGAGAACCATCGCTCTGCACCGGGTGCAGCGGCAGGATCTGCCACAGGGTGAATCCCGCCGAAGCGGCCCAGTTGACGAAGCGAAACGCGTCGTCGCCCAGGGTGCCCACCGGATGCGGCCCCGGCAGCGAGGTCGGGTGCAGCAGCACGCCGGCACGCCGACGCTGCAGCAGCGGATTGGAATGCTGCGTTTCTTCCATCAATCAGTCCTGCCCTTTCCGCATGGTCCCTCCGGCAGCCGGATCGCCGCCGCCCACCGACAGCACCTCGTCCAGGGCCTCGGGCACCGTCAGTCCGGCCAGCTGGTAGAGCCGCGCCAGGTGGCGCCGATAGAGCTGTTCGAAGTCGCTGACCGAACCCGCCGGGTTGTAGGCCCCGAACCACCAGCACCAGTCGGAACCCTCGCAGATGGCGAGCTGTTCGCGCAGTTCCGGTGTATCCAACGAGGGGTCCTCCGCAATCGCGGCATCCACGGCCTCGCGGGCCTCGATCAGCCGATCCCAGCCACGGTTCTTGTCGGGGTCGCCGATCCAGGTGGAAAAGGTCCCGTAGACCCAGGAGCCGGCCACCACGCCGGGGAGCTCCACCGGCTCCGCACCCCCGGCAGTCGTCGCATGGGCGCACACGTCGTCGAAGGTGCACAGGTTGAGCCGCTCGTGCTGCGCCAGGGCCTCGTACAGCCCGTTGAGGAAATGGAAGCCGTTCTCGGGGTAGTACTCCCAGGCGTTCTCGCCGTCGAGTATCACCGACACCACGCTGCCGGCCGGGGCCACCTCGGCGATGTTTCCGATGTGGTGCACGAAGTCGGCCACCGCGTCATCGGCGTGCCAGTCGGCGTAGCGGAAGCCGATCGCGTCGGACAGTCCGTCATCGCGGAAATACAGCGCAATCTCGGTGTCCCGCAGTCGATAGCCACGGTGCAGCCAGCCCTGCAGGTCGCGGGGCCCGTCTTCCTCGCCCTCGCCGTTGCCGTTGCCATTGTCCTCCGCATCCGGCATGCCGCCGGCGGCTTCCAGGCTGTTGCCCAGCACGCCCTGGCCGCTGGCCGTCCATCGCAGGCCGTATTCGTCCAGCAGGCGAATGGTGGCCTCGCTCAGGCTGCCCTCGGACGGCCAGCAACCGGTCGGACGCATGCCGAAGTGCTTCTCGAACACCTCCAGCCCGCGTTCGATGTGCCAGCGCACCCGGGCTTCACCATCGGGATACGCCGGGGCCTCCGGCAGTTCGGCCTCGGGCATGGCCTCGCGGGCCGAAGCCAGGTCCTGCAGCAGCGGCATGATGGGGTGGGCGTAGGGGGTGAACGACAGCTCCACCCGTCCCTGTTCCGCCAGTTTGCGGTAGCGCGGGATCACGTTGTGCAGCTCGTCGCGCAGGATCTCCAGCAGACGCCGACGCACCCCGGACTCGAAGCCGGCTTCGGCCTTCAGCCAGCCCTGCAGTTCGGGCCGCGCGCGGCGCACGGTCTCGCCGGTCCAGGCCAGGTGATAGCAGGTGGCCAGTTCCTGGAAAAAGCGCCCGTCCAGATGCGCCAGCAGAATGTCGTCCTCCAGCGCCTGGCGTCCGATGGCCGCAAGCCGGGCAAACAGCGGAAACGGGTCGATCATGCGCGGCGCGTGGGCCCGCAGACAGGCGCGGATGATCTCGCGGCGCTGGTCCGGCTCCACCGGCACGATGTCCATGTGGAGCATGTCCAGCACCGGATCCCCGACCGGCACACAGTTCTTCAGGGCCCGGTCCACGCGCCGTGCATAGTCGGCGATCTGTTCCAGCAGGATGGGGGCGAAGTTCACCACCGCCCGCGCCCGCGGGCAGGCCTCCAGATGGGCCGCCATGTCGGTGTAGTCCTTCAGCGCATGGAGGTAGGTCCACGGCAGGGCATACTCCCGGCGGCCGCCGTCGAAGTACTGCGGCTGGTGCATGTGCCAGCACAGCACCACGTCCAGCTTGTCCGGAACACGGGCGAGGGCCTTCGAGGAGCGCTCAGCGGACATGGTGACGTCCCTGACCGAGCATCTCCGGGGTCACCACACGCACGCCCCCGGGCGAGACGTAGTAATCGCGGGCATCGGCCTCATCGTCCAGTCCGATCTCGGTCCCCGGCGGGATGCGGCAGGCCTTGTCGATCACCGCGTTGCGGATCACGGCGTTCTCGCCCACCTGCACGTCGGGCAGGATCACCGAGTTCTCCACTTCGCCGCAGGCGCTGACCTCCACGCTGGAGAACAGCAGCGAATGCCGCACCCGGCTGCCGGAGATGATGCAGCCTCCGGAGACCATCGAGTCGATCGCCATGCCTCGGCGGTCGTCGTCGTCGAATACGAACTTGGCCGGCGGGAGCTGCTCCTGGTAGGTCCAGATCGGCCATTCGCTGTCGTACAGGTTGAGTTCGGGGGTCACGCCGATGAGCTCCAGGTTGGCCTTCCAGTAGGAATCGATGGTGCCGACGTCGCGCCAGTAACCCTGGCGCTGGCCGGCCTCGTCGCGGAACGGGTACGCCATCACGCGGTTTTTCTCGATGATGCGGGGGATGATGTCCTTGCCAAAATCATGGCTGGAGAAGGTGTCGTCGGCATCCTTGAGGAGCTGCTCGAAGAGGAAATCGCGGTTGAAGACGTAGATCCCCATGGAGGCCAGCGAATGGGTCTCGCTGCCCGGGATGGTCGCCGGATCGTCGGGTTTCTCCTCGAACGAGGTCACGCGCCCCTCGGCATCCACACCCATCACGCCGAACCCGGTGGCCTCCTCCTTCAGTACCTCCAGGCAGCCCACGGTCATGTCCGCCCCGCTTTCCACGTGCTGGGCGATCATCTGCCCGTAGTCCATCTTGTAGATGTGATCGCCGGCGAGGATCAGCACATAACTGGGGGCGTGCTGCCGGATAATGTCGACGTTCTGGTAGACCGCGTCGGCAGTCCCGGAATACCAGGAGGTCTCGATGCGCTGCTGCGCCGGCAGCAGTTCGATGAATTCGCCGAATTCCCCGCGCAGGAAGCTCCAGCCGCGCTGGATGTGCTGGATCAGCGAATGCGCCTTGTACTGGGTCAGGATCGCCACCTGGCGGATCCCGGAATTGATGCAGTTGGACAGCGGGAAATCGATGATGCGGAACTTGCCGCCGAAGGGTACGGCGGGCTTGGCCCGCCACAGCGTCAGTTGTTTGAGTCGCGACCCGCGACCTCCGGCAAGCACCAGTGCCAGGGTTTCCCGGGTCAGTCGGCTGACGAACCGTTGCGGCTGAGGGTTCATAGGCCCATCCTTGCAGAAAGCTGCTGGTTGCGGGTTCCCCCGCGGATTCCGTTGACCGGCCCCACTCTACGTGAAGCGGATGCCTCGAGTATGACAACTGACCGGAACAATTGCATTACGGAAGTCGCGGATGAAATCCGGCGTCTGGCACAGGCCCGTCTGCACGACGCGCATGCGGTCCTGGGGGCCCACGCCCTCAATCGCCAGACCACCTGCTATCGCGCCTGGTTCCCGCAGGCCGACGAGGTCTGGCTGGTTCCGGAACCCGACGCCCCGCCGGAGCCGATGGACACCACCGACACCCCGGGGCTGTTCGTATGGAAGGGGCCATCGCGCAAGCTGGCGGAGCATCCGGAGCTGCGCTGGCGCCCGTCCGGCCACAAGGAGATCGTCAGCGTCATCGACCCGTGGAGCTTTGCCCCGAACATCCCGGATTTCGACCGCCACCTGTTCGGCGAAGGCCGCCACTGGCATGCCCACCGCATGCTCGGCGCGCACTGCGAAAACCGTGACGGGATCGACGGCGTGCGTTTTGCCGTCTGGGCGCCGGCGGCCGAGCGGGTCAGCGTGGTCGGCGACTTCAACCACTGGGACGGACGCTGCCATCCGATGACCGTGCACGGCTCCAGCGGCATCTGGGAGCTGTTCATCCCCGGGCTGGGTCCGGAAACCCTGTACAAGTACGAGATCCGCAACCGTGACACCGGCGAGCTGCGTCTGAAGTCCGACCCCTACGCGGCCGCCTACCAGGTACGCCCGGAGACCGCCTCGCGGGTGATCCCGGAGAGCGGTTACGCGTGGAACGACCGCGAATGGATGGACAACCGCGACCCCGAAGCCTGGAAGCACCGGCCGATGAGCATCTACGAGGTGCACCTGGGCTCCTGGCAGCGCAGCCCCGACGGCGACTGGCCGAACTACGCCGAACTGGCCGAACGCCTGGTGCCCTATGCCCGCGACATGGGCTTCACCCACCTCGAGCTGCTGCCGGTCACCGAGCACCCGTTCGACGGCTCCTGGGGCTATCAGTCCACCGGCTTCTTCGCGCCCACCTCGCGCTTCGGCGACCCGGACGACTTCCGCCGCTTCGTCGACACCGCCCATCAGGCCGGCCTGGGGGTGATCCTCGACTGGGTGCCGGGGCATTTCCCGCGCGACGACTTCGCCCTCGCCCGCTTTGACGGCACCGCGCTGTACGAGCACGAGGATCCGCGTCTGGGCGAGCACCGCGAATGGGGCACGCTGATCTTCAACTACGGCCGCCCCGAGGTGCGCAACTTCCTGCTGTCATCGGCGCTGTGCTGGATCGAGGACTTCCACCTCGACGGCCTGCGGGTGGACGCGGTCGCCTCCATGCTCTATCTCGACTACAACCGCGAGGATCACGAGTGGATCCCCAACATCCACGGCGGCAACGAGAACCTGGAGGCGATCGAGTTCCTGCGCGACGTCAACGAGACCGTGCAGACCGGCCACCCCGGCGTGGTGATGATCGCCGAGGAATCCACCGCCTGGCCCGGCGTGAGCCGCCCGCCGTCGATGGGCGGGCTGGGCTTCACCATGAAGTGGAACATGGGCTGGATGCACGACACCCTGACGTATTTCGGCATGGACCCGGTCTACCGGCGTTACCACCACAGTCAGCTCACGTTCGCGCAGATCTACGCCTATTCGGAGAATTTCGTGCTGCCCTTCTCGCACGACGAGGTCGTGCACGGCAAGCGCAGCCTGCGCGGGCGCATGCCCGGCAACGAGTGGGAACAGCACGCCAACATGCGCCTGCTGTACGCCTGGCAGTGGCTGTATCCGGGCAAGAAGCTGCTGTTCATGGGTCAGGAGTTCGGCCAGGGAACCGAGTGGTCGGAGGCCGGGGAGCTGGACTGGTACGTGCTGCAGTATCCGCTGCATCAGGGTCTGCAGCAGCTGGTGAAGGACCTCAACCGGGTGTATCGCGAACAGCCCGCGCTGCACGGTCGCGAGTTCGAGCCCGATGGCTTCGCCTGGCTGAATGCCGACGACGCCGACAATTCGGTGCTCAGCTTCGTGCGCCGTGACGTGGAGGGCCACGAACGCATCGTGATCCTCAACCTGACGCCGGTGGAACGCAGCGGCTACCCGATCCCGAGCCCGCGGGCCGGGACCTGGCGGGTCATGCTGAACACCGACTCGGAGTTCTACGGCGGCGCCTCGCGCGGCCCGCTGCAATGCGAGGCCACGACCGAGGCGTTTCACGGCCAGCCGGCCACGCTGCATGTGGACCTGCCGCCACTGACCGCCCTGCTGCTGGAGCCGACCGGAGGCTGAAGCCCCGGGCGGCGCCGCCGGGCCCCGGGCAGAGGCGTCCGTCAGGACGCCATCCGCGCGCGAACCTCCGGCTGCGTCACCGGTTCGCCCAGCCGGGCCTCCATCGGCCCGGCCTCGCGGGTCAGGGCCCCGGACAGGGCGAAACCCGCCAGGCGGCCGTCGGCATGGAACTCCATCCGGCGGCCGTCGGCATCGCCCTCCACGGACACCCACGCACCCGCGGCGGCATCCGCGGCCGATGGCGGGCAGACCTGCATCGGCAGGCTGGTGGTCTTGACCTGCACGGTGCCGGCGTCCGGTGCATAGCGCGCCGTTCCCCCGGCCAGGCGATCGGCGATCACTTCCGCCTGGGCCCGCAGCGTACCCACGTAGGGGCGCAGGACGCCGTCGTATTCGGCACAGTCCCCGAGGGCGCGGATCGCCGGATCGGAGGTCGCCAGCGTGGCGTCCACCCGGATGCCGCGCCCGCAGTCCAGGCCGGCCCCGGCAGCCACGTCGATGTTCGGCTGCAAACCGAGGGCGGTAATCACGACGTCCGCCTCCAGGGTCTCGCCACCGGCCAGTGTCAGCCGGGACGCCACGGAACCTTCGCCCGCCGCCGGCAAGGCCTCCAGACAAGCCACCGAGGTCCCAGTGTACAGGGCGACCCCGCGCTGCGCCAGTGCAGCCGCCAGGTCATCTCCCAGCTCGGGCGGCGCGAGCCGCGCCAGCGGGCGCTCGGCCATCTCGATCAGATCCACCGAATAGCCGCCGGCCGCCAGATCATCGGCCAGCTCGCTGCCGACCAGCCCCGCGCCCACGATGGCCACGCGGGCCCCGGGTTGCAGTTCCGCACGCAGCACGCGGTAGTCATCCAGGGTGTTCACCACCCGCGGCGGGGGTCCGTCGCCCGGAATGTCGAGCCGTATCGGGCTCGCGCCGGTCGCCAGCACCAGATCGCCGTAGGGAATGCCGCCGCGCGGGGTAATCAGGCGCCGGCGTTGACGGTCGATGTCCAGCAGGCGCACGTGCGGCAGCAGCTCGACGCCCAGGCGCGCGGCCCGCGCCACGCCGGATTCCTCCATCAGGTCGTCCGGGTCCACACCGCGCGCACAGGCCGTGGAGATCCGCGGTTTGGTGTAATAATCGCCGCGATCCCCGGTCACCAGCCGAATACTGCGCTCCGGGTCGCGGGCGCGCAGTTCCTCGGCCATTGCCCAGCCGGCCATGCCGCCGCCGACGACCACCACCGCATCCGGGTCGTCCGCCAGCGGGGTGCGCCAGGCCTGCGCCGCTTGTGCCTCGACCGGGTCCTCGGCACGCGGCTGCAGGCGGTCGAAGTCGGCCTTGGTGACGTTGCAGTCCGGGCAGTACCAGTCGTCCGGGATATCCTCGAACCGGGTCCCCGGTGGCAGACCCGAGTCCGGGTCGCCCTTCGCCTCGTCGTAGATGTAGCCGCACACGCGGCAGATGTAGCGTCGATATTCGCTTTGGGTTTCGGCTTCAGCAGACATCACGCAACCTCCGGCAGACGGGCGACAATCGCCTCGAACAGCGGGTCCAGCTCCGCGCCCAGCGCATCCAGCTCGGCGCTGCCCCAGGGGGCGAACACCTCCGACGGACGCCGCGCCGTTACATGCAGCTGCTCGCCGTCGCTCCAGACATGGATGCGCAGGGGGATGTCGATACCCGCGGGCTTGCAGGCCTCCCACACGCGCAGGGCATAGCGTGGATGAAAGACCTCGAGGATACGGTCGACCGGGACCTCGGCCCCGATCATCGCGGCATTGGCCTGGCCGTTGATTTCTCCGGCCACGCGCAGTCCCTGCGCCTCCACGGCCTCCTTCAGGGCGGCCACGGCCGCTTCGGCATCGAGTTTGGTGGTGGTTTCCAGCATGATGTCTCCTCCGGGCGCCGGTCAGTGGGCGTGGATACGCGCCAGCTCCTTGCGCAGGTGCTTGATGGCAGGCGTAACGATGGCCACGAAATAGGATTCGCGTAGCTTGCGCTGGGCAGCCGCGTTGGACAGGTAACCGCGTGCCCCGCTGTGCAGCAGCGCCGACTGCGAGGCCCGCAGCGCCAGTTCCGAACCGGTCAGACGCATCTGCAGCACGTCGGCAAAGAACGCGTCGCTGGTGTCGAAGGGATCGCGGGCCAGGGCATAGGTCGCCTGGCGTGCGTCTTCCAGGACCTCCTCCAGCTCGCCCGCCTGGTCATCGAGGTAACCGTTCACGTGCGACAGGGTCTCGTTGGCCTCGTGCATGGTGTTGATGCAGCCCTCGATCAGGCCCAGGCCCATGCCCATCTGCAGCAGCACGAAACCGGGACGGATACGCTGGATGTACTCCGGCAGGGGATCGGCCAGCACGTGCTCGTCGGGCACGAACACCCGGTCGAAATGGCAGCCGAAGGTGCGCGAACCCTCCAGAGCGATGAACTCGGGGCACGGGGTCAGGCTGAAGCCGGGGTCGGCGCAGTTGATGACCGCCATCAGCGGACGCGGGTTGTCATCCGTGGTACGGAAGATCGCACCGAAGTAGTGATCGTCGCCCAGATTGGACACCCACGGCAGCGCCCCGGACACCACGTAGCCGCCCTCCACACGCTCGGCCGAGAGCTTGAGCTCCTCGATGCTGGCGAACCATTTCATCGGGTTGGACAGCGCGGTGGCGCCGAACGCCTCGCCGCCGGCCAGCTTCGGCAGGACCTCGCGCTTGAGCGTGGAGGAATCGCTGTTCTCCACGTACCAGGCGCAGGCGTTCTGGCACCAGGCAACGAATCCGGTGGTCATGCATTCGGCGGAGATCACCTCCTCGGCGCGGATCGCGGACACCAGGTCCGTGGCCCCCGCGGGGTTCTGACTGGCCAGATGGGCATTGAAGGCACCCAGCTGACCCGCCTGATGCAGGAATTCCTCGGGGTAATGGCCGTCACGGTCGATGCGGACGGTGAGCGGGGCAAGCTGCCCCGCCACCAGGTCCCGCAGCCCGTCCTCGGCGTACACCGGTGCGGAGACCGGCGCCACCCCCGTTGCTTGTTCACGGGTCTCGAGCATTACGGGTCTCCTCGGCCTCAGGCCTTTTCCACGGCCAGGTTGACCGGGTTGCGCATGGTGTTGGCGACCGGCGACCAGAAGTCGGCGTGCGCCACCAGTTCCTGCAGCTCTTCCTCGCTGGCGTCGCCCTCGAGGTCGACCTTCACGCGGATGTCGGTGAAGCCCAGGCGCTTGGACTTGTCGGTATCGCCCACGCCCCAGACCGCGGTCACGTTGATGTCGCCCTCCAGGGACAGCTCCAGCTTGGTGAGGGTGATGCCGCGATCGATGGCATTGGCGTGCATCCCCACCGACAGGCAGGCCCCCAGGCTGGCCAGCGCGGCCTCGGAGGGGTTGGGGGCGGTGTCGTCGCCCAGCAGGTGCGGCGGCTCGTCGATCACGTGGGCATCGAGGTCACGCACGTAGGTCAGGTTGCGGAACTTGCCCTCGCACACGGTGCGCGCCTTGAGGGTCACGACACTGTCGGGGTTGGACTTGCCCTTGTCGGCGAGCTTGTTCAGCCCGTCCTGGTCAATGGGATCCAGGGCATTCATGGAAATCGTGGTGGTGGCTTCTGCGGTCGACATGATCAGGTCTCCTGACGGTTGTTTGGTCAATGCCCGAACCTTTGTGGCCGGGTCGCCAGTCCCGTTGCAGAAGCCGTGCCATGTTGCCCCCGATGGCGCCATGCCGCGATTCCCGGCCGATCGGCAGTCCATCCGGGGAGATCACCCCGACCCGCAGGCGGACAAAGCGGACAGTTTGTCCGCGCTTTGCACCAACATTGTCGACACAAAAATCCGTTGCACCACGACGAAACGTCGGCCACCGCCACCCGGCGTCACCGCCCGTGCCGGCTCGTGCCCCCGCCCGGTCCCCGCTGATCCGCGTCCTGCAGCCGTTTCACCCCCTCCGGAGCCACCCCCGTTTCGCGCCCGGTCCGCCGCCGTTCTGCATCTGGCACGCCTCTTGTAAGGGTTCCTGTGAGCGCGCCGTGAGAACCACGGCCCACCAACGTTCCCGGAAGAGGAGCACCGCCATGGGCGCAGCCATCTCCATCGACTACATTACGCATCACTATCCGAAACAGACGGACCCGACGCTCCAGGACATCGAGCTGACCGTCAGCCCCGGCGAGACCATCGCCCTGATCGGGCAGAGCGGCTGCGGGAAATCCACCCTGCTGCACATGCTCGCGGGCCTGCTGATCCCCAGCGAGGGCGCGGTACGCATCAACGGCCACCAGGTCATCAAGCCCAGCCCGCGCTGGAACATGATGTTCCAGAAACCCTCGCTCTACCCGTGGATGACCGTGCGCCGCAACGCCTCCCTCGGCCTGATCTTCCAGGGCCGTCAGGAAGGCATGAACAAGCGCGTCGACGCCCTGCTGGAGACGGTGGGCCTGGCCGAAAAGGCCGAGGTCAACGTGCAGTCGCTGTCCGGTGGCCAGCAGCAGCGCGTGGCCCTGGCGCGCAGTCTGGCCACCGACCCGGAACTCCTGCTGCTGGACGAGCCGTTTTCCGCCCTGGATGCGTTCACCAAGACCGAGCTGCAGGACGAGGTCGTGCGGCTGTCGCGGGATCGCGGCATCACCGTGGTGTTCGTGACCCATGACATCGAAGAGGCCGTCGCCATGGCCGATCGCGTCATCGTGATGGGTTCCAATCCGGGCACGCTGCAGCACCAGCTCAAGGTGGACCTGCCGCATCCGCGCGACCGCACCAGCCCCGGATTCACCGAACTGAAGGCCGAGCTGATGGAGTTCTTTGGCGCGACGCGTCACCCGGCCTCGCGCCCCGACCCGACCGATGACACGTCGTCATCCGCCGAAGCCGACGATTCCGCCGGGTCCGGATCCGCCCCCGCCCGTCGCGCGATTCGCGCGGCCTGAACCGTCCCTAGCCCGTTACCCGAGAGGAACCTCACCATGTGCAACTGTGACAACCACCACCACATCGACGCGGAACTCGACCGCATCCTTGGCGGCAGCCTGTCCCGCCGCACCTTCCTGCGCTCGGCGGCGGCCGGCTCGCTGGTCGCCGGCGCCGGCCTGACCGCCCCGGGTTCGCTGCTCGCCCAGCAGCCCGAGCTGGGTGGCGTCGACCCCGAAGTGGACGACTTCGACGGCGTCGTGCGCATCGGTTACATCCCCATCACCGATGCCGCGGCCCTGCTGGTCGCGCATTCCGAGGGCTATTTCGAGGACGAAGGCCTGGAGGTGGCCGAACCGCAGCTGATCCGCGGCTGGTCGCCGCTGATCGAATCCTTCGCGGCCAACCGCTTCAACCTGGTCCACCTGCTCAAGCCGATCCCGCTGTGGATGCGCTACCAGAACGACTTCCCGGCCAAGATCATGTCCTGGGCCCACACCAACGGGTCGGCGGTGGTCACCGGCCGCCACGTGGAGGTCAACGACTTCGCCGACATGGGTGGCATGAGCGTGGCCGTGCCCTACTGGTACTCCATGCACAACGTGGTCATGCAGATGGCCCTGCGTGACGCCGGCCTGAAGCCGGTGATCAAGGATCAGGGGGACGATCTGGCCCCGGACGAGGTCAACCTGATGCTGATGCCGCCGCCGGACATGCCGCCGGCCCTGGCCGCGCGCTCGATCGACGCCTTCATCGTCGCCGAGCCCTTCAACGCCGCCGGCGAGATGCTGGCCCACGGCAACCTGCTGCGCTTCACCGGCGACATCTGGAAGAACCACCCCTGCTGCGTGGTGTGCATGAACGAGACGCTCACCGATCGCCAGCCCGAATGGACGCAGAAGACCATGAACGCGGTGGTTCGCGCCCAGGGCCACATCCAGGACAACAAGAAGGAGATCGCCCACCTGCTGTCGCGCGACGGCAAGGGCTACCTGCCGATGCCGTCCGGGGTGGTCGAACGTGCGATGACCAACTACGCCGACGACAGTACCTACATCGACTCCGGCGCGATCCGCCATGCCGACTGGGCTAACGGCCGCATCGACTTCTCCCCGTGGCCCTACCCCTCGGCGACGAAGATGCTGGTGGGCGCGATGAACGAGACCCTGGTCGGCGGCGACACCACCTTCCTGCAGGGCCTGGATCCGCAGGAAGTGGCCGATGATCTGGTCAATTACGAGTTCGTCGAGAAGGCCATGGAGAAATACACCGCCTGGCACAACGCACCCGGCGTGGACATGGATTCGCCGTTTGCCCGCGAGGAGATCGTACAGCTATGAACCGCGACGTCACATTCGACATGCCGGCCACCCCCGGGGAGTGGGGGTGGGCCTCCCTGCGTTCCCTGAACCACCTGCGCCGGCGGCTGCAGTACCCGCTGCTCGGCATCGCCGGGTTGCTGGCCCTGTGGTGGTGGGGCGGCTGGGCCATCGCCAACAACCCCGACACCATGGCCTTCGCCAGCTTCGCCCCCGGGCCCACGCTGACCGCCTTCTGGGACATCGTGAGTTCCGGACAGGTGTGGTCGCCGATCGAGTCCAGCCTGCACCGGGTCGGATTCGGCCTGCTCTACGCGATCCTGATCGGGGTCCCGCTGGGGGTGATGATCGGGTACTTCAACGTGCTGCGCGAAACCACCCACGTGCCATTCCAGTTCCTGCGCATGATCTCGCCGCTGGCGTGGATGCCGATCGCGGTGCTGGCCTTCGCCACCTGGGATGCGGCGATCATCTTCCTGATCGCCATCGCCGCGGTCTGGCCCATCACCTACGCCACCGCGCACGGCGTGCAGCGCATCGATCCGATGTGGCTGAAGGTGGGCAACAACCTGGGCGCCAACCCCTACCACACCCTGCGCTACATCGTGATGCCCGCGATCGCCCAGGACGTGTTCGCCGGCATCCGCCTGGCGGTGGGCGTGGCCTGGATCGTACTGGTGCCGGCGGAATACCTGGGCGTGACCTCGGGGCTCGGCTACGCCATCAACGATGCCCGCGACACGCTCGAGTACGACAAGCTGGCCGCCTTCGTACTGGTGATCGGCCTGATCGGTTACATGCTGGACGCCATCTGCGTGCGCCTGATCCGGCGCAGCAGCTACCACGCCGAAAGCTGAGCTGCCCCCTCACTCCCTCCGTCTGCCCGGCCGTGCGCGGTCGGGCCTTTTTTTGTCCACGGCCCGCGGCATGCACTGCACCCTTCGGGCGCGTACCGGAACCGACCGCACCATCGCGGTGCAAAGTCCGCCGCCAGGTGCCGCCCGCATCCGCTCCGTGCCCCGCCACGGCCCGGTCCGCGGCGCTGGCAGGGTTTCTGCATGCCCACCGGGCATGAACGACACCGCCACCGAAGACCGCACCGACCAGGCGACCCGCGAGCAGGAGATCACCCTGCTGCTGGAGGTCGCCCGGCTGATGGGCCGCTCGCGCGACCCCGACGCCGCCATCTACCGCATCCTCGGCATGATGTCCCAGCTGCTGGGCCTCAACCGCGGCCGGGTCCTGCTGCCCGACCCGGACAGCGGACAGCTGAAGATCCGGCATGCCTACGGCCTGACCGACGCCGAACGCGAGCGCGGCAGCTACTCGCTGGGCGAGGGCGTGACCGGCCGGGTGATGAAGACCGGACAGATCGCGCTGATCCAGGACATCGACAACGAGCCGGAATATCTCGCCCGGGCGGTCGACCGCTCGACCCTGCCGCAGGAGACCGTGGCATATATCGGGGTCCCCATCGTGCAGGACGAACAGCCGATCGGCGTACTCGGGGTCCACCGGCTGCGCCGCCGCTCGCGCCAGTTCCAGGACGATCTCAACGTACTGCGCGTTGTCGCCTCCATGATTGGCCAGGTCCTGCGCATCAACCAGCTGATCGCCGAACGCACGGCCGAACTGGTCTCGGAAAACCGCTACCTCAAGAGCGCCCTCGACACCCAGGGGGCGAAATACGGAATCCTCGGCGAGAGCCCCGCCCTGCGCAGCGTCCTCAAGCAGGTCCACCGCATCGCCGACACCCAGGCCACGGTGCTGATCACCGGCGACTCCGGCACCGGCAAGGAGAAGATCGCACGCATGATCCACCGGATCAGCCAGCGCAACGCGCGACCGTTCATCTCCCTGAACTGTGCCGCGATCCCGGCCGACCTGCTGGAATCGGAACTGTTCGGCCACGAGAAAGGCGCCTTCACGGGGGCCTCCAGCGCCAAGACCGGCAAGATCGCCCTGGCCGACGGCGGCACCCTGTTCCTCGACGAGATCGGCGACATGCCGGAGGCGCTGCAGTCCAAGATCCTGCGCGTGTTGCAGGAACGGGTCGTGCAGCCGATCGGGGGATCGCGCGACATCCCGGTGGACGTGCGCGTGGTCGCCGCCACCCACAAGGACCTGCAGAAAGCGGTCAATGCCGGGGAATTCCGGCTCGATCTGTTCTACCGCCTGAACGTAATCCCGCTGCACATGCCCGCGCTGCGCGATCGCGCCAGCGACATTCGCCTGCTCGCACGGCACTTTCTCGACCGTTACACCCACGTCCATGGCTGGAACGTGGTCCTGGACGACGGGGTGATGGAGCGTCTGGAAACCTTCGACTGGCCGGGCAACATCCGCCAGCTGGAGAACGTGCTGGAACGCGCGGTGCTGCTCTCCAGCGAGGGCCGCATCGGCACCGCCCTGATCGACGAGATCCTGCACGAGGAATCGCGCATCAGCCCGGGGCTGCACGCCACCGGTCCCGCCGCTTCCCCGCAACCGGACGCCGCACCATCGCCGGACACCCCGACCTTTCCCGGCACGCACGGCAACGAGGCGCACCCCGACGGGGCGACCGGTCCCGGCATCGTCCGCCCCTACCGCCGGGTGCACGCCTCCGAGGCCGACCAGCTGCGGGACGCGATCGAACGCAGCGGCGGCAACAAGACCCGCGCCGCCATGGACCTGGGCCTCACCCCGCGCCAGCTGCGCTACCGCCTGAAGAAACTGGGACTGGCCTGAGACCCCGTTGCGGACATTGTCGACACTTTGTCCGCAACGGGAGCGGACAAAGTGTCCGCCTCACCCGACCCGTGCTGCCGTACGGCCGTCCCGGAGCGGATCCGGTGAACGGCGTCCAGCTGGCACGGGATCTGCAGAGCATTGGGTGGCAACACTGATCCGACACCAACCGGGAGGCCATCCATGACCCTCAGCAAGACCGAAATGACCGCCACCATCCTCGAAGCCAAGGAGGGCCGGTCCGCGACCTGGGCCGGCATCGCCGAGGCCACCGGCCTGCACGAGGTCTACGTGACCTCGGCCTGCTACGGCATGAATCATCTCGACGCCGAGGCGGCCGACCGGCTCACCGCGTTTCTCGATCTCGGGCCCGACGTGTCGAAGGCCCTGCAGGCGTTCCCGCACAAGCACTGGGACAAGACCATCCCCACCGACCCGGTGATCTACCGCTTCTACGAGGCGATCAACGTGTACGGTGACACCATGAAGGCGCTGATCCACGAGAAGTTCGGCGACGGCATCATGAGCGCCATCGACTTCACCATGGACATCGACAAGGTCGAGGACCCGAAGGGTGACCGGGTGAAGATCACCTGGAACGGCAAGTTCCTGCCCTACAAGAGCTGGTGAACACCGGCCACTCGCCCCCTTGCCCGCCCGTGGTCATGGCACGGGCGGGGCTCTGGCGGCCTTTCCTCCCTGCCCTCCCTGCATTTCCCTGCCCCTCGCGGGAACGAAAGGTTCCCGAATCAAACCCTTGTCTGCACGAACGAGCATCCACCGCCCGGTTCGTAGTAGGCTGACCGGCATGCAATGGCTGCCCCGCACCCTTGTCCTGGCCGTGATGCTGCTCCCGTCCCTCCCGGGCGCGGTCGCCGGCGCTCCGGATGGGGCCACGACAGTGGACATCGGTGTGCTCGCAGTGCGCGAGGCAAGCGCAGCGGAGGCCCGCTGGCAACCGACCGCGGACTACCTGACCGAACGCCTTGGCGAGGATTTCGACGCCCGCTTCCGCATGCGGGCGATGAACTTCCCCGAGCTGGAAGACGCGGTTGCGGGGGAAGAGATCGATTTCGTTCTCACCAATACCGGGCACTACGTCCAGCTGGAATACGCCCACGGCATCAGCCGCCTGACCACACTGATCGCGTCACACGAAGGCGAACCGGTCCGGCTGTTCGGCGGCGTCATCTTCACGCGCGCCGACCGCGACGACATCACCGCGCTGGAGGACATCGCCGGCCAGCACCTGTTTGCGGTACAGGAGGGCTCGCTGGGTGGCTGGCATGCCGGGCACGAGGCCCTGTTGGATGCCGGCGTGGATCCGCGCGAGGATCTCGCCGAACTGACTTTCACCGACATGCCGCATGACCGCGTGGTCGAGGCCGTGCTCGACGGCCGCGCGGACGCCGGCACGGTCCGCACCGGCGTGCTCGACCGCATGGCCGGGGCCGGGGCGTTCGAACCCGGCGAGCTGCGGGTGCTGGAACCGCGCGACACCCCCGGCTTTCCGTTCGAGCACACCACCCGCCTGTTCCCGGAATGGCCGTTCTCGCGCATGGAACATGCCGACGAAGCCCTGGCCAACGCGGTAACCGTGGCCCTGCTGGAGATGCCGGAGGGTCACCCGGCAAGCGGGGCCGGCGAATATCTCGGCTGGGCCGCGCCCCTGTCCTACGCCCCGGCGCATGACCTGCTGGAACGTCTGGGCGCCCCGCCCTACGAACGCAACCCGGCCCTGGACCCGCTGCTCTACTGGCGCGAGAACCCGGCGGTCACCATCGCCTTGCTGCTGGGGCTGCTGGCGCTGATGGCCGCGGCGACCATGCGCTACCACCGGATCAACCGCGACCTCGGGCGCGAGGTGCAGCAGCGCCGCGAGGCCGAGACCCGCCTGCGCCGGCACGAGGCGGAGCTGGCGCATCGCGCCAGCCACGACCCGCTGACCGACCTGCCCAACCGGGTGCTGCTGACCCAGCGCATGCGTTCGGCGATCAACACCAGTGCCGAAGATGGCGGGCGGGTCGCGATCCTGTTCCTGGACCTCGACCGTTTCAAGACCATCAACGACAGCCTCGGCCACCAGGTCGGCGACGAACTCCTGAAGATCCTCGCCGACCGGCTCAAGGATCGGGTACGGGCCAACACCATCGCCCGCCTGGGCGGCGACGAGTTCATCGTCCTGCTGGACGATGTCGAATCGCTGGAGGCCCTCGAGGAGCGGGCCCGGGAGATCCTGGCGGTGATCGCCGAGCCCTTCGCGGTGGGCGGGTGGCGCTCGCTGCAGGTCGGAGGCTCGCTGGGGATCACCCTGTTCCCCGATAACGGCGGGTCGCCCGAGGCCCTGATCACCCAGGCGGACGCGGCCATGTACCGCGCCAAGGCCCAGGGCCGCAACACCTACAGCTTCTACAGCGAGGACCTCACCGCCGCCGCCAGCGAGCGCCTGGAGACCGAAAATCATCTGCGCGAGGCCCTGAAGAACGGCCATCTCGAGGTGTTCTACCAGCCGCAGATCGACCTGCGCGAACGCCGCGTGTCCGGGGTCGAGGCGCTGGTACGCTGGCGCGACCCGGACAAGGGGCTGATCTCGCCCGGGCGCTTCATCCCGGTGGCCGAGGAAACCGGCCTGATCAGCCCGCTGGGCGAGTTCGTCCTGCGCGAGGCCTGCCGCCAGGTGGTGGAATGGGACCGGCAGGGCCTGCCGGAGCTGTCGCTGGCGGTGAACCTCTCGGCCCACCAGATGAACGACCCGGCACTGGTCGCGCGCGTGCGCGAGGTGCTGGATTCCACCGGGATGGACCCCGGGCGTCTGGTGCTGGAGATGACCGAAACCACCCTGATCCAGGCCGAGGGCTCGCGCGAGGTCCTGCTGCAGCTCAAGGGCCTGGGCGTGGCGCTGGCCATCGACGACTTCGGCACCGGGTATTCCTCGCTGGCCTACCTCAAGCGCTTCAACATCGACTGGCTCAAGATCGACCGGGCCTTCGTCCAGGATCTGCCGCACGACCCCAACGATGCCGAACTGACCGTGACCATCATCAACATGGCCCACAACCTGGGGCTGGAAGTGCAGGCGGAAGGGGTCGAGACCGAAGACCAGCGCAGCTTCCTCAAGACCCGCTACTGCGACGCCTGGCAGGGTTTTCTGTGCAGCCCGCCGGTCCCGGCGGAGGAACTGCCGCAGCTGCTGGAAGACTGCGAGGGCGGGGTGGCCGCCGCCGGCGTCCCGCGCTGAGGGAATCGCCGAGGGACTCGCCGGGGCGCAGGCCGGCGCCGGTCAGCGGGCAAAATCCGCCAGATGCACCGGCTGGCGACGCGGCCCCCAGTCCCCCGGCCGCGCCTCGAACACCCCGGCAACGGCCGCCCCGCAGGCATTGCAGCAGCCATCGGCGGTGAGGTTCCAGTCCGACAGCCGGTACCAGTCGCGACCGATCAACCGCCGGCCACAGGACGGACACCAGGTGCTCTGGCCCTCGCGGTCGTGCACGTTCCCCGTATACACGTGATGCAGCCCCCGCTCGCGAGCGATGTTGCGCGCCCGTTGCAGGGTCTCCGGCGGCGTGCGCGGGTAGTCGGTCATGCGGAAGTCGGGGTGGAACGCGGTGAAGTGCATGGGCACGTCCGGACCCAGGTGCTGATACACCCAGTCGGCCATCGCCACGATCTCGGGATCGCTGTCGTTCTCTCCGGGGATCAGCAGGGTGGTGATCTCGGTCCACACATCGGTCTCGTGCACCAGCCACTCCAGGGTATCCAGCACCGGCTGCAGATGCGCCCCGGTCAGGCGGTGGTAGAAGCGCTCGGTAAACGCCTTGAGATCCACGTTGGCCGCATCCATCGCGGAGAAGAACTCGCCGCGCGCGGCCTCGGTGATGTAGCCCGCGGTGACCGCCACCGTGCGGATCCCGCGCGCACGGCAGGCCGCCGCCACGTCGATCGCGTATTCGTGGAAGATGACCGGGTCGTTGTAGGTGAACGCCACCGAGCGGCATTCCAGCTCCTCGGCCGCCCGCGCGATGGTCTCCGGATCCGCCCGGTCGGCGAGGGTATCGACCTCGCGCGACTTGCTGATGTCCCAGTTCTGGCAGAACTTGCAGGCCAGGTTGCAGCCGGCGGTCCCGAACGACAGCACCGGTGTCCCCGGCAGGAAATGGTTCAACGGCTTCTTCTCGATCGGATCCACGCAATAACCGGAAGAGCGGCCGTAGCTGGTCAGCACGACCTCGTCGTCCAGCCGGGCACGCACGAAACAGGCGCCGCGCTGCCCTTCCTTCAGCTTGCAGAAACGCGGACACAGGTCGCACTGCACACGGCCGTCGTCGAGGGCGTGCCAGTAGCGCGTGGACACCGTGAAGGCGTCGTGCTGCGGAGTGTCGGTCGTACGGCTCATACTCTTGAATGTGGCCCCCGAGGTCCCACAATTCAAGCCATGAGTCCCGATATTGTGGAGCCCGACATGTCCGCCACCGCCGCCATCCGCGAACCCGCCGTCGCCGGGCGCTTCTACCCCGCCGATGCCGCCACCCTGCGGCAGATGGTGGAGGGCTTTCTCGCCGAGGTGGCGTCGCCGGAGGCAGATGCCCCGGCGCCCCGGGCGATCGTCGCCCCGCATGCCGGTTTCCCGTTCTCCGGGCCGGTCGCGGCGGCAGCCTACGCCCGGGTGCGTCCGCTGGCCGGCCGCATCCGGCGGGTGGTCCT
The DNA here is from genome assembly GCF_000381405.1 of Thioalkalivibrio sp. ALE20. Classification (NCBI taxonomy): domain Bacteria; kingdom Pseudomonadati; phylum Pseudomonadota; class Gammaproteobacteria; order Chromatiales; family Ectothiorhodospiraceae; genus Thioalkalivibrio; species Thioalkalivibrio sp. ALE20. The sequence goes on from NZ_KB906477.1 coordinate 84,341, forward strand.
GCTCGGGCCCTCGCACCGCGTGCCTTTTCGCGGAATCGCCACCACCGACAGCGCGTACTACCGCAGCCCGCTGGGCGACATCCCCGTGGACCGCGAGGCCGTGGATGCCCTCGCCGGTCTGCCCGGCGTGCAGTGCCTGGACGCCGCCCACGGCCCGGAGCACAGCCTGGAGGCCCAGCTGCCGTTCCTGCAGGTGGCCCTCGAGGACTTCCGCCTGGTCCCGCTGGTCGTCGGCGATGCGTCCCCGGACCAGGTCGAGGCGGTGCTCGACCGGCTGTGGGACGACCCGGAGACCCTGGTGGTGGTGAGCTCGGACCTGTCGCATTTCCACGACGAGGCCACCGCGCAGCGCCTGGATGCGGCGACCCAGCAGGTCATCGAGCGCATGGATGACACCGCGCTGGGGCCGGAAGACGCCTGCGGCTGCCGCCCGCTGGCCGGACTGCTGCGGGCCGCGCGACGCCGCGGACTGGGCATTACCACCCTCGACCGGCGCACCTCGGCGGATACCGCCGGCCCGCGCGACCAGGTGGTGGGTTACGGCGCCTGGGCCCTGCAATGACGGTCCCGTTCGAACCCGATACTCCGGCGCGTGAACGGCTGACCGGACTGGCCCGCGACGCCATCCGCCACGCCGCCGGTGACGGCCCCGCGCCCGAGCTCCTCGCGAAGGCGGAACCCGCGCCCCTGAATGCCCCCGGGGCCAGCTTCGTGACCCTCAAGTGCGGGGGCGAACTGCGTGGCTGCATCGGCTCGCTGGAGGCGCGCCGTCCGCTGGCGGAAGACGTGCTGCACAACGCAGTCGCCGCGGCCACCCGCGACCCGCGCTTCCCGCCACTAACCGCGCCCGAACTGGCAGGACTGGAGTACTCGGTGACCCTGCTGGGGCCGTCCGAGCCACTGGAGGCCACCAGTCGCCACACCCTGCTGGACCGGCTGCGCCCGCGCGAGGACGGGCTGATCCTGCAGGCGGGGCCGCGGCGCGCCACCTTCCTCCCGGCGGTCTGGGAATCCCTGCCCGATGCGGAGGCCTTCGTCGACGCCCTGCTGCGCAAGGCCGGCTTGCCGCGCCATCCGTGGCCCGAGGGCCTGCAGGCCTGGCGCTACGGCTCGCTGGAGTTCCCCGGACGCATGGATACGCGCAATGACTCATAGCGCCCGCGCATGCGATCCAGCAGCACCAGCATCGCCGGGGTGAACAGCAGGGTCAGCGGGGTCGCGAACAGCAGCCCGCCGGCGATCGCCGTTGCCAGCTGGATCCAGAAGCCCGTCACCGGTGCACCGATGTAGAAATCCCGGCCGGCGAAATCCACGGTCCAGGCCAGCACCATCGGCAGCAGGCCGAGGATGGTGGTGATCGCGGTCAAAAGTACCGGCCGCATGCGCTGCGCCGCCGCCCGCAGGGCCGCCTCGTGCGCCGTCAGGCCGCGACCGCGCTGTTCGTTGTAGTTGTCGATCAGCACGATGTTGTTGTTGACCACGATCCCCGCCAGCGCCAGCACGCCGATCCCGCTCATCACGATGCCGAACGGCTCACCCCGCGCCAGCAGCGCCAGCAGAACTCCCGCGGTGGAGAACACGATCGCCGACATCACCAGCAGCGCCTGGGAGAACCGGTTGAACTGGGTGACCATCATCGCCAGCATCAGGAACAGCGACATCGCGAAGGCCCCCAGCAGGAAGCGCGCGGCCTCCTCCTGCTCCTCGGCCTCGCCGCGGAACCGGATTTCCACCGCGTCATCCAGCTCGAGGGTGTCCAGCCGTGCCTGCAGCGCGCGCACCCGTTCGTCCACCAGGTAACCGGGCGCGGCATCCGCCTCGATAGTGTAGGCGCGCTGGCCGTCGAGGCGCTTGATCAGCCCGGTGGCCGGGACCGGCACCAGCTCGGCGAAATTCGCCAGCGGCACCAGCCCGCCCGGCGCCGGCAGGTTGAGATTGGCCAGCTGCTGCAGGTGGCGCTGCTCGGCCGGCAGCCGCAGGCGGATGTCCACCTCCTCGTCGGTGAAATCGGGGCGCCAGCTCCCCAGCAGGATGCCGTCGGTCAGCAGCTGCACGCCGTCGCCCAGCATCGGCACGTCGACGCCGAAACGCGCCGCCTGCTCGCGGTCGAAGCGCACCTCCAGCTCCACCCCGGGCAGCGGCAAGTCGTCGCCGATGTCCTCGAAGCCCCCCAGTTCGTCCATCTGCGCGCGGATCTCGCGGATCACCGGCGGGATGCGCCCGGGCTGCTCGCCGGAGGCGACGATGCGGATCGGCCGGCCCTCGCCCGGGCCGTGTTCCTGCGCCCGGAACTGCAGCCGCAGTCCGGGCAGATCCGCGGTGCGCTCGCGCAATTCGGCGATGACCGCCTCCGCCGGCGGGCGGGTGCGCCAGTGGGTCAGCTCCAGCTGGATCACCCCGACCACGTCCTCCGGATAATCGCCCTGCAGGCGCGCGAGCTGGGTCCCGAGGGTGCGGGCATAGGCGTGTTTCACCTCGGGCGACGCCATCAGGCGGCCCTCCACCTGGCGCACCAGCGCGTCTGCCTCGCGCACCGAGAGATCGCCGCGCGCCTGCACCTGGACCTGCACGTTCTCGGGCTCGATCGACGGGAAGAACTCCACCCCGCGACCGAAACTCGCATAGGCGGCGTACGCGAGGACCAGCAACCCGACCGTGGCCGCCAGGGTCAGCCCCGGCCGGTCCACCAGCGGCCGCAGCATGCGAATGTAGCGGGCGGTGATGCCGTGCAGTTCGGCGAAGCGACCCTCCTCCGCCGCGCGCACGAAACGCGTCTGTTCCGCGTTGATCGGGCGCGACGGGCCGATCACCGAACCCAGCACCGGGATGAACACCAGCGCCATCGCCAGCGACGCGATCAGGGTCACGATCACCGTGGCCGGCAGATAGACGATGAACTCGCCCACCATCCCCGGCCAGAACAGCATGGGTGCGAACACCGCCAGGGTGGTCGCGATGGCGGCCGTGATCGGCCAGGCCATGCGCTGGGCCGCGGCGCGGAAGGCCTCGACCCGCCCGCGCCCCTCCGCGATATAGCGGTCCGCCAGTTCCACGACCACCACCGCGCCGTCCACCAGCATCCCCACCACCAGGATCAGCGCGAACAGCACGACGATGTTGAGCGTGAAGCCCAGCAGGTGAATGGCCAGAATCCCGCCGAGGAACGCGCCGGGGATCGCCAGCCCCACCAGCAGCGCGGCGCGCCCGCCCATCATCACCAGGATCACCAGGGCCACGATCAGCACCGCGGTGATCACGTTGTTCTCCAGGTCACCCAGCAGATCGGCGACATCCTTCGCCTGATCCTGGGTATACGTCACTTCCAGCGAGTCGGGCCATTCGGCGCGCGAGGCCTCGATGGTCGCGCGCGCGACCGACACCACTTCGAGGATATTGGCGTCCGTCTGCTTGCGGATCTCCAGCGACACCGACGGCTGCCCGTCGATGCGGGTGAAGCCCTCCGGATCGCGATAACTGCGGCGCACCTCGGCCACGTCGCGCACGCGCACCACGGTGTCGTTCTCCACCCGTACCGCGGTGTCCAGCACGTCATCGATGTCGTCGATGGTGCCCGGCACCCGCAACGGGATGCGTCCCACCCCGGTGTCCACCGCGCCGGCGGCCACCAGCCGGTTATTGCGTTCGATCGCGCGACTCAGATCGCCGAAGGACAGCTCGTAGGTCTCCAGCACCAGCGGATCGACCAGCACCTCCATCTGCTCCTCGCGGTCGCCGCCGATGTCGGCCTCCAGCACGCCCGGCAGCGCCTCCACGCGGTCGCGCAGCTCGCGTGCCAGGCGCACCAGCGTGCGCTCCTCCAGCGGCCCCGAGAGATTCACCGTCACCACCGGAAACAGCGACAGGTCCACCTCGGACACCGACGGCTCCTCGGCCCCGTCCGGCAGCTCCGGACGAACCAGATCGACCTCCTCGCGCAGATCCGACAGAGCCTGGCGGTTGTCCCAGCCGGGTTCGAAATCGATTCGCAGCAGAGCGAAACCCTCGCCGGCCCAGGACTGCATCTCGTCCACCCCCGGCAGCCCCTGCAGCTCCCGCTCCAGCGGCTGCACCATCAGGCGTTCGGCATCCTCCGGCGAGATCCCCGGGTAGGGCACGGAAACGAAGAAGATCGGGATGTCGATCTCGGGAGCGGCCTCCTTCGGCGCCACCACCCAGGCCATGGACCCGGTGACCAGGATCAGCAGCAGGAACAGCAGGACCGTCCGGGCATGCGTCACCGCCCAGGCGATCAGCGCATTCACCGCTCGGTCTCCCCGGCCGCCTGCGGACGCACCCGCTCGCCCTCGGTTACGAAGCCCTGCCCCACAGTGATGACCCGGACCTCGTCCGGCAGACCGGTCACCCACACGCCCTCGGCCGCAGTACGCACGACTTCCACCGGGTGGAAGACCACCCGATCGGCGTCGTCCACGGTCTTCACCCCGACGCGACCGTCATCGCCCAGGGACATGACCGCCGGCGACACGCGATGGGCCCGGACGATGTCGGTGGGGATCTCCACACCGGCGCTGAGGCCCGACGGCAGCGCACCATCGGGATTGGGGACCTCGACCTCGAGACGGAAGGTGCGGGTGCCCGGCTCGGCCACGCGCGCGACGAAGCGCACCTCGCCCTCCGCGGTGCGCCCGTCGAGGAAGCGGATGCGCGCCGTCTGCCCGCGTTCGACCCGCCCGATCTGGTGCTGCGGCACCTGCACCACCGCCAGCAAAGGGTCGTTGTCGATGATCTCGGCCACCGGGTCACCACGGCCGACGAAATCCCCCGGTTCCGCCAGCCGCTGATGCACGATACCTGCCAGCGGCGCGCGGATGCGCGTGTTGCGCAGATCCAGCTCGGCCGCCTCACGCGCGGCACGCGCCGCCTCCAGCTCGGCCTCGCGCGCATCCAGCGCGGTGCGCGAGGCGTGCCCCTGCTGATGCAGACGACGGGTCGCCTCGAAGTCGCTCTCGGCGCCGCGTTCGCGCGCAATGGCCTGGCGACGCTGTGCCTCGCGGTCGTCGATGCGCAGACGGGCCAGCAGGTCCTCCGCTGCCACCTCGGCCCCCCGTGTCACCGCCCATTCGGCCACCTGCCCGGCGGTCTCGGCGCGTACCCGCACCCGCTGGTCGGGTTCCACCTGTCCCTGCAGGACCAGGATCCGCTCCACCGGTTCGGCCGCCCGGGTTTCCACCGCCACCGCCATCGGCTGCGCCGCACGGGGCTGCGGCTCTGCGGGCGGCTCGCGGGTCAGCACACCCGAGGCGATCCAGGCCACCGCCAGGAGCACGATGCCCCCGGCCGCGATCCACCGTCCGTATCCCGCCATCATGGGTCACCTCTCGCCATGGCCCGCCCGCGTTCGAAATGTCACTATGACCCATCACTATAAACGGGGCGGCCGCCACCTGTCGGCCGGGACCCCGGCAACGGACCCCGTGCCCGCACGCGACCGAACCCCGATGACCGAACAACCGGACGAATCCAGCACCGAGATCCGCGAACTCCGGGCCCGCAAGCGCCTGGTGTATGCCCTGGTGCTTGTCGGCGGGATCGCGATCACCCTGCTCAGCTGGTGGTTCCGCGGTCCCGACGATCCCTTCCTGACCCGGGTCTATCCGCCGTTCGCGGCTGTCCTCGCCGGGCTGCTGGTGGTGCTGTGGCGGCAATGGCTGACGCTGGAACACATCGAAGGGCTGATGGTACTGGTCGCCTCCGCGCTGATCCTCGGGCGGCTGGCCTGGCACATGCACTTCGCCGCCGGGATCGAGCAGCAACTGATGGTGCTGATCGGCGGCCACTTCTGGGCGGTGGGACTGCTGGTCGCCGGCGCCTTCGTGATGCTCGACCGGCGCCGCGGCGTGATCGCCGGGCTCGCCATCCTCGGGCTCTCGATCCTGCTGACGGTCACCGGGATCCTGCGGGAATACATGGCAGCCACCCCGCCCGCGGCCGAGACCCTGATGTACCTGGTGCGCGTACATGTGTTCCTCGGGCTGCTGCTGGCCCTGCTGGCCGGGGTCGCCGGGATGCGCGACCAGCTGCAGCGCGCCCTGCTGCGCGCCGAGATCCTGCACGACTGGGCGACCACCGATCCGCTCACCGGGCTGGCCAACCGCCGCGCCGCCGAGGCCGGGCTGGAACGCGAGATTGCCTATGCGCGCCGCTACGGGCAGCCAATGAGCGTGATCATCGCCGATCTCGACCATTTCAAGGACGTGAACGACACCCACGGCCATGCCCATGGCGATCGGGTGCGGCGCGAGGTCACCGCCCGGCTGCAGGCGCGCGTGCGCGACAGCGACCTGACCGCCCGCTGGGGCGGCGAGGAACTCCTGGTGGTCGCCCCCGGCATCGACCTGCGGGAGGCCACGGCGCTGGCCGAGCGCTGCCGGCGGGCCTTGGCCGAGGAGCCCGTGGCGGGCCTCGGCATCACCGCCACCCTGGGCGTAGCCGAATTCACCCCGGAAGACGACCGCGAATCTCTCGTCGCCCGCGCCGACCGTCAGCTCTACGCCGGCAAGGCCGCGGGCCGCAACCGCGTCGTTCCCCCGCCCGACCCGCTACCGGGCCCGGACTCCGGCACGACCCCGCGCACGACCACCTGAACGCATTCCCGCGAGCGGCGCATGCTGGACGCCGTCCCGTTCGCTATTCGGCGCCGGCCGCGTCGCCTTCGGGCTCTTCGCCGAACCACACCAGGGCATATTCCTCCGACAGTAAGGTCAGTCCTCCAGCATGTAGGCCAGGATCAGTGGCGCGACGATGGTCGCGTCGGAGTGGATATCGAAGCGCGGGGTCCCGGGGCGCAGCTTGCCCCAGGTGATCTTCTCGTCCGGGGGCGCACCGGAATAGCCGCCATAGGTGGTCTCGGCATCGGTGACCTGACAGAAATAGCCCCAGGTCGGGGTATCTTCCAGTCCCAGCTCGCGGGTGATCAGCGGCACCACGCAGATCGCGAAGTCGCCGGGGATCCCGCCGCCGATCTGGAAATAACCGATCCCGGGGGCCGGGTCGCAGTTCTCCAGATACCAGCGCACCAGCCGGTTCATCTGAGCCGTGCCCGGCTCCACGCAGTCATGACGGGCCACGTCGCCGCGCATGACCGCGGCGGAAAACGCATTGCCGGTAGAGGAGTCTTCCCAGCCGGGGGTCCAGATCGGGACCGCGTGTTCCGCAGCCGCCAGCAGCCAGCTGGCCTCGGGCTCGATGAAGCGTTCGCGCAGCCACGCATCGTGCAGTACGTCCTGCAGGAAATCGGCGGGCGAGGCCTGGCGCCCGGATCGCGCCGCTGCCTCCCAGCGCCGGATCAGCAGCGACTCTATCGGCTGCATCGCCGTCTCGGGGATCCCGGTGTCCGTCACCCGGCTGACCCCGCGGGCGTACAGTTCGGCCTCGCGCTGCGGCCCCAGGGTGCGCCAGTCCGGCAGGGTCTCGTAGGTGTCGGCGCCGATCAGGCGAAAGGCGTCCTCCTCGAGATTCGCGCCCGTGCAGGCGATCCCGTGGATCAGGCCGGCGCGGATCGCGCGCGCGAGGATGCGACCGAACCCGGCGGTGGACATCGCTCCCGACATCGACAGGAACATGCGCCCGCCGGCGTCGGCGTGGTCGCGCCAGGCGCGCGCGGCGGCGCGCAGCTCGCGGGCGTTGAAATGCCCGTAGTGGCGTTCGATGAACTCCGCGACCTGCATCCGCTCAGCCCCCGGCCCCGGCGCCCGAGTAGACGCCACCCGAGCTGCCCCGCTCGGAGATGGCCTGGCCGAAGCCCCCGCGATCGGAGCGGTTGTTCACCCGGCCGGCGATGGACCCGCCCGGCGCCGGGATGATCAGCATCGGGATCACCCAGGTCTCGGGGTCGCCCAGGGTCATGCGGGCGGTGTCGAAGCCGGCGGTGTAGAGCTCGTGCAGCCAGTTGGCCAGATCGTCCTCGGGCGTGGCGTCGGCGTCCGCGGCCACGTGCACGACCCGCGCGATACCGGCGGAACGCAGGCGCTCCGGCCCGGGGAGAATGGAGTCATCGATGAAATAGCGGTTGTCGTAATCGCCCGCCTCCGGCTCGGCTTGCGTCAGTCGTCGCGCATCGCAGACCCACACCGGCGGCGCGTCCGCGGGCACGCCGCGCGCCCAGCGCGCCGCCACCCGCGGCGCCATGGTCACCATCGCGTTCACGACTTCACGCGAGTCGACCATGATGCGGGGATCCCCCGCGTGCGGCGGCGCGGCCGTGGGTTCCGCGTCCAGCCGGCGTATCATGCCCGCGGGCTCGGAGTTGGCCCGCGGCCAGTGATCAAAGGTCGCGATCAGCTGACAGGTCCCTTCGGCAAACAGCGTCGCCGCCATCTGCACGCTCAGACCGCCCGGCAGGTCCACCACCGTCAGGGTATCCGGACGCAGCCAGTCCCAGGTGCCCGGGGGACGCTCGGCGGCAATCCGCTCGTGCAGCTGCTGCTCGTGTGGCTGCAGCTTGAGGCGATCGATCCCGGCAAACAGCGTCGGGCAGTGATACGGCCGCCACGGCCCCTCCGGATGCGGCCCGTACAGGCGGTACAGCCGTTCATGGTGCATGTAGTCACGCCAGTCTTCGGAGACCGTCTGCCCCTCCACCGGCGGTGCGGCATCGGGGTCTTCGGTGCCGGCCCCCAGCGGGGATCCGAGGCGCTCAAGCAGTTTCAACCATCGTTGGGACATAATTCGCATCGTGCCGGATGACGGGGTGGCGGCTGACCCGGGTGTGATACCCGGCGAATTCGCCGTCCACGAGAAAGACCCCCACCACCGGGTAGCCCATGCCATGGGAAAACCACAGCGGTGCGGGTTCGAAGAATTCCTGCAGGACGAAGCCCTGCGGGTCCTGCAGCGCGGTATCCAGGGCCTCTTCCCAGGCCTGCGCCGACAGCGCGGCGCCGATCCGGATGCCCTCGCCCATGCGTCCGTAGCTGCGTTTCAGCACCCATTCCTCGCGCTCGGCCAGCCAGGCGTCACGCCCCTCCGCCCGGGGATAGCACGAACGGGTGAAGTCACGCGCCAGCGTGGCCTGCGTGGCCTCGGACAGGCCCAGCGCATGTTCGGCCGGAGCCGCGTGAAAGCGCTTGCTCTCCGCCACCACGGCGGTCAGCGGGTTCATGCAGGGCACCTCCTGCGCAACCCGCAGCCACGCCTGCGGGTCGGGCAGCCCGGGAATCCATTCCGCGGGGTAATGCCGGAACAGCGCATCCACCGGCCGATCGAACAGGTGCGGACGGCCACCCCGCCACTGCAGGTTGGCCGGCGAGCCGATGACCGTCGCATGCCCGGCCGCCTCCAGCCACCGCGCCACCGCGGCAACCTGCTGCAGATCCACCGACCAGGCGGTTGCGTGGACCAGACCGATGCGCGGCCACGGCGCCAGCGCGGCAGTGATCGCGGCGGCCAGATCCCCGGCCGGCTGCATCCCGCGCACGCCCGTGGCCGCGGCAACGGTGGCGTCCAGCTCCGCGGTCTCGGCCAGCCCGCCGGGCACGTCCTGGTTGAACTCGCTGATCCGCCAGCATTCGTCGGTGCTCCAGTGGAAGTCGCAGCGCGTCAGCCGCGGTCCGGGCGCGGGCGCCGTGACCACGACCTCGCACAGTTCGGCCGGCACGCCCACCGCCTCGAGACAGGCCGGCTGCGCGCGCACCGCCTCCTCCATCTCGCACTGTGCCGCCCAGGCGGTCTGCGCGCGCCGCACCAGCGCCCGGTGCTCTTCGGCGCCCAGCACCAGAAAATCCGGCAGCACCGTGGGTTCGCCGGCCTGGTGCATGTCCCACTTGCCCAGCTGCAGCGACAGCCGATCCAGCAGGCGGCTCGCCTGCGGCGGCTCCAGCGGCCAGGGCTCGGTCCTCACCCGCGCAGTCCCAGCAGGGTCGAGACCAGCGGTGCCAGCACGACCCCGCCCAGCGCCAGCAGGATGTAGACCACGCCCTCACGATCGCGCGACCGGACCGCCGGCACGCCCTCGTCTCCGGTTTGATCACCGGCCTGATTACCGGTATGGAGCGGCGCGGGCGGGCGCATGACCTCGTGGCCCAGCACCGGCAGCGCGATCACGCTGAAGCCGATCAGCGCATCACCGAATCCGCGATAGTCGCCGTGCACCGCGTAGGTCAGGGTGATGGCGCAGGCGATCATGAAATAGGCGGCCGCCTTCGCATCCTCCATGTTGCGGTCACGCACCACGCGGCGGTAGAAATCGGTCTTCTCCCGCCGGATCCACAGCCCCAGGGTGACGACCAGGATCAGCCAGCCCATGCCGAAGAACCACGGGGTGATCCACCAGCCGTCCTCGTAGCCCGGCAGGACCTCGAAAATCCAGCCGTACTCCAGCCCGCCGGCCTCCAGATCGCCCCAGCTCGCACCGCCGAAGATCATCCCGGTCGCCAGCACGAACGCACCGAGAAAGACTCCGGCGGCGAGATTGCCACGCTCGAACACGTCCACCTGCAGGCGCGGGCCGAACAGCTGCCCGGCCACCTGGCCGAAGACTTTGATCGCGGCGAACGCCATCAGGGCGTAGAGCACGAACCAGAACCCCTCGATGGTCGGGTCGGCGTGATGCACCAGCACCCACAGGCACCAGGCAAAACCGAGGATGATCCCGAGACGCACCGCGCCGATCGCCGCATTGCCCCGCCGATACAACGGGTGCAGGCGCGAGGCACGGTTCCAGAGCAGGCCAAAGAAGGAAATGACCAGCGCCATCCCGAACACCACACCGGTGTCCGGCCAGAAGATGTCGGCCTCATAAAAAAAGACCGCAGACAGGGCGCCGACCCACACCCCGATCATCAGGGGCCCGACCATCTTCTGCAACAGATAGACTTTATGATCCGTGTACATCTCGCGCCCCATCCGGAAACACGCCCAGCGGCTGGGCCAGACAATGAAAGGCACCGCCCAGATGCACCAGCGCGCGGGCATCCAGCCCCACCGGCCGGTGGCCCGGCAGGCAGTCGGCCAGCACTCCCAGCGCGACCGCATCCTCGGGCACGCCGAACTGCGGCACGATCACGCGCCCGGGGGCGATGTAGAAATTGGCGTAACTCGCCGGCAGCCATTCATCATCGGGACCCTGCAGCACGGGGGCCGGCAGACTCACGACCTCGGGCGGGCCGGTCACCAGGTCCAGCGCGCTCAGACGCCGATGCATGTCCTCCAGCATCGCCGCGTCCGGATGCGCCCCGTCCGCCGAACGCATCGACACGATGCGATCCGGGGCCACGAAACGGGCCAGGTTGTCGATATGACCGTCGGTATCATCCCCGCTCAGGCCACGCGGCAGCCAGTGCACACGCCGCACGCCCAGGGTCGTGCGCAGGGCCCGTTCCATCTCCGGCATGTCGGGATTGTCACGCGCGGGCGCGCCCAGCACCGATTCGGTGGTCAGCAGATCTCCGGCCCCGCTGGATTCCAGGGCCCCGCCCTCCAGCGTCAGCGGCAGACGCTCGCGCCGCTGCCCCCAGCGACGCGCCAGCAGCAGCGGGACCAGCGCATCCAGTTCGCAGGGGTGCTTGTTGCCCCAGCCGTTGAAGCCACCGTCGACCAGCAACATCCGTGAACCCTCGCGGACCCACAGGGGACCGGCATCGCGCATCCAGATATCGTTGACCGGCAGCGGCTCCAGCCGCAGCGAGATCCCGTCCTCGCCCCCCAGCAGCGCAGCCGCATCTTCGCGTTCCTCGGGCGATACCAGCACGCAGACGGGTTCCACCTGGCGCAACTCGGCGACCAGCGCGCGAAAGGCCGCCAGCACGCCGGCGTACTGCCCGCGCCAGGCCTGCTCGGCCGACGGCCAGGCCAGCAGCGTTCCGGCCCGCGGTTCCCACTCCGCAGGGAACCGCCGCGCGGCGCACCCGCAACGCTCGGCGTCATCCGCTTCCGTGGGCAGCACTGCCCGCATCGCCTCTCCCCCTGTTCCCCCTGTCGACAGCCCGAAAGGGCATGCCGTCGACGCGGGATCATGCCACAGCGTCGTGTGTCCCTCTACCGGGCCCCTCCACCGGGAGGTCGCCACCCGGGTTACACTGCGGCGAACTGTCACCACAACCGCGGGCAAGGGGCCGGAATCATCATGTGGCTGAGGGTCACCACCGAACTCGAGATGAACCTGCAGGTGGCCAGCCCGATGCTGCTGCTTCTGCGGCCGCACAGCGACGCCCACCAATGGGTGGCCAGCGACCGCTACCGGGTCACCCCCGACATCCACGTCGCCGAATACACCGACCGTCACGGCAACCTGTGCCAGCGGCTGATGGCGCCCGCCGGCCCCTTCGCGGTGCACGTCAGCGCGGATGTCCGGATCCGCCCGGAGGACATCGACGTCACCGACGCCCCGTTCGTGCCGGTGGAACAACTGCCCGACGAGGTCCTGGTCTATCTCCTGCCCAGCCGCTTCTGCGAAGCGGACCGGCTGGGCGCCCGGGCATGGGAGATCGTGGACGGGCGACGGCCCGGCCACGAGCAGGTGACCGCGATCTCGCGCTGGATCCATGAGCACATCCGCTACTGCCCGGAAACCGACCCGGCACCGATCTCAGCCAGCGAGGTGCTGAACCGGGGCAGTGGCGTGTGCCGCGATCTGGCCCATCTCGGCATGGCGCTCTGCCGCAGCCTCAGCATCCCCGCGCGGCTGACCGTGGGCTACGTGCACGGGCTGGAACCGATGGATCTGCACGCTTGGTTCGAGGCCTGGGTCGGCGGACGCTGGCACACCTTCGACCCGACCCAGGCGCAGCCAGGCAACGGCCGGGTGCGCCTGGCCTACGGCCGCGATGCCGCCGATGTCCCGCTTTATCATCTGTTCGGGCCGCCGGCGATCCCCACCCGCATGGAGGTATCGGTGGAGCCCCTGACACCGACCGACTGACCCGGGCGCCAGTGGCCGGAGCCAGCCTCGGGAACCGGCTCAGGAACCGCCGGGTTTCTTCTTGCTCTCGGACTTCGAGGCATTCACCGCGCGCTTGAAGCTCCAGTTCCGCAGCTCGCGGATCTGCTCGACCATGGTCTTCGACAGCGGCACCGTGTTGATGGCCGCGCGGATGATGTCCTTCTGGTTGAAGGCGCGGTCTTCGCGATAGGCCTCGATGCGCGCCGAACGCACCACCTGCTCGATCTCGGCACCGCTCCACTCCTTGGTAGTGGCGGTCAGATACCCCAGGTCGAACTGGCCCGGATCGCCGCCATGACGGCGGATGTGCAGCTCCAGGATCTCGCGGCGCTCGTCGGCATTGGGCAGGTCGAGGAAGAACAGCTGGTCGAAGCGCCCCTTGCGCATCAGCTCCGCCGGCATCAGCTCGATGCGGTTGGCGGTGGCCGCCACGAACACCTTGGGCGACTTCTCCTGCAGCCAGGTCAGGAAGCTGGAAAAGATGTTCACGTTGCCGCCGCTGCCGGTGGAATCGAAGCCGAAGGCGTTCTCCAGCTCGTCAATCCACAGCACCACCGGCGCGATCTCGTCGGCGATGCGGGTCGCCCGGGCGAACGCGTATTCCGGCGTGCCGAAACTGCCCGACAGCACCAGGCTCATGTCCAGCCGCGCCAGCGGCAGGTCCCAGGCCGCCGCGATGGCCTTCGCCGCCATACTCTTGCCGCAGCCCGACACCCCCATGAACAGCACCCCGGCGGGCAGCGGCACGCCGTCCTCGTAGGCCTTCTCCGAGAACAGGTCGGCGCGCGTGGTGACCCATTCCTTGAGCACATCCAGACCGCCGATGTCCTCCAGCGAGCGCTGCGGCGGGTAGAACTGCAGTACGCTCTCCTTGCGCAGGATCTGGCCCTTCTCCTCCTGCACCTCGCGCAGCAGGGTATCCTCGTCGACGTCCTGCATGCGCAGCAGGCGCGAGGCGAGGTGGCCGGCCTCGTTGAGCGACAGCCCGCGCATGCCCGCCGCCAGACGGAACAGCAGCTCGCGCGAATGGGCCTCGGCGCCGCGACGCCCCTCGAGGAACTCCAGCAGTTCCTCTTCGGTGGGCAGATCCACGTCGACCAGGAAGATCTCCTTCTTGATGATGTCCGGCAGATGCAGCTGCGGGCAGCTGACAAACACCACATTGCTGGTGCCTTTCAGCTCGTAGTAAAGATCACGCAGCCCGCGCACCAGCCCGGGGCGCTGGTCGAACCACACCGGCAGATCCTTGAACAGACTCATGCGCGGCGGATCACGATGCCCCGCGATCCGCGCCAGCGCGTCCTCCGGATCGTGGACGGCCGGCTCGGCCTCCACCGCCGCGCCGGAAACCGCCTCCTCCGGGGCGGCAAAGCCGCGCGCGGCGGACCATACCTGCAGACGCCCCTCCTCGCCGTAGTACTTGCGGGCCACCTGCTGCAGCAGCCGCTCGATGCGGTCCTCGTCCCAGCCCTGCAGGTAGATAATGGGATAGCGCGAACGCAGCCCGCGCAGGATCCGTTCCACCGTCGGATTCCGCTTCCCCGCCATGAGCGCTCCTGGTTGTGGAAAACAGGCCCCAGTATAGACCGGCTCCCCGAGCGCCCCGATACCCGCCCGCGCCGGCTTCCGGTTTGACCGGCACCTGATGGTTGTGATTCTTTTCACTCAACAGAACGAGGGGGCCAGCATGGTCGACCGCAGCCTGACCGGGCACGAAATCATTCTCGAACCGCACGACACCATCCAGTCCCGCACCGATACCCGCGGCGTCATCGACCTGGCCAACCACACCATGGTGCGTATCTCGCAGTACAGCCGCGAGGAACTGATCGGCGCCCCCCACAGCATCCTGCGCCACCCGCACATGCCGCGCGCCGCCTTCTACGCGATGTGGCAGATCATCCAGGGCGGCGACGAGTTCTTCGGCTTCGTCAACAACCGCGCGAAGAATGGCGACAATTACTGGGTGTTCACGCGCGTCGCGCCGCGACTGGCGGCCAGCGGCGAGATCACCGGCTACAGCTCGGTACGCATCCGCCCCAAACGCGAGGCCGTCGAGGAATGGTCGAAGATCTATGCCGACATCCTCGCCGTGGAACAGAAATATCCCAGGGAAGAACAGGTCCAGGCCGGCTATCAGGCGATCCAGAAAGCCATGCGCAAGCGCGGTTTCCGGCACCTGACCGACTGGGTCATGAAATCCGTATAGCGCGGGGGTATGTTGCAGCACGGACGCCGCCGGCGTAACGTTTGAGTCCGTGAGAACAACGTTTTCGAGGCCTCGATCCATGCACGCCATCCAGGAAGATCCCCGGCAACAGGAACGCGAGCTGCGCGCCCGGCGCCGTTCGCTCAACCTGCTGGTGGCAGCCACCGCCGCGGTGCTGGCGTTCTGGGCCCCGCCGGGCTACGACTCCCCTGTGGCCACGGTGACCCAGGCGGAGTGGTCTCAACTGGACTGGCCGGGCAGCGAAGCGCCGGGTTCGGCCGAGGTCACGGAATTCCGCCCGCAGCTCCCGCCGCCGGGCGTGGATGCCGATCAGGTCACCATGGAAGAGAGCGACGACACCATGGTGCTGACCCTGGATCGCGAGCTGGAGCGCACCTCCGGCGACCTGCGCTCGCGTGACCGCGTCGAGCGCACACCCGCCGACTGATCTTCCTCTCCGCAAGCCCGGATGAGGCCCCGAGGCGTTCGCCTGCCCGTCCTTCGGCTGCTGCCGGCGCTGTGCCTGCTGTTGCTGACGGCCGGCATGACCGGGTCGGGAATGGCCCTTGCCGATTCCCCGGCCGCCACCACCGTCACCGCCGGGGGTGAGCCCGTCCCGGTGCAGCGCTACTCCGCCGAACACGGTCCCGTCCTGCTGTGGTTTCCCTCCGAGCATGGCCTGCAGGACGAGCACCGCCAACAGGCCCTGGCCCTGCAGGCACGCGGCGTCGAAGTCTGGCTGGCGGATCCGTTCACCGGGCATTTCCTGCCGGAGGCCGCCTCGTCGTTCGACGACATGCCGCTGGGCACCGTCCCGGATCTGCTGGACGCCGCACGCGAGGAGACCGAACGCCCGGTGTTCGTCTTCGCCAGCGACCGCGCCTGGCCCTGGCTCCTCACCGGGCTGCACCAGTGGCAGCAGGCCAACCCCGGCTCGGAAGATCTCGCCGGCGTGCTGATGCTCAGCCCGTTCCTGCATACCGGGGCGGACGCCGCCGAGCCCGAGCTCCAGCCGATCGTCCACTACAGCAACCTGCCGGTCTTCATCCTGCAGCCCGTACAGTCTCCGCAGTTCCAGCACCTGGGCCGCGTGCGCGCGGCGCTGGCCGATGCCGGCAGTTCGGTGGGCGTGAGGCTGCTCCCCGAGCTGCGCGACCGCTATTTCTTCCGGCCGGACGCCACCGCCGGCGAACGCCTCGCACGCGAGGCACTGCCGGGCGAACTGCTGCGCGGCATGGACCTGCTGGCCCGCACACCCTCGGCACGCGAGCCGCGCGTGCCCGCGGCGGATGTCGATCTCGCGGTGCGCACCCCGTCGGGCACCGACGCCCGCCTGAATCCGGTGGAAGAGCAACCGGACGCGCCGGAACTGATCCGTCCCGATCTGGCCGGTGAGGAACACGACCTGCGCTACTACCGCGGCGAGGTCATTCTCATCAACTTCTGGGCCAGCTGGTGCCCGCCCTGCGTGCACGAGATGCCGTCGATGCAGCGCCTGGAAGACGAACTGCGCGACGAGGGCTTTCGCATCCTCGCGGTGAACCTGGGCGAACCGGAGGACACCATCCGCGCGTTCATCGAGGACGAGGTGCAGACCGACTTCACCATCCTGCTCGACCCGCAGCAGGAATCGCTGGAAGACTGGCGCGCCCTGGCCTTCCCCACCAGCTACGTCATCGACCGCGAGGGGCGCGTGCGCTATGCCCTGTACGGGGCCATCGAATGGATGGAACCCGGGGTCGTCGAACAGATCCGCGGCCTGCTGGAGGAGTAGCCGGCAAACGCCGGGCGCGAACGTGCACATTGATCGGCGTTTCCCTAGGATACGGGCACCACAATGGAAGCGAGGACGATCATGACGGAAAACACCGAGGGACGACTCCCTAACCTGCCCGTACCCCTGTTCGCCACCGTGATGGGCATGGCCGGCCTGACACTGGCCTGGCGCACCGGCGAAATCGTCTGGGACGGCCCGTCCACGATCAGTGCGGCACTGACCGGACTGACCACGGTGCTGTTCATCTTCCTCGCGATCGCCTACCTGTCGAAGCTCAAGGGCTGGCCGGACAAGGTGAAAGAAGAATTCAACCATCCGGTGAAGCTCAACTTCTTCGCCGCCACCTCCATCTCGTTGATCCTGCTGTCGATGCTCTGGCTGCCGGTCGCCGAAGGCTGGGCGCTGGCCCTGTGGATCGTCGGCGTGATCGCCCATCTGCTGCTGACACTGGTCGCGATGGCGCGCTGGACCGGAGCCCAGCCGATGCCGATCGAGTCGATCAACCCGGCCTGGTTCATTCCGGTGGTGGGGAACATCCTGATCCCGCTGCCCGGCGTGGCCTTCGGCCTGATCGAGCTGTCGTGGTTCTTCTTCAGCATCGGCCTGGTGTTCTGGATCGTGCTGATGACGCTGGTGTTCTATCGCTTCATCTTCCACGATCCGCTGCCCGAGCGCATGATGCCGACCCTGGCCATCCTGCTGGCACCCCCGGCGGTGGGCTTTCTCGCGTGGATCGAACTGACCGGCGAGGTGGACGCCTTCGCGCGCATCCTCTACTACACCGGCGCGTTCCTGTTCCTGCTCCTGCTGGTGCGGCTGCCGGCGTTCTTCCGCCTGCCCTTCTTCCTCTCCTGGTGGGCCTATTCGTTCCCGGTCGCGGCGTTCAGCATTGCCACCATGGAATTCGGCAGGCATGCGGCCCGGCCGCTGATGGAAACCCTGGGCGTGATCCTGCTGGCCCTGACCACCATCCTGATCGTCGGCCTGGCGCTGCGCACCCTGAAGGCGGCCCGCGCCGGAGAGATCTGCCGCCCCG
Organism: Thioalkalivibrio sp. ALE20; assembly: GCF_000381405.1. Lineage (NCBI taxonomy): Bacteria > Pseudomonadati > Pseudomonadota > Gammaproteobacteria > Chromatiales > Ectothiorhodospiraceae > Thioalkalivibrio > Thioalkalivibrio sp. ALE20. The sequence continues at coordinate 102,261 of NZ_KB906477.1, forward strand.
AGTAGGCCGGGACGCGTCAGAGTTCGTCGCGGACCCAGCGGATGATGTCGGGGGCGCGCATCGCCCCCGGCTGCCGGGCCACCTCCCGGCCCTGTTCGAACAGGGCGAGGGTCGGGATACTCCGGATCCCGAACCGTTTGCCGAGGGTTTCCTGGGCGTCCGTGTTGATCCGCACCAGCCGCACCCGCGGCTCCAGCTCGGCGGCCGCGAGCTCGAATTCGGGGCCCATCATCTTGCACGGCCCGCACCACGGCGCCCAGAAATCGATCACTACCGGGATGTCGCTGCGCTCCAGGTGACGGTCGACATTGTGTCCGTTGAGCTCCGCAGGGCGCGCGATGAACAACGCCCCGTGGCATCGGCCACAGCCCGGCGCCTCGGCAATGCGGCCGGACGGAATCCGGTTCACCGAATCACAATGCGGGCAGACGACATGCAGCAATTCATTCATACTTGCCTCGAGATACCGAGCGTTCTTCTCTGTATAGCAGTCCGGCGCCGAAAAGACCGGGACGGGCACCACAGATCCATGCACTTCCCTGCAAATACGGGGAACACGTTGCAGGAAAGCGACAACTTCTGTATCAGTATATGCGGAACCGCCGGAAGCACCCGGTCCGCGAGCCGCACCACAACGCCCCACCCGAACCCCGAACGGTACGCGCATGAGTGACAAGCTCGTCGTAGAAGATCTCTACAAGATTTTCGGGCCGCGCCCGCACCGCGCCCTGGAACTGATGGAGCAGGGTCTGGACAAGGATGCGATCTTCGCCCGCACCGGCAATACCGTGGGCGTGCGCGAGGCCAGTTTCAGCATTCGCGAGGGCGAGGTCTTCGTGATCATGGGTCTGTCCGGTTCGGGCAAGTCGACCATGGTCCGGATGTTCAACCGCCTGATCGAGCCCACCGCCGGACACCTGTACGTAAACGGCGAGGACATCACCCGTATGAGCCGCAGGCAGTTGATCGACCTGCGCCGGCGCGACATGTCGATGGTGTTCCAGTCGTTCGCCCTGCTCCCGCACAAGACCGTCATCGAGAACGCCTCGCTGGGCCTGGACGTCTCCGGTTTCGATCGTGCCCGCCAGCACGAACGGGCCCTGCAGGCCCTGGAGGCCGTGGGGCTCGGCGCGCACGCCAACAGCTACCCCGACGAACTCTCCGGCGGCATGCAGCAGCGTGTCGGCCTGGCCCGCGCCCTGGCCACCGACCCCACCATCCTGCTGATGGACGAGGCTTTCTCCGCGCTGGACCCGCTGATCCGCACCGAGATGCAGGACGAGCTCATGCGTCTCCAGCAGGAAAAGAGCCGCACGGTGGTGTTCATCTCGCACGACCTCGACGAGGCCATGCGCATCGGCGACCGCATCGCGATCATGCAGGGCGGGCAGGTGGTCCAGATCGGCACGCCGCAGGAGATCGTGTCGAACCCGGCCAACGACTACGTCCGCTCGTTCTTCTACGGCGTGGACGTGAGCCAGGTGTACTCCGCCGGCGATATCGCCCGCCACGATGCCATGCCACTGCTGCAGACCGGGCAGGCGGACGCCGCCGGGGCCCGGCAACAGCTGGGTGCCGATGGCTGCGCGGTCCTTCTGGACGAATCGGATGGTTTCCGCGGCCTGGTGTCCGCCCGCAGCCTGGCGGACGCCGCCGATCTCGACGCCGCACGCATCGACGGCATCGACACGGTGGAGGCCTCTACCGCCATGTCCGATGTCCTCGGCCGCGCCGCCGCCAGTGACTGGCCGCTGGTCGTGGTGGAAGACGGCCGTTTCATCGGGACCCTCTCGCAGCGCGACCTCCTGCAAACCCTCGACCGGACCCATCAGTAGGCCCACCCCCATGACGCAAGACGAACCGGACCTCCAGGACCACGAAACCATCGGGCCGCTCGAAGCACTGGCCGAGTGGTTCAACGAGACCGTACTGGAGCCGATCACCATCGGTGACTGGATCGAGGACGGGGTCGACTGGATCAGCGACAACCTCCAGGGACTGCTGGACGGGATCGAGGCGGTCATCCGCGCCCTGGTGGACGCGACCGAATTCCTGCTTCTGTATCCGCTGTGGCTGACCGCCTTCCTGATCGCCGCGGGCGTGTGGATGCGCTTCGGCATCAAGGCCGGGGCCATCACCACCGGCGTACTGGCCGCGGCCTTCGGGCTCGGGGTGTTCTCCGAAACCGTGCAGGCGCTGCTGTGGTTCCCGCCACCCTGGGTGCTGGCCGTGCTGATCGTGCTGGGCGGGATATGGCGCGTGGGCTGGCGCTTCGGGCTGTTCGCGGCGGTGGCGCTGCTGCTGATCTTCTCGATGGAGCTTTGGCCGGAGACCATCCGCACCCTGTCGCTGGTGGTCGCCTCGTCCATCGCCGCCCTGATCATCGGCCTGCCGATCGGCATTGCGATGTCGCGCAACGACACCGTGGAGATGCTGGTGCGCCCGGTCCTGGATCTGATGCAGACCATGCCACCGTTCGTGTATCTGATCCCGGCGGCGATCTTCTTCGGCCTGGGGACCGTGCCCGGCGCGATCGCCACGCTGATCTTCGCCATGCCGCCGGCGGTGCGTCTGACCAATCTCGGCATCCGCCAGGTCAGCCGCGAGCACGTGGAGGCGGGACAGGCTTTCGGCTGCACCCCGCGTCAGCTATTGTTCAAGATCCAGCTGCCGCTGGCGATGCCGTCGATCATGGCCGGCATCAACCAGACCATCATGCTGGCGCTGTCCATGGTGGTGATCGCGTCGATGATCGGCGCCGGCGGCCTCGGCGGCACCGTGCTCACCGGCATCCAGCGTCTGCAGGTCGGCGTCGGCTTCGAGGGCGGTCTGGCCGTGGTATTCCTCGCGATTCTGCTCGACCGTATCAGTCAGAGTTTTGGCCAGCGCCGGCGCGAGGGCAATGCCTACGGCAATCTGCTGCGCTGGTTCTTCAGCGGCCGGCAGAAGGCCGATGCCTGATCATCCGTTCATCCACGCGGCCGCCCCGAATCCCGGCGGCCGGATGCTCAAGAAGCAACAAGGAGAACCGTAACCATGATGAAGAAGAAACTGCTGACGACCGCCACGGCCGCTGCCCTGTCCCTGGGCATGGCGACCTCCGCCGCGCAGGCGGACGACGTGCGCATCGGCTGGACCGCCTGGGCCGATGCCGAGTTCATCACCCAGGTCGCCGACCGCGTGATCCAGGAACGCCTGGACACCGGCGTGGAGCTGGTGCAGACCGACATCGCCCCGCAGTACGCCGGTCTGGCCGGGGGCGACCTGGATCTGATGCTGATGTCCTGGCAGCCGATCACCCACGAGGACTACATCGACCAGTTCGGCGATGACATCGTTGACCTGGGCGTGCTGTACGACAATGCCAAGCTGGGCTGGCTGGTACCCGCCTCGCTGCATGCCGAAGGCCTGACCTCCATCGAAGACCTGCGCGATGACGAATGGCGCGATCGCCTGAACGGCGAGATCCAGGGCATCGACCCGGGCGCCGGTCTGACCCGTCTGTCGCACGACACCATCGAGGAATACGAGCTGGATTACACCCTGATCGAGGCCTCCGACGCCGCCATGACCGCCGCGCTCGACCGCGCCATCCGTCGTGACGACGCCATCGTGGTCACCGGCTGGAGCCCGCACTGGAAGCTGGGTGCCTACGAGCTTGAATACCTCGAGGATCCGAAGGGTGCCCTGGGCGGTGCCGAATCCATCCACGCCATGTCGCGCACCGGCTTTGCCGACGACCATCCCGAGGTCGCCGCCTTTGCCGGCTGCATGAACATCGACATCGACCTGCTCAACGAGTACATGTATCTGGCCGACGAGGAGTCCACCGGCCACGCGGTGGACAAGTTCTTCAATGACGAGGCCGGGCTGGTCGACGAATGGGTGGCCTGCACCCGTAACTGATCCCGTCCAGGGAACGCACCGGCAGCCTCGCGCTGCCCCCGGGCCCGGCCTTCTGGTCGGGCCTTTTTTGTATCCGGCGCCCTCCCCGATCGGGCCTTTAATCGGCCAGGGGGCAGGTCTCCTACGGTTGCACCCGGCCACGTAGGAGGCCGGCCCTCCGGCCGATGGGGCCGGGCCTGATGCCTGGATCGGCCAGAGGCTGGCCTCCTACGGTTGGACCCGGCCGCGTAGGAGGCCGGCCCTCCGGCCGATTTCACGTCCGGGTAACCCCCTGCGCCGGATCGGCCAGGGGGCTGGCCTCCTACAATTGCACCCGGCCACGTAGGAGGCCGGCCCTCCGGCCGATGGGGCCGGGCCTGATGCCTGGATCGGCCAGAGGCTGGCCTCCTACGGCCAAACCCGGCCGCGTAGGAGGCCGGCCCTCCGGCCGATCTCACGTCCGGGCTACCCCTGCGCCGGGTCGGCCAGGGGGCTGGCCTCCTGCCTTTTCAGGCGGTTCAGCCCGCCGCGGAAGGCCCGCGCGCGGAACCCGGCCCGCTGCATGCGTTCGGCGATCACCGCCGAATTGCTGCCGCGCTGGCAGTAGAGCACGTATTCGCGGTCGGCGGGCCAGTCGGCGAAGGCCTGCAGCAGGGTGTCGGCCGGGTGGTTCTCCGCCCCCGGCCAGTGCCATTGCCGGTAGGCCTCCGGTGGCTGGCAGTCGATCACCGTGGCCCCCTCGGGGATGCGGTCCACGAAGATCCCTTCGCCCTCGCCCGCGACTCCAGCCGGTCCGTCATCCGCCGCCAGCGGATCGCGCTCGCACACCGCGTCGATCGTTCGCTGCAGAATGGCCGGATCCAGCGCTTCTTCCGCCCGTTCGATGCGCGAGGTCCGGCTCTCGACCAGCGGCGGCTGCTCCGTCAGCGCGCAGAACTCCGGCACGCGCTCGCTCAGCTCGAAGGTGCCGATCGCCCGCGCACGGTCGGTGATCTCCTGCTTGTCGAAACCGATCAACGGCCGCAGCACCGGCAGCGTGGCCACCGCGTCGATGGTCTGCAGATTGGACAGGGTCTGCGAGGACACCTGGCTCAGGGCCTCGCCGGTGACCAGGGCCTCGGCCCCGCTGCGCGCCGCCACCGCCTCGGCCGCGCGGTACATCAGCCGCTTGAGCACGATCTGCCACATGTCCCCCGGAAGGCTGGCGCGCAGGTCCTCCACCACCGCCTCGAAATCGACCACGTACAGCCGCGGACGGGTGCCATGCGCCCAGTCGCCCGCCAGACGCCGCGCGATCGCCGCCACCATCGCCTCGTGGCTGGGCCCGCCGAGGTTGCAGAACACGAAATCCGCCGTGGTGCCACGACGCATCATGTACCAGGCGGCCACCGCCGAATCGAAGCCCCCGGACAGCAGCACCAGCGTGCGCCCCTGCACTCCCAGCGGCAGCCCGCCGGCCCCGCGCCGCCGCTCACTGAACAGCCAGGCCCGGGCCTCCTGCAGATCGATGCGCACGGTGACGTCGGGCGCATCCAGGTTCACCTGCCCGGGACCGTTGAGCACCGCACCGGCCTCGCGCTCGATGCGGGTGGCCGACACGCGTTTGGTGCCCTGGCGCTTGCAGCGCACCGCATAGGTCCGGCCGCGCACCACCTCGGTGAAATGCCGCCGCACGCCGTCGACAATGGCCTCCAGCTCCGGCTCGACCTCGGCCACCACCGGCGAAAAGGTGCTCAGGCCGAACACCCGCGGCAGGATCTCCAGCGCCCGCACGCGCTCCGCCGTGCGCAGCAGCAGGCGCCCCTGTGCGGTGGCCAGACGGTGCGGCACGTCCTCCAGTGCCCGGCGCAGGTTGCGCTGCAGGATACGGGTGAAATGGCGCCGCGTGCCGGGCGCCTTCAGGTGGATCTCCGGCGCCTGGCGGAGAATGATCAGATCGGATTCGGCAGTCATTCGTTCGCGGGGGCTTCACCCGTCAGCAGTTCATCCGGCGCCGGCCGCAGATAGCTCTGCCGGCGCACCCAGTCCAGTTGCAGCGCATCCGCGCGCTCCCGCAGCCGGCGTACCACCGACATGCGGTCCCGGCGGCCCGCGCCGAAGTCCTCGATGGCGGCCTGCAGGGCCGCGCGTTCGTCCGCGGGCAGATATTCGCGGAAATGCCCCAGCAGGTGCTGCAGCACGTTCACGTGGGCGCCGCGCGTGGTCCCGCGCGCCAGCGCCCGGGCAAACATCGCTGCATATTCGGCCGCCAGCTCCGCGCGCGGACGCGTCCCGGCGGCCGCCACCAGGCGACCCAGGCGGTCGTAGTCCGGCCGGCCATGGGCCAGCAGCAGCATCTTCTCGCGCGCATGGAAGGCCGACAGGTTACCGGCGGTCCACTCGCCGGCCAGGCGCTCGCGCAGCCGCGCCAGCGCGAACAGCCGGATCACGAAGGCCTCGCGCGCCGTTGCATCGTGCAGCGCGGTCTCGTCCACCAGCAGCCGCGACGGGGCAGCCGTTTCCAGCGCGGCTGCGAACAGCCCCGGACGCGGCTCGCGCTGGCCGTTGACCGGCACCGCGCGCCCGCAACTGGGCGAGCGCGCCTTCAGAACGTAGCCATCCGGACCCGCGGGCCCTTCCAGTTCCGGCAACCGCCCATCGACCCAGGCACGCAGGGCCGGCGCATGATCCTGCCCGCTTTCGCGTCCGCGCAGTCGCTGCGTATCCCCGGGCCCGCGTTCCAGCTGCATCGGCTCGCGTGGAGTGCCCAGACCGGCCTCGGCCTCCGGACACAGGGCCACGAGCTCCACATGCGGGAGCAGCACCTGCGTCAGCCAGTCGTCGCGGCGGTGACCGCCATCGTAGCGCACCCGCTCGCCCAGCAAGCAGCGCGAGACCCCCAGACGGGGTCGTGGCGGGACAGTGTCGGGATCGTTCATCGTTGCGCGCCGTGGCCTTCCACCGGCCCCGGTTCTCGGTACTTCGGAGCGCACATGGTAGGCGCCCCGGAAGGTCAAAGGAAATGGAAACCTCCGGGAAAGTGCGTCCGCAAGGTCCGGCCGGGCTCTGGCGGCCCTCTTCGCACGGTGCCCCGTCGCTACAAGGACGGCGCCGGGGTACGCCCCGCCTTGCGGGCATACATCTCGCGATCGGCGCGCCCCAGCAGCGTATCCGGATCACCGTCCCCCGGCCCGTCGGCCCAGCCCAGGGTCATCGCGGGCGTCACCTCGCCCGCGGCCAGCTGCACCGGCCGACTCACCACCGACTGCAGGCGTTCGCCGGCGGTCTCCGACGCCGCCTCGCCCGCCAGCAGCACGGCGAATTCGTCGCCGCCCACCCGCGCCACGCACGCGGCCTCCGGAACCGCCTCCTGCAGCCGCCGGGCCACAACGCCCAGCAGCTCGTCCCCCGCGGCATGCCCCAGGCGGTCATTCACCGGCTTGAACTGGTCCAGATCGATGAAGGCCACCGAGAACGTTTCGCCGGTCTCGCGGCCGCGCTCGATCGCGTCCTCCAGCTGTCGATAGAAGGCACGCCGGTTGGGCAGGCCGGTCAGGGCGTCGTGCGTGGCCTCGTGCTCCAGCCGACGGCCGGCCTCCTCCAGCCGGGAGGCCTGTTCCCGCAGGTCATGATGCATCGCCACCAGCGTCCGGCGCGTTACCAGCGTCAGGGCCAGGGCGAACAGCACGCCGCCTCCCCCGAACACCAGCATGAACCGCTGCGTATTGGCCCCGACCTCGCGCGCGCGTTCGGCCGCGGCCTCCATCTGCGCCCGCTCGTGGGCCCGCAGCTCCTCGATCGAGATGTCGAACTCCCGATCCAGCTCGAACAGACGGTCGCTCAGGATCGCCATGGCCGGCTCGATCTCGTCGCGCGCCGCGAGATCCACCACCTCGTCCTGCAGCTCCACGATCTCCGGGATCAGCGCATCCTGCTCCTCCAGCCGCTCGCGGGCCACCGCCTCGGTCACGCGCTCGTCCAGGGCCTCGCGAACCTCGCCGACGCGGTGACCCCAGCGGTGATACTCCATAAGCAGATCGTCGCGCTCGAACGGATCATCCGTCAGCACCTGATTCACCATGGTCTGGTGCCGGTTGTAGGCCGCCTCGAGCAGATCGGACGCCAGCTGGATCCGCTGGGCCCGTTCCTCGGTCATGTGGTGGAGCTCGTCCAGCAGCCGCTGGTTCTGCCAGACGCTGTTGGCCACCACCACCAGCATCCCCGCCAGCAGGATCACGAACGCCAGGGTGATGGCATTCACCAGCCGCCCGCTGATCCGCTGCACCCGTTGCGAAAACTGCATGCATCCCCCACGAACGACGCGCGAAATGCACTATGCGAACGCCATCACACCCCCGGCAACACAACCGCGCAAACCGGGCGGTATTGAGCCCTCCCCCGGCCGATGGCCGAAGCCACTGCTGACAGTCGCCCTACCAGCTCTGCCGGAAGGTAATCCCCGCCGCGTGGACGTCATCGGAACTCGCGAATTCGCCGTGATAACCGACATCCACCCGACTTCCTTCGCCGAAACGGGCGCTCAGTCCCGCATTCACGTGGATCCGGTCACGACTGAGTTCCGGCCCCTCTATGGTGAACCGTTGCTCGGGTGCCCCGTCGAAAGCCGTGCGCATCTCGCTGGCCCGGTCACCGTGTTCCTGCAGCCAGGCCACCTCGACGTTCGGCACCAGTTCCGCCCCGCCCGCGGTTTCGAAATGCTGGTCCAGATTCACGCCCAGCCGGGTCCGCAGCGAATGCTCGCGCTCGCTGTCCACCTGCAGGTTCGCCTGGCCGGCGCCGGATTCGGTGAACGACTCGCGGCTCTGCTGCTGATAATCCAGCCCGGCAAATGGCGCCACGCGGGTCCGCTCTCCGACGTCGAAGCCGCGCCCGAATTCCACGCCGGCCCCAACGCCCGTCGCAGAATAGGACGCCTCCGCGGTGTCACCGGTCAGGGCAACGTCGCGATCGGTTTCGGCGTCGTGGTAACTCGCACCAACATCACCGCGGACGTAATAACCGTTGCGTTCCCAGCCGCCGTAGACGGCCACCTGCCAGGAATCCACGTCGATGTCGGCCGCCCCACTGTCCGCGGTTGTCCGGCTGAAGCCCAGGCCGACCCCCATGAAGCCATCTTCTCCCAGGGAGGTGTCAGCCCCCAGCGCAATGCCTCCGAAACTGTAGTCCGAGCCGGCCGCACCGGAGGTATCATCGATCTCTCCCTGACCGCCCTGGGCACGCACCCACCAGTGGCGGTCCGATTCCGGCGTGCTCGTTGCCGAAGCACCGGACGGCCTGCCCGTGGAGGCCCATTGCGTACCGGCCAGGTCGGACAGACTTGCCACCTCGCCGGCGGCCGGAGCGACTGTACCCCCCATGCGCCCCCGAAGCAGACCCCGGAAACGCTGGTCACTGCGCATGCCGACCTGCTGGGCATGGGTATGATCCGCACCGCTCAGAGAATCCAGACCGGCACGGGCACCGTGCGTATCCCGGACCAGCAGCGAATCCACCAGCGCGGAAACGCGTTCGTCGCCGGCCAGTTCATCGAGGGCCCCCGCGACGGCCCGCTGGTTGGCGGTTTCCGCCACGCTCTCGAACACCGCCACCCGCGACAGCGTCAGCTGCACCCCGGTATCGGAGTACGCCACCGAGGTATCCAGGAAGACGAAATCGTCGGAGACCTCGTCAAAGCTACCGTCGACGCCGCCTTCCGCCGCCAGCACGGTGTGGGTGATTTCGTCGCCCTCGAACAGACGGCCATCTCCGCCGTTTTCTTCGGTGACGTGGAGCCGCACCCCGTCCTCGATGGTCAGCTCCCCGCCGACGCCGGTATGGTCCGCCTCCGATCCATCCTCGGAGACTTCCACCACATGGACGCTGTCCGATTCCAGCGTCATGTCGTCGGCCACCGCGAGCGCGCCCACCGAGTTGCCGGGCCGCACCTGCCCCCCGGACGCCACGTTCAGATCGCCCACGGTGCCGGTGCCGGAGATCACCCCGCCGGCGTGCACGGTAACCGCCGAATCGGCCATGGAGCCGTTCACGCGCAGGTTGCCGCCATGCACGTCCGCATCGCCGCTCAGATCGTGTTCGCCCTCGATGACGGTCATGCCGGCGCCCGCGTGCACCACGTCGAGGTTGCCGGAGAGCGTCACCGGGTCTCCTCCGGCGGTACCGTCGGAGGTCAGGTGATAGTCCTCCTGACCGTGCGTGAGACTCAGGGTGGCGCCGTCTCCCATTCCTTCGATCCGTTCGGCCTCCACGACCCCGGCCGTGTCCGTGCCGCCGATCTCCAGGGTGGCTTCGCTGTCCGCTCCCGCACCCAGGGCCACGCCCGCACCGGCGCTGATCCGACCGCCCTCGGCGACCTGAACGGTTCCTGTGGAATCCCGTCCGGCAGCGACCTCCAGCATGCCGTCCATCGCCCACTGCGAGCCCTCACCGGTGACCGCGGCCTGCCCGCCGGCATCGGCGAACCGGGCGAGTGCACCACTCCCGGCCCGCACGTCGGCGCCATCCGCGATCGCCAGTTCGCCTTCACCAAATGTACCCGCGGTGAGGCGGCCGTCGACCTCCAGTTCGGTGCCGGCACCCGCCACCTTCGCGCTGCCTTCGGCCGAGTCCGCGTACCCAATGGCCAGCGACCCGGCGCCGAGCCGCGCACCCCGTTCGACTTCGACCCGGCCCTGCCCGCCGTCACCGACGATCAGATCGTCCGCGATATCAACACGGGTGCCGTCGCCGCTGGCGTGCATGCGCCCGCTGCCGGTCCCGGCGGCCCCGATGTAGGCGAACTCACTGGCCAGCTCGCCTCCGGACCGAAGCTCCAGTTCTCCCTCACCGGCGGCACCGACCCGCAGGCCGCCAGCGCTCTCCCAGCGTGAGCCGGCACCTTGCACACGGGCATGACCGGCAGCGTTCTCGAATTCACCCAGGGTGGCGCCGCCATCCCGCACGGTCGCGCCGTCCTCCACGCCAAGGCGGGCCGTGCCACCTTCGATGCCCACTCGGGTTTCCGCACCCGCGTGTTCGAAGGACCCGCCGTCGAGCAGCAGTTCCCCGGCCTCGACATCGGTACCGCCGGCATGATCGGCATCCCCCGAGAACAGCAGGGTCCCCTCTTCGGTCTTGGTGAGCGCGCCGGAGCCCGTGATATCCGTCCGGATCTCGGCATGGCTGGCGAGCACGCGGATCTCGCCTTCGTCGGATGTCTCGAGCTCGCCGTCACCCCGCAAGCGATAGCCACTGTCAACGAACTGCATGCCCTCGAAGGCCTGCGTGCCCTCGACCTCGACGGTGCCGCCGCGATAGGGGTCGGCGTCCTTGAACACCGCGTGCTGCCCGCCCCAGGCGACAGCGATCTCGCCGTCCTCGTTTACCCAGTCAGCGCCATCTGCGCTCCAGACGCCGTCGCCACCCTGCCAGTGCTGCAGGCTGTCATCGCCTTCAAGACCGATGAACAGGTCCAGCCGGTCATCGCCGTACTGCAGCTCGTGCAGGACATCCTCTTCCAGTTCCGGCAGGTCGCCGACAGCCAGGCCGCGGTCATCCAGGTCTCCCTCCCAGGTCATCAGGCGGTAGTAACCGAGCCCGGGATCGCCGGCATCCGGGGCCTCGCTGGCGCGCAGATCCAGGGTGCCATCCAGCGTGAGGTCGCCAGCGACCTCCACGCGGCCGCTCACGCCGTCGGCGGGGTTTTCTTCGCCCGGTTCTCCCAGCGCCACATCCAGCGTGGCGCCCGGGTCCAGTGCCAGATCGCCGTCGATCCGCAGTGCCCCGGCCCCGGTCGAAAGGTCCATTACGCCACCATCCTCGACGCGGGTCGCACCGACCGTGCCGTCGCCGGCCAACCTGGCGTTGTCGGTGACCGTGGTGGCGGAGCGCCCCAGATCCCCATCGACCCGCAGCACGCCGGACTCCACGCGGGTCTCGCCTTCCAGCGCCTGAGCCCCGTCGACCGCGAGCGTGCCCTCACCACGCTGGACGAGATCGCCCTCGCCCTCGAGTGCGCCGCCGAACACGACCGTATCGGCGCGATCGAACGCCAGCGTGCCCTCATTGTGCACCTCGCCATTGAGCGTCCCGGCCTCGCCGCCGTCCCCGACCTGCAGGGTGGCGCCTTCGATGAGGGTCTCTCCGGGCGCCACGTCGCCGGTCAGCACCAGGGTCCCGTCGCCGGCATGCACCAGGTCACCATCACCGGTCACGTCCCCGTCCAGAGTCGCGTCATCACTGCGGTCCATCCGCAGGGTGCCCGGCTCCAGCAGTTCCATGTCGCCGGCCAGTCGGCCCTCGGTTCCGCCATCACCCACCTGCAGGACACCGGATTCGACCCGGGTGCCGCCGGTGTGCGTGGCCTCGCCGGTCAGGACGGCCGTACCGCCTTCGGTCTTGTACAGCTCGCCATCACCGGTGATGTCCACCGCGATCTCGGCGCGGTCCGCCAGCACCCGCAGTTCACCGTCCTCGTCGGCGTCGGGGGCGATGGCCCCTGGTCCTTCCAGGCGGTAATCCTCGTCGACGAACTGCAGCCCCCGGAACGACTGGGTGCCCTCGACCTCGACGGTCCCGCCTTGATAATCCCCTTCGTCCCGGAACACGCCATGGTTGCCGGCCCAGGGAACGGCGACCTCGCCGCCATCGTTCATCCACTGCTCGGAGGCATCGCTCCAGGTCCCGTCACCACCCTGCCAGTGCTGCAGGGTGTCATCGCCGGCGACCACCACGTGCATGTCCAGAAACCCGCCTTCCGGGTTCAGCAGGAAGAGGGCCCCCTCGTCCAGTTCCGGGCTCTCGCCGATCTCCAGTTCGTTGTCGGTGAGCGAGCCATCCCAGGTCATCAGCCGGTAATACCCGAACCCGGCGTCGCCATCGTCCCCATCCTCGCTCTGACGCAGGTCCAGCACCCCGTCCAGAGTGAGGTCGCCAGTCACCTCGATGCGGTCGCTGGTACCGGCATCCGGCTCATCCTCGCCGGGTGCGCCCAGGGCGAAATCGAGCCGCGAATCGGGCGAAAGCAGCAAATCGCCGTCCACGGTCAGGCTGCCGACCGAATTGCCCGGATCCAGACGACCCCCATCTTCCACGGTGGTATCCCCCAGGGTTCCGCGCCCGGCCAGCGTGCCCCCGTCCAGCACGCGCGCCGAGGCCGCACTCAGATCCGCATCCGCCACCAGCGTGCCGGACTCCACCCGGGTCTCGCCGGTGTAGTCCTGCTCCGAGTCCAGGATCAGCGTGCCCTCGCCACGCTGGACCAGGTCACCACCCCCCGAGAGGTCCGCCTCGACCGTGTACTCATCGGCGCGGTTGAAGGCCAGCACGGCGTCGTTCTCGACCCGTCCCTCGATGGATCCGGATTCATCCCCTGCGCCGACCTGCAGGGTGCCCTCCTCGATGATCGAGTCTGCGCCCAGTGCATAATTCCCGGAAAACACCGTGGTGCCTTCCCCGGTATGGCGCAGCTCCACCTCGCCGGACAGAGGGACTTCGGTTCCGTCGTCCTCCCCGGTGTCGGTGAAGTGATAAGGCGCTTGCGCGTGATCGAACTCGAGGATCCCGTGGCCGTCGCCGACTTCGAACGTCTCGTCCACCTTCAGGATGCCGGCCCTCTCGCCGTCCCCGAGAACGAGATGCCCTTCTGCTCCGGGATACCGGCCCAGAAACAACCTTGTCGCGGCCAGTTCCGCGCCGTCCGATACTTCCAGCCGGGCCGTGCCCCTGCTGCCCACCGCTACGGTGTTCAGGTCCGCACCCCCGCGGTCGATCCGGGTCCCTTCTCCGGTGATACGACCTTCAGCACTCCCGCCTTCCCTCTGGGCCAGATAAAGCTGGTTACCACCGACGCGCCCGCCATCCCTGACCTCCAGAACCCCGTGCCCTTTCTTGCCAATCCAGACACGACCCAGGAATTCGGCATCCTCGCCGAGGACCTCCAGCGTCCCTTCGCCAGAATCAGAAGCCCCGAAGTTCGCGACGTCGTCCGTTTCAACCAGACCTTCCTCGACGGTAACCGTGCCGGCACCGGCATCTCCCACCGTCAATTCACCCCGGCTGATCCAGAGGCCTGCCTCAAGATGCACTTCACCTTCAGCACCCGCCTCTTCTCCGAGGATCGACGTTGCGGTATCCAGCTGACCTCCATCGGTCAGCACCAGCTCTCCGGTTCCTGCCCGCCCCAGGGTGAACCCACGCGCCACCGCCAAAGAGGAATCGTCGATTTCGACACGGCCGCTTCCCCCGCTGTCGCGGCCCGCAACCGCAGACTCGAGCTCGCCCTCGCTCCCGCCAGCCAGCTCCAGCTCACCTTCACCTTCACCGCCGAGCAGCAGACCGTCCGAGACATCCAGGTGACCGCCCTCTGCAACCTGGAGGCGACCCGGTTCCCCCGGGTCTTCACCGACCTCGACCTCTTCGGCGTCCAGCTGTCCGCCAGCCCCCACGAAAAAGGTCCCTTCGTCCAGCACCCGGAGGGGCTCCGACTGCAGATCCATGCTCCCTTCTTCGACCCCGAGGGTTCCCCGGTGAACGTCAACCACCCCCGTCAGTTCATGGGTGTGCCCGGTCAGGAGGGTTTGCCCGGTCCCGTAATGGTGCAGTTCCAGTGCCCCTTCCAGTTCCGGCGCCAGTCCGTCGATGGTCCCGTCTTCGGTGAAATAGTAGTCCTCATCCCCGTGCTGGAAATGGATCAACGACTCGCCTTCTCTGGCCACGATGCCATCCTGGACATACACTTGGCCCGGGGCGTCTTCCCCGCTGCTTCCGATCTCCAGCAGGCCGACGCTCCCCGGCTCAGAGCCAAGCCCCAGCTCCCCGGTGACATCCAGCTTGCCTCCGTCGATCACCCTCACGTTGCCGGTTACACCCAGGCTTGACCCGAACTGGGACGATCCCCCCAAATCCAGATCGCCGATGTTCGTGAACCTTGATCCTTCACCAATGACTTCCACATAGCCCGAGGCCCCGCCATCGCCGCCCACAAGGTTGGGAACACCAACGTCGGACTGGCTCGCCTGCACCACTCCTCCATCCTCAATGAACAGCTCCGCCGTGCTGTTCGAGTAGTAGCCGACGGACAAGCCACCATCAGGGTCATCCACCACCAGTTCACTGCCCTCGCCGGTGACCGTCACGCGGCCACGGACGCCGGCGTCACTGTCCGTCAGGTCGCTCCCGATACCCACATTCCTCGCGTCCAGAACCCCGCCGTTCCGGATGGTCAGCTCGGCAGTTTCCGGATCCGCCCCCACGCTAAGCCAGTCGACAGTCGCCTCTTCTCCGTCGATCACCGGCCAGGGATTGCCTCCATGCACGCCTTCCCGGGCAATCAGCACCGAGTCACCGCCCCCGGGGAGCGCACCCGTGGACTCCCCATCGTCGTCCCACCAGTTACCGGCGGCGAACCAGTCGGCACTGTCTTCGCCGGTCCATAACCAGTCCCACAACGCGTGAGCACTGGTCGGAAACAGCAACACAACGGCAAGCGCCCCTGTCAGAACGCCTCGAAAACGACCCGGAGCGCCCATGGACCGGGTTCGACGACCACACCCCTTGCGACGGCCGCGGGCAATCTCGGCGGCAACCTGCCAGGTTCCAAGAGCGCGATTGAAGACGAGGCGGAAGGTCTGGTTCATGGTGTCCGTTCTCCGTTGGAGTTCCGTTTTTTCGCCCGCCAAACGAATGCGGCCCGGGCGTTCTCATGAACGCGTCAAACTGCCCGCGGGCCGCGAGCGCTGCCTAGGAACAATCCGGAACAGAATGTATACTTCTTTGGAAACAGTACTTTGGATGGATCCAGAGATGCCCGGACCCCGCAACACCCCGCAGACATGAACCCGGCCCGCGCGCGTCGCGGCCCGCCGGAAGCGGCGGTGACAGTGGTCTTCGCGCTGGTGCTCGCCCTGCTGTTCGGGCTTTCGGCCCCGACGGCGGACGCCGGCACACCGCCCCTCGACCTCGGGGAGGACGTACACTCCCTGGACAGCCCCTGGGAGTTCTTCTGGCAGAAGTTTCCGGAACCGGGCGCGGAGGACGAACCGGACGCCCGCATGGAGCTGCCCGGGAGCTGGACCGGGCTGGCCATCGACGGAACCGCCCTTCCCGCTGCCGGCCATGGCGGCTTTCGTCTGCGCGTGGCACTGGAAGACCCGCCCGCACGAGTGGTGCTGCGCGTGCCCATGGTGTATTCGGCCTACCGCCTGTACGTGGATGGCGAACGGGTGGCGCAGGTGGGCGAACCCGGGAGCTCGGCCGACGAGAGCCGCCCGGACTACGGCGAGCGGCACGTGGTCATCGACAACCCCGGGGAGGAGCTGGAGCTGCTGTTTCATGTCAGCAACTTCACCTCGCGCGCAGCGGGCTTCCCGCACCCTCTCGAGCTGGCCACGCCCGAAGTGATGGAGCACAACGTCGCGCGTGACCTGATCGGCAATGCCGCCCTCTCGGGCGGCCTGGTCCTCCTCGGGCTGTCCCAGCTGGTGCTGTTCCGTCTGCGCCAGAACGAGACCATGTACCTGTTCTTCGGCTTCATGATCGTCGCCTGGGGAATGCAGACCGCGCTGACAGGGCAGCTGCTGGTGCATATGGGCTGGCACGTGCCGATCGAGATCGCGCGTCCGCTGGACGGCCTGACCGCCCTGACGGCCGCGGCCTTCTATCTCCTGTTCCTGTCGTCGCTGTTCCCGCGTGAACTGCCCATGCGCTACACGCGCTGGGTGCTGGCCCCGCTGATCATCTATCTGGCCATCACCCTCCTGGGCACGGAAATGACCCGCAGCGAAGCCGTGGGCTGGCTTCTCTATTTCCTCACCGGAATGCTGGCGCTGGCCCTGGCGTTCGTGGCACGGGCCTGGTGGCGGGGAGTGCCGGACGCGGGTCCCATCCTGCTCGGCTCCGCAGTCGTTGCCGGCAGTGCGATCCTGCAGATCCTGTGGTTCAACGAGATGGGAGTACGCAACGCGGTCGCCAATACCGGCGTCCTGGCTGCGGTGGCACTGCACGCCATCACCCTCTCGCGCCGCTACGCGCGGGCCTTCGAACGCAGCCAGCGGCTGGAATCCGAGCTGCGTCGCGCGAACCGCCTCAAGGATGACTTCCTGGCCAGCACCTCCCACGAGCTGCGCACCCCGCTGCATGCCATGATCGGCATGGCCGAATCGCTCCCGCGCGAGGACCCGCGCCAGGCACGAGCACTGGACCTGATCCAGTCCAGCGGGCACCGCCTGAGCCGGCTGGTGGATGACATTCTTTCGTTCACACGCCTGAAACACGGGGACCTGCACATCCGGCCCGAGGCGATCGCGCCGGCCCCGCTTCTGCACACGGCCGCAGAATCCGTGCGCCCCCTGCTCGGTGACCGGCCGGTGGCACTGGAAACCGAGATCGAGACGGATCTTCCGGCGGTACGGGCCGACGCCGACCGCCTGCATCAGGTGCTGTTCAACCTGCTGGGCAACGCAGTGAAATACACCGATGCGGGCCGCATCGTCCTGCGGGCGCGCCGCGAGGGTGAAACCGTCTGTGTGGAAGTCGAAGACACCGGAAGCGGGATCGCCGAACTGGATCCCGAACGTCTCCAGGAACCCTACGAACAGGGCCACGAATCCGCGGATGCCGGACGCGGCGGGGTCGGTCTCGGACTCGCCATCAGCCGGCAGATCCTGGAGCGCCACGGTGCCCGCCTGGAGCTCTCCGGCGGAGCGGACGGCGGGACCCGGGCCCGTTTCTACCTCGAGATCGCTCGCGCGTCCGTCCCCTCTGCCGGCCCGACGTCGACCACCCCGGCGCAGCCCACCGGCCCGGAACCGGCCGGGGAATCCACGGCAACCCGGCCCGACGCAACCACCGGCGCGCACATCCTGATTGTTGAAGACGAAGACAGCGCCGCGCGTGTCCTGGAGACCCAGCTGGGACTGGAGGGTTACCGCACGAACCGGGCCAGTTCCGGCGAACAGGCACTGGAATGCATCGCCCGCGAAGCCCCGCAGCTCGTTCTACTGGACGTAATGATGCCGGACATGAGCGGTCTGACCGTCTGCCGCAGACTGCGCGAGGAACACGACCCGGCCTCGCTGCCGATCATCCTCGTCACCGCGCGAACGCGTGAACACGACATCGTCGAAGGGCTGCAGGCCGGAGCCAACGACTACCTGCCCAAGCCGTTCTACCGCCAGGAACTGCTGGCCCGGGTGCAGTCCCAGTTGCAGGTCCACGAGAACGAACAGATGCGCTGGGCCCTGGAAGAAAAGGAGACACACCGGCCGGACGGTGACGAAGATGACCTGCGCACGCAGCTAGCGACCCTGCTGACCCGGAGCCTGCGCGACTGGGAGCTGGAAACCGGCCTCACCCGGGCCGATCTGGCGGAAGAAAGCGGCCTGTGGACCGTGACCCTGGATGACACCACACGCAAGACCCGCACGCTGGACCGTTACTGCGATCCGGAGACGCTTCCGAGGCGCCCGCGCTGGGGCCTGGTGATCCGGACCGCGCGTTTCGTGGCCGCCCGACTCGAAGACACGGAACGCAAGCGGGACCTGCTGGCACGTGCGCAACGCATCGAGCAACGGCTCGCCTGAAACCCGATCCCGCGTACCCGGGTATTCCTCTACACTGCACGCAGGTGCGGAAGGGGACAGCCATGAGCGATGAGCCGGGCGAGACGCCGGAACGGGACAGCGAGGGCTACGAGCTGTGGTACACCCGGCGTGACGGCGAGGTGCACGGGCCGTTTCCGGCGCATCTGATCCGGCGCTACCTGATCCTCGGGCGGCTCACTCCGGACGACGAAGTCGGGCCGACGCCGCACCTGTGGTACCCGCTGCGCGAGGTGCCCGGGCTGATCCCGGAGGAACTGCTGCATGCCGACACCCCGGAGGGGGTGGAACGCCTGCAGCAGGCCCGACTGCGCGAGGACGAGCGCCTGCGCGAACGTCGCGCGCCCGACGAGGACACCCCGCCGGAACTCCTTGAACGTCGTCAGGGCGAGCGGCGCCGGCCCGAATCGCCCGAGACCGTGACCCATCGTCAGCAGTGGGCGGAACTGCTGACCCTCCCGGCACGGCACGTGCCCGCGATCCTCCGCGGGCCTCGCCGCTGGATCACGCTGGGGGTGACGCTGGCGGTGGCGATCCTGGTGCTGTGGCTGCTGCGCGAGCCGCCACCGGAGACCCCCGCCCGCGACTGCTCGGCCCCGCCGGCTCCGGAGGTCAACTGGAACCGCTGCGAGATGCCAGTGGCCGACCTGCGCGAGGCGGACCTGACGCGCGCCAGCCTGCGCGAGGCCCGGCTGCCCGGTGCCCGCCTGCAGGGGGCCCGGCTGGACGGGGCCCTGCTGGAATTCGCCGACCTGAGCCGGGCGAACCTGGCCGACGCGCGGCTGCGCGAGGCCCAACTGCGGGGGGCCAGCCTGCGCGGCGCGGACCTGACCGACGCCGACCTTTCCGGCGCCGACCTGCGCCACGCCGACCTGCGCGACGCCAATCCGGAAGACGCCGTGCTCGACGGCGCCCGTCTCGGCCGTGCGCTGTGGCCGGACGGCTCGCGCTGTCCGCCCGAAGGCGTCGGCACCTGCGAGTGATGCGCGCCGGGCAGCCCCGTGTCAGGCAGGTTTTTCGAGGGCGTTGCGGATGTCGGGGATGCCCTTGACCCAGTAGAGCAGCGCCACACAGCCGGCGAAGAAGGCGATCGCGGCCCAGTCGAACAGCTCCTTGTAGCGCACGGTGTCGGCGGCCAGCAGCAGGGTCATCATGGCCAGGTAGGCCAGCGCGAAGGTGACGTGGATCAGCATGTCGCGGTAACCGCCGCGGGCCACCCAGTACCAGACCAGCACGGTCAGGTGCCACAGCGCCAGGAACAGGAACAGGAAAGGCAGCATGGTGGCGCCCAGCTCCACGCTGGTGGCGGCCTCGCGCCCGCCCAGCGAAGTCAGGTGACCGATCAGCAGGATGGCGTACAGCCAGGCCACCAGCGTGACCTCGACCAGATCCAGCAGGAACAGGACCACGATGCGGCGCGGGCTGAGCCCGGCCAGGCGGGCGCCGTTGTCGGGATTGCAGAAATAGGCCGAATAAGCGACGAACTTGTAGGCGGTGAAGACCGTAACCAGTGCCGTCAGCACGATGCGCTTCCAGAATTCCGGGTCCCGGATGGTGGACGGGTGATCCGTCAGGAACTGCACGTATTCGACCGAAACCACCAGCAGCCCCAGCGCGATGACCGCCAAGATCAGATCGCTGATCTTCTCGGAAAGGCGGTTATAGAAGGTATTGGTATTCATCGCGGCTTCTCGTCCCTGTGCATGCGGTGGCTCGACGGATCTCCCCTCCGTTTGAGGGGCGACGGCGGGAGGGGCGCAGTTTAGGCTGTTCGCAATATCCCTTCCACTGGAGGCAGCATGCAGCCGACGCAACCGAATACCCGCACCCGTGCCACCCTGCTGACGGGTCTGGCGGCCGGCGCCGCTCTGACGCTGACCGGCGGACAGGCCGTCGCCGGCGAGGTGGTGATGAGCGGCACGATCGATGGTGACGAACGGACCTGGGAGCGCTTCGACACGGATGACGGGGGGCCGGCCTTCTTCACCGACCTGCCCGGCGGGGCCCGCCTGTTCAACCTGCACGGACTGCGCGACGGCAGCACGCCGAACCCCATGGGCTCGCTGATCGTCAGCGTGACGACCTTCAATGACAACGTGGGCAGGGTGGAGGTCAGCTATTATCACGAACAGGCCGGCGGCCCCGATTTCGTGGGCAACGACCAGCTCGAGAATGTGGAGTACGAGTTCGACCGCCTGGAGGTCGACGGGGACACCGCCCGCATCAGCGGCCGGGTTTCGGGCGAGTTGCACCACCGGGAGAATCCGCTGAGCGAGGAGACGGATCCGTCGCGCACGCGCTCGGTGGAGGTGGAGTTCGACACCACCCTGCCCGAACAGGAGTAGGGCCGGGAAAAAGGAACCGGCGCCCGCCCTCTGTTCGCCTGCAAGCAGGTTCCCACAGGCGAACAAAGCGGGGCGGGCTCCGGTTTTACGGCACTCGGCTTACATCAGATCGAAGCGATCGGCGTTCATCACCTTGTTCCAGGCATCGACGAAGTCCCAGACGAACTTCTCCGCCGCGTCGTCCTGAGCATAGGCCTCGGCCAGGGCCCGCAGCTGCGAGTTGGAGCCGAACACCAGGTCCACGCGGGTCCCGGTCCACTTCACCTCGCCGGTGGCGCGGTCACGTCCCTCGAAGCGGTCGGACTCCTCGCCCACGGGCTGCCACTCGATGCCCATGTCGACCAGGTTCACGAAGAAATCGTTGGTCAGCTGTCCGGGACGCTCGGTCAGCACGCCATCCTTCGAGCCCCCGTGGTTGGCATCCAGTGCCCGCATGCCGCCTACCAGCACCGTCATCTCGGGGGCCGTCAGACCCAGCAGCTGGGCACGGTCCAGCAGCATCTCCTCTTCGGCCACGGTGAAGCGCGCCCGGCGGTAATTGCGGAAACCATCGGCTTCGGGCTTCATCGGCTCGAAGGACTCGGCGTCGGTCTGCTCCTCGGTCGCATCCGTGCGTCCGGGGAGGAACGGCACGTACACCGGGTGCCCGGCATCCGCCGCCGCCTTCTCGATGGCGGCCGCCCCGCCCAGCACGATCATGTCGGCCAGGGAGATGCGCTTGTCGCCATACTGCTCGTCGTTGAAGGCCTTGCGCACGCCCTCCAGCCGGTCCAGCACCTTCGCCAGCTGCTGCGGCTCGAACGCCTCCCAGTCCTTCTGCGGCGCCAGGCGGATACGCGCCCCGTTGGCCCCGCCACGCTTGTCCGACTGACGGAAGGTGCACGCCGAACACCAGGCGGTGGCCACCAGCTCCTGCACCGTCAGTCCGGTCGCGAGGATCCCGGCCTTCAGCCGGTCGGCATCCTGCGCATCGATCAGCACGTGATCCACCGGTGGCACCGGATCCTGCCAGATCAGGTCCTCGGCGGGGACTTCCGGTCCGAGATAGCGATCCTTCGGCCCCATGTCACGGTGCGTCAGCTTGAACCAGGCGCGGGCGAAGGCATCCGCGAACTCCTCCGGGTTCTCCTTGAAGTGCAGGGCGATCCTGCGGTACTCGGGATCCTCGCGCATCGCCATGTCGGCGGTGGTCATCATGATGCCCACCTTCTGCGACGGGTCCTCCGCGTCCGGGGCGTGGTCCTCGTCGGCGAGGTTCTTCGGCACCCACTGCCAGGCCCCGGCCGGGCTCTTCGACAGCTCCCAGTCGTACTTGAACAGCACCTCCAGGTAGCTCATGTCCCACTGGCGCGGGGTCGGGGTCCAGGCACCCTCCAGCCCGCTGGTGATGGTGTCGCGGCCCTTGCCGGAACCATAGCTGCTCTTCCAGCCCAGACCCATCTCCTCCAGCGGCGCGGCCTCCGGCTCCGGTCCCACGTGGGCGGCGTCGCCCGCGCCGTGCACCTTGCCGAAGGTGTGTCCGCCGGCGGTCAGGGCCACCGTCTCGTAGTCGTTCATCGCCATGCGCTCGAAGGTCTCGCGGATGTCGTGCGCCGACTTGAGCGGATCGGGGTTGCCGTCCGGACCCTCGGGGTTCACGTAGATCAGGCCCATCTGTACCGCGGCCAGCGGGTTCTCGAGTTCACGTTCGCCGGAATAGCGGCTCTTCGCGTGATCGCTGGTCGCCAGCCACTCGTCCTCGGCACCCCAGTAGATGTCCTCTTCCGGCGCCCAGATGTCCTCGCGCCCGCCGCCGAAGCCGAAGGTCTCGAAGCCCATGGACTCCAGCGCCACGTTGCCGGCCAGGATGTACAGGTCGGCCCAGGAGATCTTGTTGCCGTATTTCTGCTTGATCGGCCACAGCAGACGCCGCGCCTTGTCGAGGTTGGCGTTGTCCGGCCAGCTGTTGATGGGGGCGAACCGCTGGTTGCCCGTGGACGCCCCGCCCCGGCCGTCGGCGGTGCGATAGGTCCCGGCGGCGTGCCAGGCCATGCGGATCAGCAACGGGCCGTAATGGCCGTAGTCGGCCGGCCACCAGTCCTGCGAGTCGGTCATCAGATCGGCCAGATCCTGTTTGACCGCCTTCAGGTCCAGCTGGCTGAACGCCTCGGCGTAGTCAAACTCCGGCCCCAGCGGGTCGGACTCGATCCCGTGCTGGTGCAGGATGCCCAGATTCAGCTGGTGGGGCCACCAGTCACGCGGGCCACCGCCGCCGGCATCGTTGCGGGTACGGCTTCCGTGCATCACCGGGCACTTGCCTTCGGCGTTCGCTTTGTCTCCTGCCATCTCTCTCTCCTTCTTGCGTTGTATTCGTGGACACGCACGCAAGCGATCTCGTTCGATCCATGCGTATCCCTGTCCTGAGGTATAGCAGGAGCAGCCATAAAAGCCATTATCGAGTTCACATGGCCTTGATAGAGGTCACCTATTGGGGATCAGAGCCGGGCCCGGGCCCGCTGCACCAGACCGGCCGGGTCGCGCAGGCCGGGCACCACCTTCGCGTGCCCGTCGGCATCCACCACCGTGACCTTGCCGAAGCCCAGGCGCCGACCCAGCCAGTGCTGCTTCACGCCGATGTCGCCGACTCTCTTGAGATCGAAGCGCACCGCGCGCTGCCACAGGAGCCCGCTCGCAACGTGGAGGTAACGATCGGTCAGCACCGCCTCGGAGTTGACGAAACTGGCCAGCCCCCGAATCGCCAGCCCCGGCAGGACCACCAGGTAGAGCACCGCGGCCGCGCCCAGCCCCCACACCCCGAGCGGGCCGATGGCCAGCAGCGCCGTGAGCCCCAGCACCCCCAACGCCGGCAGAAACACCGCCCAGTGGGCATTGGTCTCCAGCTCCACATGCGCCCCGGGCTCCAGCTCTTCGCGCAGTTCGATGGAACGCCGCCCCAGGATCACCAGCAGGCTGATCAGCACCGCCGGCGGCAACAGCAGGATGCCCGCCACCAGCAGCATGTTGCCGACGCGCGCCCCGGACCAGGCCACACCCGCCACCAGGGTGATGACCGCGGAGAGCATCAGCGCCACCGCCAGCATCCACAGGGCGCGGCGCACGCGCTCGCCACGACAGACCTCGCGGGCCGAACGCCCGCCCGGCCACCAGCGGATCAGCGCCGCCGCCAGTGTCAGCGGCAGCAGCACCACGAACGCCGCCACGAACCCGAGTGAACTCCCGCCACGCACCAGCATGGCCCCCAGCAGCGAGATCACCGTTGCCACCGCCAGGATCAGCGGCATCTGCCGCCCCAGTCGTGCCCAGAAACCCTGCGCCATCACGCCCTCTTGCGGTTATCCGTATCCGGAAAAGGCGCCAGTCTATCAGCGAACGGCTTATTCCTCGGCGGCCGGCGGCTCGGCCGCGCCGGAGAAACCCGGTCCGCGCACGTCCTCGATCTCCCAGCCGCGATCCATGTCGCGGCCGGTCACCCACCAGTCATGCACGTGCAGGCGCAGCGGCCCGCGCACCCGTTCCTCGAAGCGCGACGGCAGGACATACGGTCCGACTTCCTCGTACTCCAGGAACGTGGTGTCCACGTGCGCCCCCTGCGTGCGTTCGAAGCCCTCCAGCGTGATGTGCACGCGGTACAGCCGGTCGGTCTCCGGATGGATCCACATCACCACCTCGTCGCGTTCGGCAAAGCCAAAGCCCGGTTCGATGGTCGCCAGCACCCGGTGGTAGTCCACCCCGTCCTCGCGCCGGTCCGGCAGGCGCTGCAGATCGGTGGCGCGGTGCTTCACGAAACTGGGGCCGAAATGGAACAGCTCGCCGGCGTCGATGGTCATCGCGGTGGCGGCGACCCGGTCCGGATCGGTCTCGAACTCACCGTTGTAGTACACGCTGATCGTGCCCTCGTGGCGAAACACGTGCTTCACGCCCTCGGGCCCGGTGTACTCGCGGACATACAGCGAATCCGCCGGCCGGTAGCGTTCCTCCGAGCGCCCGCGGAATCCGGTGTCCGCCACCAGCGGCTGGATGCGCTGGATCATGCGTCCCCATTCGCCGTCGGTGGCCATGTTGAAGTCGCGCGGGTCCTCGCGCAGGTCGCCTCCGTGCGCCTCCAGCGTTCGCTCGAACAGGGTCTCGGCCGACAGCCCGTCGGCGAACTCCCGATCCGGCGCCGGCTCCGGAAAGGCGCGCCCGCAGCCCGCCAGCAACACGATCAATCCCGCCACGCCCGCAAGCCGCCAGCCCGCGGCCACTGTCCGTCCCGTCCGTACCATGGCCATCCTCCCCTGCGTGCGACGCCGGGCCCTGCGGCCCGGTATCCGTCTACTCGGGATCCGGGGGCACGCCGGAAAGTTCCACGTGCTCGGACCCCACGAACTCCCACAGCTCCGGCATCAGCCGTTCCATGCGCTGCTGGATCGCATCGGACACCAGCAGCATGTGGTCGATCCCCTCGGTCCGGCCGAAGATCGAATGGGTCAGCTCCTCGCGGGTACGCACGCGGTTGCGGATATCGTCCAGCAGCCGCTGGAACTCCGATGGCGTGGGCTGCACACCCAGCGTCCGGAACAGCTCCCCGAGCCCGTTCATCAGCCCTTCGGCCTCCGGCCCCAGGCCGAAGTCCTCCGGGCGGTAATCCGACTCGCCCACCGAGGCACGCGGCACCCACACGCTGAAACCGACCTTCTTCAACGAATGATAGACCGGTTCCTCGGAGATCAGGACCAGCATCAGCCGCTCCCGACTGGCCACGAACGACGCCCCGCCCATGGACCACTCGCCATCCACCACGAAGCGGTACAGCCGCAGGTGCTCGCGGAAGTCCGCCGCCTGCAGCTGATCCAGGATCAGGATGGTGCGCTCGCCCTCGGAATACGCGCAGGCACTGGAGACCTCGCGGTCGAACGCCGGGATCGGCGGTTCCTCGCGGCCGCCCTCCTCCGGGTTGGATGCCGGCTGTGCGGTCGGCACCGGGTCCTGCGCCTGGGTGAAGTCGTGATACAGCACGTGCGGGACTTCCAGTGCCGCGGCCAGCGCGTTGGCAAAGGCCGTCTTGCGCCGGCCCGAATCTCCCTCGACGTTCAGCGTGGGGATCACGCCGCCCGCCTGCGCCAGCACACAGTCCACATGATGGGCATAGTCGATATTCGATTCGAAGCCGTTGTCGGCCATCCGTTCGCGCAGTGTCTTCATGGGCCTTCCTCGTGGCCTGCCTTCCCCTCAAGGATACTTTCCCGCTGGCCGGCAGGGGTAGGGAACCGGCCCCCCGGCAGACGTCGAGCGGCCGCAGCGTGTTCCAGTCGACGGCACGAATCCGACACAATCCATGAACCCAGTTCACAAACCGTTCCGGGTTCGCTAGTCTGCAGCGTCATGGGAACCGAAGACCGCAAGCAACGCGAGCGCCAGGCACGCGAACAGTTGTTCATCGACAAGGCCCACGAGCTGATCCGCACGGATGGCCTGCTGGCCCTGCAGATGTCGAAGCTGGCCGCCGCCTGCGAATACGCCACCGGCACGCTGTACCAGCACTTCGCCTCCAAGGAGGATCTGCTGGCCGCGGTGGCGACGCGCACCACCATCCAGCACGCCGAACGCTTCCGCCGGCTGCCGGAGCTGCCCCTGGGCACGCGCTCGCAGATGCTGGCGATCGTACTGACGGATCTCGATTTCGCCGCCGCCCACCCCGACCACTACCGCCTGATGCAGTACCTGCTCACCGAAGCGGTCTGGGCGCAGATCTCGCAGGAACGCCGGGAGGCCCTGCTCACGGCCGCCCAGCCCATCAGCGATGCCGTGAGTGGCGTGGTGGAAAGGGCCCGCGAAAACGGCGACCTGCCCCCGCCCAAGGAGATCTCCGCCGAAGAGATGGGGCTCGGCCCCTGGGCCCTGAACCTGGGCATGCAGAACCTCGCGAACGCGCGCGGCCTGCTGGAGGCGTATGACATCGGCCAGCCGCTGGATCACCTGCTCCGCCATTTCCACGCCCTGATGACCGGCTGGCGCTGGGAGCCGCGCGTGGACCCCGACGAACCCTCGGTGGTGCGCGCGGAGAGCGAGCGCGTACGCGCCGTGCTGCAGGAGGCCTTCCAGTGAGTCGCCGTTTCTTCTACATGCTGTTCGGCGTGGCCGTGGTGCTGGGCGGGATCTTCGGATTCAAGGCCTTCATCGACCAGCAGATCGCCGAATATTTCGAGGAGATGCCCGAACCCGAGGCCACCATCAACGCAGCCACCGTCGAGACCGACGCGTGGACACCCGAGACCCGCGCCATCGGCAGTCTCGAGGCGGTGCGCGGCGCGACCCTGAGCTTCCAGAGCCAGGGCCTGGTGGATCGCATCCTGTTCTCCAGTGGCACCGAAGTGGTCGAAGGCGAGACCCTGGTGGAGCTGGACACCGCCCTCGACCGCGCCGAGCTGGAGAGCCTGCAGGCCGCGGCCATGCTGGCCGAAAGCGAGCTGCAGCGCGCCCGCGGGCTGGCCGAGCGCGACAGCATCTCCGACTCCGAACTGCAGCGCCGGCAGACCGAAGCGGAACAGGCCCGCGCCGCCGTGCGCTCGCAGGAAGAGCGCATCCGGCAGAAGCGCCTGCGCGCGCCGTTCGACGGCCAGCTGGGCATCCGCCAGATCGACGAGGGCCAGTTCGTCGGCCCCGGCGACCCGGTGGTCGAACTGCAGACCCTGGATCCGATCCACCTCAACTTCACCCTGCCCGAACGACGCCTGAGCGAAGTCGAACCGGGCCAGGAAGTGCGTATCCGCACCGATGCGCACGACGCCGTTGTCACCGGTGTCATCACCGCCATCGAGCCGCGGGTGCGTCCCGCGTCGCGCATGTTCCGCGTGCAGGCCACCCTCGACAACGAGGACCACCGCCTGCGCCCGGGACAGTTCGCCCGCGTGACGCTGCAACGCGGCGAGGCCGAGGAAGGACTGGTGGTGCCGCAGACCGCCATCCGCCACGCCCCGTGGGGCCAGTCGGCGTTCGTGGTGTTCGAGGACGATGACGGGCAGAAGCGGGTGGAACAGCGTCTGGTCGAGACCGGCGAACGGCGCGGCGACCTGATCCGCATCCGCGACGGGCTGGAGGAAGGCGAGACCGTGGCCGCCAGCGGCCTGCTCAAGCTGCAGAACGACACCCCGGTGAACATCACCGAAGACGCCCAGCCGGATGCCGAGCGCGACCCGCGCCCGGACACTCGCTGAGCCGGACCGCGACCATGCGTTTCACCGACGTCTTCATTCAGAAACCGGTGCTGGCCACGGTGGTCAGCCTGTTCATCCTGCTGTTCGGCATCCGCGCGGTGGTGGACCTGAACGTCCGCCAGTTCCCCGAGGTGCAGAACGCGGTGGTGACCGTCAGCACCTCGTACATCGGCGCGGAAGCCGATCTGGTCGAGGGCTTCATCACCACCCCGATGGAGCGCGAGGTCGCCGAGGCCGAGGGCATCGACTACATCGTCTCCTCCAGCATGGCGGGCACCAGCACGGTGCAGGCGCACCTGGAGCTGGACTACGACCCCAACGAGGCGCTGACCCAGATCTCCGCACAGGTCGACAAGATCCGCTCCGAACTCCCGGCCGAGGCCGAGGACCCGGTGGTGGACCTGTCGGTGGGCGACGACGTCGCGGCGATGTACCTGTCGTTCTATTCCGAACAGCTCGACAACAACCAGATCACCGACTACCTCGTGCGCGAGGTGCAGCCGGAGCTGTCCACCGTCAACGGCGTGCAGCGCGCCGAGATCCTCGGCGGCGAGCCCTTTGCCATGCGGGCCTGGCTGGACGCGGACCGCATGGCCTCCTACGGGGTCAGCGGGCGCGACGTGCGCCAGGCGCTGGAGGGCAACAACGTGCTCTCCGCGGTCGGCCAGACCCGGGGTTCGATGGTCAGCCTCGACCTCACCGCCGACACCGACCTGCAGAGCGTCGAGGAATTCGAGCAGCTGGTGCTGTTCGAGGCCGATGGCGATCTGGTGCGCCTGGCCGACGTGGCCGAGGTGGAACTGGGCTCGGAGACCTACGACTCCTCGGTGCGCTTCAACGGTCAGGCGGCCACCTTCATGGGGATCGAGCTGGCGCCGGACGCCAACGCCCTGGACGTGATCGCCGAGGTGCGCGAGGTCTTCGACGAGCGCGTGGAACCACGGCTGCCGTCGGGTCTGAACGGCGAGATCGTCTACGACTCCACCGACTACATCGAGAGCGCGATCAACGAGGTGCTGATCACCATCGCCCTCGCGCTCCTGATCGTGCTGGCGGTGATCTACCTCTTCCTGGGCTCGCTGCGCAGCGTGATCATCCCCGCGGTGGCCGTGCCGCTGTCGCTGGTCGGCACCTTCATGCTGATGCTGCTGATGGGGTTCTCGCTCAACCTCCTGACCCTGCTGGCGATGGTCCTGGCGATCGGCATCGTGGTGGACGACGCGATCATCATGCTGGAGAACATCTCGCGGCACATCGAGGAGGGGATGTCGCGCATGGAGGCCGCGCTGCAGGGCGCGCGCGAGCTGGCCTGGCCGATCGTGGCGATGTCCACCACGCTGGTCGCGGTGTTCCTGCCGCTGGGCTTCATCGGCGGGCTGACCGGCACGCTGTTCATCGAGTTCGCCTTCACCCTGGCGGCCACCGTGGTGATCTCGGGGATCGTCGCCATCACCCTGTCGCCGATGATGTGTTCGAAGATCCTGCGCCACGGCGACGGCCAGCGGCGCGGGCGCATCGAGACCTGGCTGGACGACCGCTTTGACGGCCTGCGCCGGCGCTACCGGCGGCGCCTGCACGGGGCCCTCAACGACCGCTTCACCATCGCGGTGTTCGGCGCCATCGTGCTGGTCTCGTGCTATTTCCTGTTCGTCACCTCGCAGTCGGAACTGGAACCGCCCGAGGACCAGGGCTTCGCCTTCTCCATCATGGAGGGCGACCCGCACATGGGCATCGACCACCTGGAACGGAACACGGCCCTGACCGACCGCCTGTTCGACGAGATCCCGGAGATGGACAACATCTTCATCGTCAACGGCTTCGGTGGCGGCCCGGGCATGGCCGGCGCGACCAACCAGGCGCTGGGTGGCTTCGTGCTGAGCCCGTGGGAACAGCGCGAGCGCGACACCGACACGATCCTGGAAGAAGACCTGCAACCGGCGCTGGAGCGCATCCCGGGACTGGAGGTGTTCGCGGTCCAGCCACCGCAGCTGCCGACCCCGGGCGACGGCGCCCCGATCGGGGTGGTGTTCAACTCCACGGCCTCGTTCGAGGAGCTGGAAACGTTCAGTGACGAGATCACCGAGCGCGCGATGGCCACCGGGCGCTTCATCTTCCTGGATACCGATCTCGACTTCGACAAACCGCGGGTGGACCTGAAGATCGACCGCGAGCGCGCGGCCCAGCTCGGCATCGACATGACCACGCTGAACGCCGACCTCGCCACGTTCCTCTCCGGGGGCTACACCGGCCGCTTCGCGATGGAGAACCGCAGCTACCGGGTGATCCCCCAGGTACAGCGCTCCGACCGCCTGACCCCGGAGCAGCTGGAGGAGCTGTTCACCCGCACCGCCGACGGCACGCCGGTGCCGCTGTCCAGCATCGTGACCCTGGAGGAAAGCGTCACCCCGCGCGAGCTGAACCGCTTCCAGCAGCTCAACGCGGTGACCCTGCAGGGCGTGCCGGCCCCGGGCGTGACCCTCGGCGAGGCCCTGGCCCTGATCGACGAGATCGCCGCCGAAGTACTGCCGCCGGACGTAAACGTGGACTACGCGGGTGAATCCCGCCAGCTGAAGGCCGAGGGCGGCGACCTGGTGGTGACGTTCTTCTTCGCCCTGCTCGTGATCTTCCTGGTGCTGGCCGCGCAGTTCGAGTCGTTCCGCGACCCGCTGATCATCCTCACCACGGTGCCGATGTCCATCGCCGGCGCGCTGATCTTCATCAGCCTGGGCGTGACCTCGCTGAACATCTACACCCAGGTGGGCCTGCTGACGCTGATCGGCCTGATCGCCAAGCACGGCATCCTGATCGTGGAGTTCGCCAACCAGCTGCAGCGCCAGGGGCATCCGCTGCGCGAGGCGATCGAGGAGGCCGCCAGCCTGCGCCTGCGGCCGATCCTGATGACCACCACCGCCACCGTGGTGGCCATGGTGCCGCTGCTGATGTCCACCGGCGCCGGCGCCGGCTCGCGCTTCGCCATGGGGCTGGTCATCGCCGCCGGCATGGCCATCGGCACGCTGTTCACCCTGTTCGTGGTCCCGGCGATCTACACCTACCTCGCCCGCGACCACTACGCCGACAGCCTCGCCGCCGGGGAGACGGACCACTCGCCCGCCTGACCGACACGCCTGACCTGGCATGGCGGCAACCATTTGCCGCCATGCGGCTAAAGTTTGCCGCCCGCCAGCCGTTACCTCCGGGAAGTTGTGTACCCGGAGGGCCACCGCCCATGCGCATCGCAGAACATTCCCTGGAACTTTCAAGCCAGCGCGTCGCCTTCGAGGCCACGCACCGCTCGGCACGTGTCACCGCCACCCGCGCCGCCGCCGCGAACCTGCCAGCACCGCCGGCAGCCCCCGCAGCAATCGCGGCAACCGGCGAATCCCCCCGGGCCCTGCCATCGTTGTCAGCCCCGGCCGCCACCCCGCACACCGAAGCCCGCTCCACGGTCGGCGCGGCACCCGCGGATGCCGAACTCACCCCGCTGGACAACATGCGCATGGAGCTGCTGCGCCTGATCGTGGAACGCCTGACCGGCCGGGAGATCGAGGTCCTGGACCCGTCCGAGCTGCGCCCGGACCCGGCCGAGGATGCCGAGGCGGTCGAATTCTCGCCGCCCGCCGCTCACGCACGGGGACCGGCCCCGGTGGCCCGTGCCGGCATCGCCTGGTCGGTGGAGGAAACCCGTATCGAAGTCGAGCACACGTCCTTCGAGGCCCGGGGCATGGTGCGCACCGCCGACGGTCAGGCGATCGACATCGACCTCTCCGTCAGCATGAGCCGCGAGTTCATGCAGCACACCCGCGTCAGCGCCGGCATGGACGCCGAGCTGCACGATCCGCTGGTCATCAACTTCGATGCACCGGCGGCTGCCCTCACCGACACCCGTTTCGAGTTCGATCTGGATGCCGACGGTCACGAACAGCAGGTGGCCTTTCTGCAGCCCGGCAGCGGGTTCCTGGCCATCGACCGCTCCGGCAGCGGCAAGGTGGACGACGGCTCGGAGTTGTTCGGCCCGCTCACCGGCGACGGCTTTGCCGAGCTGCGCCGCCACGACCACGACGGCAACGGCTGGATCGACGCGGACGACCCGGTCTACGACCGCCTGCGCGTGTGGACGCGCGACGAACAGGGGCGCGACCAGCTACTCGCCCTGGGAGAGGTCGGGGTCGGCGCCATCTACCTGGGCCACGTCAGCACCCCGTTCGACCTGCGGCACAGCGGAGACAACACCCTGCTCGGCCAGGTCGAGTCCACCGGACTGTGGATCAACGAAGACGGGGAAACCGGCAGCGTCCAGCAGATCGACCTGACCGCCTGAGCGGGGAACCGCGGAGCCCGTATTACTCCGTCAGTTCCTTGAGGATGCGTGCGTGGATGTCGCGGTCCTCGTCCTTGCTCAGCACGAAGCGGATGTAGCGCACCGATTCCAGATGCGGGGTCCGGTGCACCACCGTCTCCAGGGCCACCCGCGCCGCGTCCTCGATGGGGTAGCCGAACGCCCCGGTGGACAGCGCCGGGAACGCGATGCTGAAGATCCCCGCCTCCTCGGCGCGCGCCAGGGCCTCGCGATAGCACGAGGCCAGCAGGCGACTGGCCGGTTCGTCACGCCCGTACACCGGCCCGAGGCAATGGATCACGTAACGGTTGCGCAGCCGGTGCCCGTCCGTCAGCACGGCCTGACCCGGTTCGATGGGGGCCAGCGCCTGGCATTCACGCTCCAGCTCCGGCCCTGCCGCATGATGGATGGCCCCGGCCACGCCCCCGCCCGGGCGCAGCCAGGCATTGGCCGCGTTGACGATGGCGTCCATGTCGTGCTGCTCGACGATGTTGCCGGTCACGCACTCGATCTTCACTCCCCGGACCACAACCTGCATCATTCTTCCCCCATCTTTCCCTGATCATTTCCGTCTCAAGCATAGGCCAGCCAACCGGCCCCGTACACGCCACCCCGGTCCCGTAGGAGGCCAGCCCCTGGCCGACCCGGCGCAGGAGATTCCCCGAACGCACAATCGGCCGGAGGGCCGGCCTCCTACCGGGGGCAGGGCCCCATCTGTCGTAGGAGGCCAGCCCCCTGGCCGACCCGTCCAGGCCACGGCCTTCATCATCATGAGCGAAAATTCTAATCTTTCATGCATGAGGAATATAACTTTTTTCACCCCGTCCCTTCCTGTACCAGGGCGCCAACATAAACAGCCCCCTGGCAAACGCGACAGGCACCCGTGGGTGCAAAAGAAAAATGACAAGAAGAGGTACGCTCATGAAAAACCGGATGATGATCCCGCTGGCTCTGTCCGCAGCCGCCGCTCTCGCAATGTCTGGTACGGCGCTCGCGAACGACAACGGTTATGGCACGCAAAAGGTCGTCTATCACGTCAATTACGACGACACCGACCGGTATATGGGGGCGATGGGCAACATTCAGAACCACATCAATGCTGTCGGCGCAGACAACATGGAGATCAAGGTAGTCATGCACGGGGACGGCCTCGGCCTGCTCGACACGGCCCGGAACCACGATGACCTGCGTGCCCGTGTGGACAACCTGAAACTCCAGGATGTCGAGTTCCAGGTCTGCGCCAACACGCTGGCCGGGCGCAATATCGATCTCCACGAAGATCTGTACGATGCTCGCGAGGCGGATATCATTCCGAGCGGTGTTGCCCACATCTCGCACCTGCAGAACAACGGCTATACCTACAGCCGGCCCTGAAACCATCCGGCCCGCCTCCGGCTGCACCACGGTCGGCCGGAGGCCTGATTCCTCCACGGGCGATTGCCCGCACGCACAATCGGCCGGAGGGCCGGCCTCCCACGGGGGCAAGTAGGAGGCCAGCCCCCTGGCCGACCCGACACCCCGCAGGGGGCCAGCCCCCTGGCCGACCCGACACCCCGCAGGAGGCCAGCCCCCTGGCCGACCCGACACCCCGTAGGAGGCCAGCCCCCTGGCCGATCCGGCGTCACGTCCGGAGCAACGATTCCACCGACCGCCGGGGCGTCGCCCGCGGCGTCCCGTCCGGGCGCCCCAGTGCGAACAGCAGCTGCGGATGCCCGCCACTCAGCGGCTCTGCCAGCTCCGCGCGTCGCTCCGGCAGCTGCAGCGGCTGATTCAGGTAGCGCGCGCAGAACCCGTGACGCGCGGCCTCCAGCAGCACCCGCTGCAGCCCCTGCCCGGCCGCCAGCGACTGCATCGGCCCGTCGATCCCCGTCCCCAGCGCCAGCAGGACCGGCGCCCGGCTCGCCACCCGAGCCTCGGCACGGGCCATCCGCCGGGGCGACACCAGCCGGCGCACCGCCCAGCGGGTCAGACCACCGGTCAGGCGACCCACCGGCAGCCCGTCGCCCGCGGCCGCCGGGCGCATCCAGTGCGCCAGCTCCGCCCGCCAGGCCGGGTTGCGCCACTGCTCACGCGTCGCCTCCCGCACCAGCCGTACGATCTCGCGACGCGGCTCCGTCCCGGTCACCGGCCGCAGCCAGACCCCCTCCTGGCGCGCCGCGGCGACCAGCGCATCCACCACCTCCGGCGGCACCGGGTCCGGGCGGAAACGTCCGCGCCACGAGCGGCGCTGCGGGATCCACTCCTTCAGTGGCGGCAGCGTCTGCAGATCGGCACCTGCATGCGAGGTATTCAGCAGGCGCACGTACGGTCCGGGACCGGCCTGTTCCGGGCGCGCGTTCAGCCCCCGGCCATCGGCCGCCGCAGCCACCCGCAGGTTCATCACCGCGCAGCCCACGCTGATCACCCGCTCGCGCCCGCCGGGGTCGGAGACCGGCAGGACCCGCTCCGGGTCGGTCCAGACCTCCACCCCATCACGCGCCACGCGGAACCGCCACGGCTGGCTGTTGTGCGACGACGGGGCCTGCGCGGCAAGCTCCAGCCAGTTCCGGATGACGGGGTCGAGATCCATGGGGTCAGGCCTCTTCGATCAGGGAACGGGTGCGCGCCGCGATGGCATCCGCCGGACGCGCCATGGCTTCTTCCAGGGTCAGACTCCCGTCACACAGGGCGCGCACGTCGGTCAGGCCCAGCGCGGCCAGTTCGTCCGCATCGGCGTCCACGGAACCGGCCACCGCCGCCACCGGCACGGCCAGCCCCCCGGCGCGACGCAACACCTCGGCCACCACCTTGCCATGCGCGGTCTGGCCATCCAGCCGGCCCTCGCCGGTGATCACCCGGTCCGCCCCACGCATCGCCGCATCCAGACCGATCAGGTCGGCCACGTACATCGCCCCCATGCGCGCGGTCCCGCCCAGCACGCAGCCCAGCGCGAAGCCCAGCCCGCCGGCCGCCCCGGCACCCGGTGCATCCACCGGCCGCTGCAGCCATCCGGCGGCCTCGATGACCCCCGCCAGGCGCTGCATGCAGGCATCCATCGCCGCGACGTCGTCCACCGCCAGGCCCTTCTGCGGTCCGAACACCGCCGCCGCCCCCTGCGGGCCGATCAGCGGGTTGTCCACGTCGCTCAGCAGCGTGATATCGACCTCGCCCAGGCGCGGATCCAGCTCCGCGAAATCGGCCTGCACGAGGGCCCCCAGCGCCGCCGGATGCGGCGCCAGCGCACATCCGTCCGCATCCCGGAACCGCACGCCCAGTGCTGCCAGCAGGCCCGCGCCCCCGTCCACCGTGCCACTGCCGCCCAGGCCCACCAGCAGATGCCGCGCCCCCGCATCCAGAGCCGCGCGCATCAGTTCGCCCACGCCCCGGGTATCCAGCCGCCAGGGATCGCGGCGCCCCGCGGGGATCCGGTCGAGACCGCAGGCCGCGGCGACGTCCAGCACCGCCCGACGACCCTGCGGGTCCAGCCCCCAGCCAGCCTGCAGCGCGGTTCCGTCGGGGCCGGTGACCTGCGCATGGCGCCATTCCCAGCCCGCTGCCCGGCTCACCCGCCACGCCGTGCCCTCGCCCCCATCGGCCATCGGCAGCGCGTGCACGCGGGCATCCGGCCGCGCCGCACGCACCCCGCGCACCATCGCCGCGGCCACCTCCTCGGCCGCCAGACTGCCCTTGAAACTGTCCGGGCACACCACCACCCGCAGCGGCTCCGCCAAGCTCCCCTCCCGGGTCTCCGACCCGTCACGTCCGTCCGTTGCCACACCCCTCATTATGGACGATGGCGCAACGAACCTTCGCCCGGCCCACGGCTCGAACGTACATGGACATCCCGCTGCTGATCATCGGCCTGCTGCTGCTCGCCACCCTCGCGGCCTTTTTCACCGGCGTGCTGCCGTATCCCGTCGGATGGATCATCCTCGGCGGCGCGTTCATTGGCCGGCTGCTGCATCTGCGAACCCGCGGCGGAAGCTGATACGTTGGTCCCATCGAATTCACCACACGGTTAACGACACGGAGAAGTGAAATGAACGGTCTGGAAGGCAAGGTCATCGCCATCACCGGCGGCGCCGGGGGCATCGGCGAGAGCACGGCGCGCAAGCTTTATGAACAGGGCGCCAGCCTGGTCATCACCGACCGCGAGGCGGGCCCGGTGGAAGACATCGCCCGCTCGCTCGGCGAGCGCGCGGTGGGCCTGGCAGTGGACGTGACCCGGCGCGAGGACAACGAGCGCATGGTCGCCACCGCCCTGGATCGTTTCGGCCGCCTCGATGGCGTGTTCCTCAACGCCGGGATCGAGGGCGAGATCGGTCCGTTCGACAGCCGCACCGATGCCGCCTGGGACAAGGTCTTCGCCGTCAACGTGCAGGGCGTGCGCCTGGGTGCGGAGGCGGCCCTGCCGGCACTGCGCCGGGGCAACGGCGGCAGCATCGTCATCACCTCCAGCGTGGCCGGACTGCGCGGCTTCGGCGGTCTCTCGCCGTACGTATCCAGCAAGCATGCGGTGGTGGGCATGATGAAGTGCCTGGCCGCCGAACTCGGGCCGGAGAACATCCGCGTCAACACGCTCAACCCGGGTCCGGTCGCCAACCGCATGATGGAATCCATCGAGGAACAGGCGAACCCCGGCCACGCCGACGAGGTGCACCAGTCGTTCGAGGCGCGCATCCCGCTGGGGCGCTACGTCAACAACGAGGAATGCGCCGGCATGGCCGCGTTCCTGCTGTCCGACGCCGCCTCCGGCTGCACCGGCAACACCTACGTCGTCGACGGCGGCCTCTGCGCGCAGTAGCCCGGGACCCTACCCCGTCGCGCGCATGCCGCCGCCCCCGCCACCGCCCGGTGGCGGGGTCCAGACGTTGCGAAAGGCCTGGTGGGTGTTCTGCGGGAGATCGCGCGAGAAGCGCAGCCGAACGCCTCCGTCCGTGCGTACCGCATGGATCCGCCCGCGCTTGAGACGGTACTGGCGGGCCACGTCCTCGCAGCCGCGCAGGAACGCCCTCGGCGGCTTGCCGCGCCGCACCCGGGCCGTTCCGTCACGCAGCTCCACCGTAAACACCAGCCGTGCGTGCCACAGCATCAGCGCGACCCCCAGGGCCAGCACGGCGAACATGAACAGCAACGTCAGCAACATGATGGATACGCCACGGGCGTGGAACACGTGCCCATTGTAGCCCGATGCGGCCTACCGCACGCTGCGAACGCGCCAATCCGTGCTAGCGTCAGGGGATCACTCGCCAACCGAGGCATGCAACATGCACTGGACCCGGATTCTGGGGCTCGCCCTTCTGGCAGGAGGGATCATCCTCCTGGTCATGGGCTTCAACGCCACCGAAAGCCTGACCGAGGAGCTGCACCAGGAATTCACCGGCCGCTACACCGATGACACGCGCCTGTACCTGATCCTTGGCGGGATAATGACCGTCGTCGGCCCCGTCCTGGCGATCTTCGGCGTGCGCCGCTGAGGTCGCCAACCAGCTTCCATGTCACCAATCCAGCTCCTCGTCGCATTCATCCGCCGGGGTCTCCATCCCCTCGCGGATCGACTCGCGCATACCCGGCACCGATAGCAGGTACAGGGTCTCCTGAATGGCCGACCAGTCCGACTCGGATAGCAGGACTGCGTTGTTCCGTTTGCCAGTGATCACGATTGGCTCATGGGATTCCGCCGTTTCGTCGATCAACCGGTAGAGGTTGCTGCGCGCCTCTGTAGCCGTATTCCCCGTCATGGCGCACCTCGCGCGTGTGTGGGCTCCGATTAAGAGTACGCCTTGACGTACGTCCCGCAAACCGTACGCTTGATCTCCGCGCCTTCGCCGAGGCCGATCGCCAGCGGCAACATGCCGAGCACCGTGGTCAGGTTGGTCATCAGGATCGGACGCAGGCGCAGCGCGCCGGCCTCCACCACCGCCCGTTCCCCACCGCGGGCTTGGGGCCCGACCACCGCAGGAGGCCAGCCCCCTGGCCGATCAGGTGCGTCCAGGTCCCCATCGCCCAGAGGGCTGGGCTCCCACGTGTTTAGAAATAGTCGTCCTCGCGCTGGTGCCGGAACGCCAGCAGGGTGACCGTCTCGGCATCGTCGATTTCGAACAGGGCGACATAACCCGAGCGGCCAAACGGGATCAGGAGTTCGCGGATGCGGGGGTAGGAGGCGTCGAGCATGCGGCAGCTCAGCGGAAAGCGCTCCAGTAGCGACACCGCCTCGCCGATGGCGGTTCGGGCATGGGCCGCGGCTGCCGGGTCGCTCTCCGCGAGGAACGCGACAAGCCGCAGGAGATCTTCGCGTGCCTGCGCTGTAAATCGTACCGAGTAACTCATCCTTGAGGCTCCAGCGAGTCGGCTACTGCTTGCTTAACAGACGGTCGAGATCGTCGAGCACCGATTGGGCCGGGAAGTACTCATCCGTTTCCCGGGCGCGGCGCGCGGATTCCAGACCGCGCGCCAGAAACTCGGCCCGCGCCTGTCGGCGGTCAATCTCGTGGCGAACGGCATCCTCGATAAAGGCCGACAGCGTTTCTCCCTCGCCAAGGGCCTGCTCCACCTGATGCCGAAAACCATCGCTGACCCGCAGGGCCGGTAACGTCGTGTTTTTCATACCGCGTCTCCGCAAGAACCTCCTCGGAGTGTATCGCAAATGCAATACAGCGCCCATCGGTGGACCCGTCCGCGCCGCTCGACGCAGCCTGACCCGGCTGATGGGCCACGGGTAACCACTCTGGCCTGTGTCCGTCATTGCGAGGCCTCGCAGAGGCCGCGGCAATCGACCGTCGCTCGGTACCGTTGGTGGCCCTTGTGACCGACCGCAATGATCGACGATCCGGGCTTGCTGGCCTATACTTATGGCAAAGATTGCCAAACCGAGACGCGGAGGCCTCCATGGCCACAATGAACATTTCGCTACCCGATCCCATGAAATCCTGGGTAGAAGAACAGGCGCAATCCGGCCAATACAGCAACAGCAGTGATTACGTGCGAGACCTGATCCGCCGCGACCGGGAGCGGGCGCTGAAGATCGCGCACCTGCAGGCGCTCGCCACGGAAGGCCTGGAAAGCGGCCGTGGTGAGCGAACGATGGAAGAGCTGAAGTCAGCCGCCAGGAGCGACCCCGAAGACTAACAGCATGCGATATGCCCTGACCTGCAAGGCGGAAGACGACGTCATCGAGATCTTCCGCAGTAGCGTCGAGCAATTCGGCCTGCAACAGGCAGAGCGCTACCACAGCCTGCTGGCTGCAACCTTCGAGTTTCTGGCGGAAAACCCTCGTGCAGCGCGTGAGCGTAAGGAAATCTCACCACCCGTTCGGGTTCACCCCGTCGGCGCACACATCGTGCTGTTCCAGATCGAAGGTGATGAAATCCTGATCATCCGTGTTCGCCACGCGCACGAGGACTGGGAGGGAGACGAGCCGTAGGCAATGCGGTAACGCTCCGGGAGCGCGACCCAAGGCTGCATCGAACCCTGCGCCGGATCCTGAAGGAAATGCTCCGCAACGACCCGGCCACCGGAACCGGGAAGCCGGAACCCCTCCGGCATTCGCTCTCGGGCTTCTGGTCCCGGCGCCTGTCCGCCCGGGACCGACTGATCTACCGCTTCGACGATCAAGCCATCTACATCTTCGCGATCGGCGGCCTTTACGACACGCTGTGATCCGGGCTTCAGGTACTCGCCGCCTCGGGCTGCCGGAACACCACCCATTCGTGTGCACAGTCCTGGCAGGCAGAAGTGTAGGTCGGCCCGGATTTGGTCACGCGAACCTTGCGCGACTCGCATGCCGGACATGGCCTTTTCATGGACGTATTCGTGCCGCAGGCCCCGCAGCGTACGTAATAACCGTATTTGCCGTACATGCCATTCAGGTTCTGCAGCTCGCCGCAGTTCTTGCAGGCAACCGCGCCATCCGTGGTCGCCGCCGACGAGGCGGCCGGCTGCGAATCCGTCGTCTCGGCTTGGGCCTGCTGCGGCTGAGGTTGCGCCTCTGGCTGCGGTGCGGGCCGGGACGCCGGCTCCGCCTCAGGTGCGGCCTGAGGGGCGGGCCCGGCCGAAGCCGGCGCCTCCCGCACCTCCGCAGCCGTCGCGCCCGTGTCCCCCAAATGGTTCTGCATCAGAAAATCGCCGATCCCCTCGATCTCCTTCTGGCTGAACCGCGGCCTCGCGGTCAGCAGGCCCTTCGCCCGCGAACCCACCAGTTCCCGCACCTTGTCGGCCACAAATTCGCTCTTCACCACGCGGTCGGCAATATCCCGGGGCATTTCGTCCCGGTGCAGGATCGCACTGCTGGAAACCGCGCAAAGCGTTCGCCAGTCCCGGCCGCCAATCTGCGTCTGCATCCCCAGAAGCTTGCCGAGGAACTGCTCCACGTTCTCTCGCAGAAGATCCTTTACCAGCGCCTCCTGCAACTCCGCCTGGCGCACCGGCGACGGCATCCCGTACCACTCACCACGGTAACTGCGCGACCACTCCCCGTGGCCGTTCACCTTCACCTCGCCGTAAATGCTCTTGGACTCGATCACGACCAGGCCGTACGGATGGACCACCAGGTGGTCGACCTGCGCCCGCTCCCCGTTGTGTTCGACCCGCAGGTCGTTGATGACCCGAACGCTCTCGTCATCGGCAAACTCGCGCCGCAGGTAGAACGCCACGTCCTGCTCCTGCTGGTGACCGGCCTTCGACCGCACGTCCTGCCCGCTCGTACCGTCCTTCTCCTTGAGAATCATCCCGCCTCCTTTGTACGCCAAAACCCGACCTATCGTAATGGTGCAGTCCAGCCACCACCAACGGACGCGCCATCCACAGCACCATTGACTCGACCCGCACGCCGGCCTACTTTAGTCTTTTCCACATAGACCAAGCGGTTTTGATCCATGCTCGTACTCTCACGCACCGAAGGCGAAAGCCTGCAGATTGGCGAAGACATCGTCGTAACCGTGCTGCAAAGCAAGGGAAACCAGGTCCGGCTGGGTATCGCCGCCCCCGAGGACGTGGACATCGTCCGGGAAGAGATCGCCGACGAGCCCCACCCTGCGGAAGGCACGTCGGATCGGAGGGATTAAGCCAGACGGTCGCGCTGGGACTGACTTGGACCTGCGCATGCCCCATGGGTACCCATACGGCCGACAGGACAGGCGGGCGGCCTACACGCTCCTATGGAGCACCCACCGCTCCGGCGAACACTTTGTAATGGAAAAACGAAGGACCGGGGAAAGTCCGAACAAGAAACGCTCTACACAACCTTTACAACTGTTTCGGCCACTGCTCGGGGCGCGGCGTCACAAACGGCTTGCACTGGCTCCGATCCCTCGTAAAGCGGGAACCATCCCAGACATGAACCGCGCGCGGCACCCGAACACCCTTCTCCATAGGCGCCAGCCGATACACCGCGCAATTCCTTTCATCAAAGCCCTGGAAGACGAAAGCCGCTTCACGTCCGCCAAATGGCCCGTAGCTATACCCGTGCACTTCGAATGGCTCTTGGCGCACCAGGCATCCGGAAAGAAGAAGAGCCAACGCAACGAGGATCGCGTTGAATTTCACTGATAACGCTCTCGGTTCAGGATACTTAACAAAGCCCAACCCTCGCGCGTTGACTCCATCACACTAAGACAGCCGCCCTGGCCTAGTCGAAAACGACCGCCTCGAGCCGTTCCGAAACCTCCTCAGCGAGCGGACCGAAATCAATCACACCGTTCTCTGCAGGCGGAGCCGGCAAGATTGCAACTCCCTCCACCTTGGACCCATCTCGATAGGGGAAGGTCTCTATGTACACCCGAACATCCATGTCATCCACCGGCATCAGAAAACGATCCGCATTAAAGCCGGACACGTCCTCGTTGTGATGGTTCGGCCTGAACGAGTACGCATCAAGCAGGCGGCGGAAGTTCGCGTAAACCGTGTCCGGGTCATAGGGGTTGTCAATCTCGAACCGATAGAACACCAGACCACTGGAGAGCATGGTCCGCAGCTCATCCTCATCGTAAGGGGGGACAGCCATGCGACCAATTGCACCCTGCCGATAGGTCTCCGCACTTACAGCCTGGAAAGACACTTCCTGGAAATCTTCCTTATCCTGGGTCGAGTAATCGATAGCGTACTGGATACCCGATCCCGCGCGACCATTGTCATTCCGACGATGGACCACAAAAGACGTGTCATCAATATCTTCCAGCCACAGACGCTGGCGGAAGGAATCGCGAACACGTACGTCGATATGGAGCAGCGACAGCTCCCCAAAACCCACCGCGCGCGTCCGGATCTCATCAGGGCCATCATCGAACATACCCAGAATCCCATCCGAACCATCAACGCCGAGATACCGATCCGGGTCTGCGTACCGCGCCAGGTTGAACGGGTCCCCCGCCTCCGGCACAAAATCAACGTCATCCGGGATCCGGTAGGTCACCGGTTCCATCGAGACAGACTCGACCGACTCGGATCCACCACCCTGGGAGGAAGGCGTGGAGGCCAGACAGCCGGTTAACACGGGAAGGGAAATGGCTGCCACCACGGGCAGAATCACTCCGTTTTTGATCATATTCGTTATAGCCTTATCGTCACCAATTGTTGTTATTGCGCCATTCTCAGTAGACACATCATATGTAGAACCGAGAAAAGCGTCCGCGAGGGTAAAGGGCGGAAATCAGCCGGTCAATCTGGCGGGCACAGGCCTAGTATGTTACAGGGAGAACTAATCCAGAGTGCCTCACTGAAAGACGCGTCTATGTGTTCTCATGCCCGCGATCCAGGCTGCATCGAGCCCCGCGACAAATCCTCAATGAGATGCACCGGAACGCTCCGGCCTCGGAACCCAGGAAGCCGCCCCCTTCCGCATAGGCTCTACGGCCACCTCCCTCGCCCTCGCCGCAGCTCACCCGCTCGCGTTCCCGCCGGTCACGCGGGCCAGAACAGGCGTGTCAGTGGTACCAGCGCGCGGGTTTCCGAATCGGCGTGGTCGTAGTGTTCCATCAGGGCGATGACCAGGCCGTTGAGGTCCATCAGCATGAGCGGGATCTTCGCCCGATCCGCCTCGTAGCGGGCTTCTTTGGTGAAGCCCCCGGTGCTCACGTAAAGCCCCTTGTCGTCGCCGTGACGCCCGCCCAGGAAGCTGCGCACCTCCTGCGCGCCCATGGCCGTATGCGGACGGTGTTTCACCTCGACCACGATGCGCGGCGACTCGAACCCGAAGCCATCGGGGGAGGCGATCACGTCCACGCCCCGATCCGGCCCCGGTGAAGACTCTCGCGTCTTGTAGCCCATCGCACGTAGCAGGCCGGCCACCAGGCTCTGCATTTCCCAGGCATCCAGACGGCTCACCCGGTCCTTGATGATCTCCACCGCCTCTTCGCGGTAGCGTTTCAGCAGGGCTTCCTCGTCCTCGCCGTCATCCTGCTCCTCTGCCGGGACTGGCGCGGTCGCTTGCCCGCTCACCAGGGCCTCGATCTCCTGCCTGACCGCATCCGAGAGCCGGAACAGCGTGAGGGTAGATCCGAGTGAATTCCGCGCAGCGAGCGACAGGCGGTCTCGATCGAGCTCCGCCTGCCACTCCACGGCGCGCAGGTTTTCGCAGGGCGGCAGCACTGCCGTGTCGTGCCGATATGC
The DNA here is from genome assembly GCF_000381405.1 of Thioalkalivibrio sp. ALE20. NCBI lineage: Bacteria > Pseudomonadati > Pseudomonadota > Gammaproteobacteria > Chromatiales > Ectothiorhodospiraceae > Thioalkalivibrio > Thioalkalivibrio sp. ALE20. Next base: position 146,179 of record NZ_KB906477.1, read on the forward strand.
GCCTGTGATCGTGCCAACGTGATAGATCCGCCGACTGGAGTCGTACATCAGCACCCTGTCTCCTGCGGCCATCTCGTCCCGAAACCGGATCAGTTGGCTCGCCGCGCTCATGCGCCGACCATCGGGCCAGTCCGGAAAACGTGAGCGGTATTCTTGTACCAGCGATGCCTTGTCCGCGAAGGCAGACAGGTCGCCGACCTCCTCCCAGCCAATGCCGACATGCCCCTTTTCTCGAAATTCATCGGCCTGCCGCCCTCCCTGGCCCGCACGCACCATCCACATATTCGCTTCAGGCTCCATGCGCCCAGCGCAATAATCAGTTGCCGGGAATGCGTCGCCACCCATTGTTGACAAGGCGGCGATCTCGCGGTAACCTGAGATTGCAGATTTGCCCAATCACGACGATCCTTAGCTCTAGGTTAAGGTAGTGTGCGGGCAAATTTTTCTCCCGACTCCCCCTCCGTTTTTCTCCTAACTCCCCGTCCCCGTTGCTTTAGCCTTTGGTCAAAGGTATTTTGACATTTGCGTGCCGCTCAAGGGCGTATATCTTCGAAAAATGCGATGTTTGAGATCATTTCGATGCTTATGGTCGAGCTTGTTAGCTAGCGCGCTACGCGTAGATGACACCGACTTTTTCTCATCCAAATATTCGACCATGGCGTGAATCACGATTGTATATTTAACGAATTCACGCCTGAACTCTTTATCCTCGAACGCTCTAACAAACAGCATATTCACGCCGTCTAAAGTTTCGGCAAAAAATGGGTCTTTTTGAACTATTTTCGCAAACCTGTAATACGACACGCCCTCTTTTAACCCAAGTTCGTCCGAAAATGCATCCCCTACGAGACGTTGATAGGATCGGGGTACGATCGATACCTTAATAGCCTCAAGACAGTCCAAGAATCGCAACAGACTCTTACCTTCCTGAGTCTGGCTCAGATTGTAAGAAAGGATGTTTTTTCGTATGGCGCTCGTGTGAGCCCAGAAGCGCGCCCATAAATAGACATCATATAGCTGATCTGGATTGCTGATTGAGTCAACGGTCTCCGGACGCCCTTCGTTGCGTTTGAAGTCTTCTTTAGCATGGTGATATGTGCGACCCACAAGCTCGTCAGACACCCTGACAAGCGGGTAAAGCAGATCGTCAACGGTTAACTTTCTTATTTTTCTTGAGTCAATAAAGTCTTTGGCCCAATAAGATACCACTTGCAGAAAATAGCCAATGACCATAGAAATCATGGCTATTACGGCGGAGATTATCGATCCGTTCATATCAGGCGCCAGTGGTTGTTGTCGGTTGTGGCCTGGCCGAGGATTTGGAGGGCGGCGAGGACCTGGGTGATGACTTCGTTGGTTTGCGCTTGAAGTGGCTGGCCGGGGCGTCCGGGGTTTGGGGGCCGATGGCAAGGAGGCGGCGGACGGCTTCGACCTGGTCGGGCATGGATTTGGGCCAGGTGGGCTTTTTGGCCGGTTCGGTCGGGGTCTCGGCGGCGGCCTCGGGTTTGGCCTCCAGTGTGGCGGTGGTCTGGGTTGCTTCGGGGGCCTGGTAGTCGGGGCGCAGCCAGCGGACGTGGCCCTGGGCTTCTTCGGCGGCGCGTTCGGCGTCGAGCGCGACGAGGCGGCTGAGGAGTTCTTCTTCGGCTTCGGACTGGTCGGCGGGCTTGTCCGGCAGCGGGGTGGTGGCGCCGGGGCGGCCGACGAGGCGGTCGGCGAGGTCGTTCCATCCGTAGGCGTCGAAGACGGCGCGGTCGAGGTCGAAAGCGCGGTTTGAAAGCACCATTGGAGCAGCCCTTCCGTTGTCTGCGGTCGTGGTTTTTGTCCGTCGAGGGAAACCATAGCAATTTTGAGCGTATGCTGCGGCGGGTACCGCTGGTTTGGCGGTATTTGGAGCTGGCGGAGTCCGGTACGATGCCGGCAGGCAAGAACGGAACAGGCGAGGGATCGATGAGTACGGAGTCACGAAACCCAACGGAGCTGGATGATCTGGCGGGCCGCCTGGAGGCGTTCGTTCGGGAGCGCGACTGGGAGCAGTTTCATTCGCCGAAGAACCTGTCGATGGCGCTTGCGGGCGAGGCGGGAGAATTGATCGAGCACTTCCAGTGGCTGACGGAGGAACGGTCTCGTGAGCTGTCGGATGCAGAGCGGGAGGCCGTTCAGGCGGAAATCGCGGACGTGCAGATCTATCTGCTGTTGCTGGCGCGGGGGCTGGGAATCGACGTGGTTCAGGCAGCGAACGAAAAGCTGAACGTGAACGAGCAGAAGTATCCGGTCGACAAGGCGCGCGGCAGTGCGCGCAAGTACACGGATCTGTAGCCAAAAGGCAAGTCACGATGCTGATCTATACCGCTGACAAGCGCCGTTTCGTCGAGCATGTCCAGCACAACCAGATCGAGGATCGCATCCTGGCCGGGATGCTGGGTGCCGGCAAGGGCAAGCCCTCGCCCAACGAGATCACTTCGTGGCGCAACTCGATGCAGTACATGGAGAACGTGCTCAGCGCATCGGGGATCCCGGATGATGCCGGTGTCGCCATCGAGTACATGATCCCGCAGACCTCGAAGCGGGTGGACTTCATCCTGACCGGACGCAACGACGATGGCCGGGATACGGCGGTGATCGTCGAACTGAAGCAGTGGGAGCAGGTCGAGGCGACCGAGAAGGACGCGATCGTGCGCACCTTCGTGGGCGGCAAGGAACGCGAGGTGACGCATCCCTCCTACCAGGCGTGGTCGTATGCGGCGCTGCTGGAGGACTACAACGAGACCGTGCAGACCGACGGTATCGGGCTGCACCCCTGTGCCTATCTCCACAACAGCGTGTCGGGCGCGATTTCCGATGCGCGGTACCACGAGCACCTGGAGCGCGCGCCGGCCTTTCTGAAAGCGGATGCCGAAAAGCTCGCCCGTTTTCTCGGCCAGCATGTGCGCAAGGGGGATACCAACGACATCCTCTACCGGGTCGAGCATGGCCGGATTCGCCCCTCGAAGTCGCTCGCGGACCATCTGGCATCGCTGCTCGAGGGGAACGCCGAGTTCGTGATGGTCGACGACCAGAAGCTGGTCTTCGAAAGCGCGCTGGAGCTTTCCGACATTGCCGAGGGACACGGCAAGCAGGTGCTGATCGTGGAGGGCGGGCCGGGGACCGGAAAATCGGTAGTGGCCGTGAACCTGCTTGGAGAGCTGACCCGCCGCGAAAAGGTTGCACAGTATGTGACCCGCAATGCAGCCCCACGGGCGGTCTATGAGGCCAGGTTGACCGGCACCATGAAAAAGAGCCGGATCAGCAACCTGTTCCGTAGCTCCGGTGCATTTCACGAAACCGACACGAACACCTTCGACACCCTGCTGGTGGACGAGGCACACCGCCTGAACGAGAAGTCGGGGATCTTCCAGAACCTGGGCGAGAACCAGACCAAGGAGATCATTAACGCGGCGCGTACGGCGGTGTTCTTCCTGGACGAGGATCAGCGGATTCACTGGAAGGACACCGGGTCACGGGAGGAGATCGAGCGCTGGGCACGGGCGGCGGGCGCTACCGTGCACTACGCCGAGCTGCGCTCGCAGTTCCGTTGTGCCGGCTCCGACGGCTACCTGGCCTGGCTTGATCAGGCGCTGCAGATTCGCGAGACGGCAAACGAGGATCTGGATGAACTGGATTATTCGGTCGAGGTAGTCGACTCGCCGACCGCCATGCGCGACCGGATCTTCGCGCTGAACGTGCACGCCAACCGTGCACGGATGCTCGCGGGCTACTGCTGGGACTGGGAGAGCAAGAAGGATGGACAGGCCATGGACATCCGCTTTCCCGAACACAACTTCGCCATGCAGTGGAACCTCGACAAGGACGGTTCCACCTGGATGATCCAGCCGGACTCGGTCCACCAGATCGGCTGTATCCATACCAGTCAGGGGCTGGAGCTGGACTATGTGGGCGTAATCATCGGGCCCGACCTGATCGTGCGGGACGGCAAGGTAATCACGGTGCCCGAAGCGCGTTCGAAGAATGACGCCTCCATCAAGGGCTACAAGAAGGCCCTGAAGGAGGATCCGGACGCGGCCCGCGCCAAGGCCGACCGGATCATCAAGAACACCTATCGCACGCTGATGAGTCGCGGGATGAAGGGATGCCTCATCTGGTCGGCGGATGCGGAGACGCGCGCCTATTTCCGCGCGCTGATCGGCCAGCACACGCCCGAGCCGCAGTTTGCCCCGGCGGAGGCCGCACCGGCGGATGTCCTGCCGTTCGAGAAGATGGCGCCGGAGGACGTCGAGCCATTCGTGAATGCATTGCCGGTGGTGCCGATCAAGGCGGCGGCGGGCAGTTTCAGTGACCTTCAGACCGTGGACCAGAACCCGGATGCATTCGACTGGGTCATGCCCCCGGACTTCATTACACCCCAACCGGGGATGTTCATCGCCCAGGTGGTCGGCGAGTCAATGAACCGCCGTATCGCGAACGGGGCATGGTGTCTGTTCCGGGCGCCGGGCGGCGGAACGCGCGAAGGCAAGATCGTGCTGGTGCAGCACCGCGACATCAATGACCCGGACACCGGCGCCAGCTTCACCATCAAGCGCTATCACAGCGAGAAGACGGCGGACCCGGACACTGAGTGGCGCCACCAGCGAATCATCCTGAAACCGGATTCCAGCGTCCCCGGCTACGAGCCCATCATCCTGGAAGAGGACAGCCTGTCCGAGCTGGTCGTGGTCGGCGAGTACGTCGCCCAACTGGAACATTGACGGAGCGCCCGATCGGCCAGAGGGCTGGCCTCCTGCCCCCTCAATATTGGCTCTGTGTTGAAGGTGGTTATCCCAACCCCGAGAACATAACCCACGCTTTCGAGGTCGGGCAGGTCAATCCATCATGTCTACGGGGCGTCGGATCGGCCAGGGGGTTGGCCTCCTGCGACGGATGGGGCCCTGCCCCCGGTAGGAGGCCGGCCCTCCGGCCGATTGTGCGTTCGGGGAATCTCCTGGGCCGGGTCGGCCAGGGGGCTGGCCTCCTGCGCGCGGGGGCGGTGGGAGGCCGACCCTCCGGCCTATCCGTGCCGGGTGTTACAACCAGCCGCGGCGGCGGAAGAAATAGAGCATGCCGGCGACCACGCCGAGCATGACGAGCCAGACCACGGGGTAACCGTAGTAGGTGTAGAGCTCGGGCATCGACCACGGGCTGTCGGGGTGGTCGAAGTTCATGCCGTAGATCCCCACCACGAACGTGAGCGGGATGAAGATGGTGGCGATGATGGTGAGCACGCGCATCACGTCGTTGGAGCGCTGGTTGATCGCGGACATGTAGGCCTCGATCAGGGTGGCGGCCATTTCGCGGTAGGACTCCAGCAGATCCACGATCTGGATGGCGTGGTCGTGCACGTCGCGCAGGTACGGAAACAGCTCGACGGTAAACGGTTCCAGGTCGTCGCGCATCAGCCGCGCCACCACGTCGCGGGCAGGCCAGAGCTGGCGACGCAGCACCAGGAGTTCCCGGCGCAGCCGGTGGATCTCGGCCAGGGTGCTGGCGTCGGGCCGCTCGAGTACCTCGTCTTCGAGGCGTTCCAGCCACTCGCTGATCTCTTCCAGCACCGGGAAGCCCTGGTCCACCACGGCGTCCATCAGCGCGTAGGCCAGGTACGCGGCGCCCAGGCGGTTGAAGTTGCGGTTGGCGCTGCGCATGCGATCGCGCACGGGCTCGAAGGGATCCTGCTCGCCACCGTGGATGCTGATGATCAGGCCGGGGGCCACGAACAGGCTGAACTGGTGGAGTTCGATGCGGCCTTGTTCATGCCGGGGGTGGCTCAGGATGACCATCAGCGCGTTGTCGAAGAAATCGACCTTGGGGCGCTGGCCCTGGTGACGAATGTCTTCCAGCACCAGCGGATGCAGACCGAAGGCATTGCCCAGGGCACGGAGCTGCTCGGGCCCCGGCATACCCTGCAGGTGCAGCCACATGAAACCCTCGCCGGTGTCACCCGCACCTCCGGACAGGATCCGGTCGGCATCGAGCTCCGTCAGCCGCTCATGGCCGTAATGCCATGCACAAGCCCGGGCGCCCTCGCCCACGTCTTCGCGTGCATGGGCCCCGTGGCCGGGTGCCGCGCCGGGCTCGGGGTAGGTTTTCTCGAACAGCCGGCTCATGACGCCTCCCGCAGAAATGGGCCTCGAGTATAGCCCGTGCGCGCCCCCGCCCGTGGGAGCGTGCTCGCACGCGAACCCATTCGCGGCCAGGGCCCGGCGCAGCCGTTCGGCGATCTGGCAGGCCTCTTCGGCATCGGCGCCGGGCAACAGGACCGGGCATTGCACCCCATGCATTCATGCGGGGCACGGCGAGCGTGCCGTGCCTATACTCGGGCTGAATGCACAGCCCTCCGCAATCCAGGAAGGAGATCAGCATGGCCAGGCGTGGTTACGGGCCGGCGGCCCAGTGGCAACCGAACGACCCCTCACCGAACGCGGCTTCCGGGGTTGCCGAAGCGCCCTCGGGGCCCGGATCCCCGCCGCCGGGAGAGGAAAGCCCGGTAGAGGGGCAGCTGGAGTTCGTGAAGATCTCGCCGCTCAAGCGGCTGCCGTTTTTTGGCGAAAAGACCCGCAGCATCGCGGAACTGCGCCAGGCCGGGACGCCGATCGCCCGGCTGCGTCGGCCCTCGGACGGGCTCGCGGCCTGGTTCGGCAGGCCGGAGCTGCATTTCGCCACCACGCGCATGCGCCTGGCCGACCCGCCGGACGCGGGGTTCTTCCAGCAGATTCAGCGCAATGTCGGCTTCTTCGGGATGCCGCAGCGCCAGGAGGTCTGGCGCGCCGGCGCGGGCACGGTCACGCAGATCGAGGAGACCAGCACCGACCGCAAGACGCTCAGCGGGCTGTTCAGCTATCGCGACGATGACTACCAGCTCAACGGCGAACGCACCGACCGGCGCGGGCTGTTCAGCTATACCCTGCGCGACAACCGCGACATGGTCGCCACCTTCCGGCCCAAGCAGGAAACCGGCCTGACCGGCGGCTGGTTCGTCGAGGTCATCCATCCGCGTCCGGTCGGGGCCATCGCCATTGCCTGCCATATGGCCATGTGGCTGGAACAAAGCACCGGCGACTCGAGCGTCGCCGCCGGAGGGGCCGCAGGAGGCGGTGGTGGCGGTGGTGGCGGCTGCTGACCCCGCGCCGATCAGCCGGTCGCCCTGTTCGGAAACCGCTCCGGGTGCTCAATGATCTCCTGCGTCAGGTCGACATCAATATCGGGCCAGTAGAAATGTCCCGGGGATGGTTCTTCGACATTCACGATGGCCCTGACCGGCTGGTCACGGAACCAGGGGAATTCGTCGTAGGGCATGAACAGTTCCTGGCCTCGCACGAGCAGCCAGAGACCATGCCCCGAAATGTTCGTGACCTCAACTTCCGAAATAGCGTTGCCATGCGCTGACAAGCTCATGATGGTGCTCCTCGATCAGCCACTCGATCTCTTTCAGCTGCGCCCGGTTGTATCGCCATGACTGCGCCAGCTGTAGTTCCGGTTCCAGCCAGAATTTTGCTTCGCCCTCCGCCGGAACCACATGGACGTGCTTGCGCGTTTCTTCTCGCGAGAAGAAAAAGAATCGATACCCCTTCTCTCTGAATACGGTTGGACTCATCGTTGGTATCAGACTTGGCTTCGAGGGTAGCAGTATAGTCGAGACACGTCCCTTTCAGCCGCGGCGCACGGAGGCCTGGTGGAGTTCGTCACGGGCGATGCCGACGAAGTCCTGCATGAAGGCGAGGCCTTCGTCTTCGCGGCGGATGGCCAGGCGCAGGGTGCTCCACAGGCCATCGGGGCCCATGCGCAGACGCGAGATGGCGGAACGCCCTGGGCCACGCGAGCCGGTGCCCGCGCCCTGCATCTGCGCCTCCAGTTCCGGCAGGGCCCACTCCGGTAGCGAGGCCACGCCGCGCCCGCTGGCGACCAGCTGCAGCAGCATGGCCGTCACCTCGGTGGTCCGTCGGGGCAGCGAGATGCCCGCCGGGTGCAGGAAGTGCCGGCAGATATCCAGGCGCTCCTCCTCCACCGGGTAGGTGATCAGGGTCTCGCCCTGGAGGTCGGCGGGCTCCACGTAGCTCGCCCCTTCCAGACGATGACCGCGCGGCACGATCAGCAGGTTCTCGTACTCCAGGAGGTCCAGCGCGATCAGCTCCGGGTCCTCCACCGGATCCGGCGATACCGCCGCGTCGACCTCGCGTTCGCGCAGGGCATCCAAGGCATCAAAGCCATGGCTCAGGCTCAGGTCCAGCTCCACCTCGGGCCAGTGTTCGCGGAAGGCCGCCAGCGAGGGCATCAGCCACTGGAAGCAACTGTGGCATTCCAGCGCGAGGTACAGCCGCCCGCCGCGGCCGTCGCGGATGCGGGCGATGTCGCGCTCGGCCGCGGCCACCTCCGGCAGCACGCGCTCGGCGGCCTGCACCAGGCGCGTGCCCGCCGGCGACAGCCGCACCGGCGAGCTGCGCCGTTCGAACAGCACCACGTCCATGCGCTCTTCCAGCTGCCGCAGCTGGTGCGACAGCGCCGACTGGGTCACGCAAAGCGACTCGGCCGCCGCCGTCACGCTGCCCAGGCGCACGATCTCGTGCAGTGCCCGCAAATGCCGGATCTCCAGCATGCCGCCCTCCCTCATGAGTCCGATTCACATACTACGTGACAAAAACTTGTTTTACTCATGCGTGGACAGGGTAGAAACTAACCCTCGTGCTCACCCGCCGTGGCGCCTTCATCGGGGCACCGGGGCGGCAGAGCCTGCCACGCGGCTGACATGCTGCTGTATCTGCGTGACATCTCCGTTGGACCGGCACGTCGGGGTGGTGTCCCGACACGCCGCGGGAAGGGAGTCCCCCGCCGCATCGACGCTTTTTCTTGGCTGGGTGTCGATGCGGCTTTTTTGTGCGCGCTCTCCCCCCGGCACCGCTGCCCCGTGGGAGCCTGCTTGCAGGCGAAAGGGCCTTGTTCGCTTGTAGGAGCGCACCCCTCTGCGCGATCCGGCGTTTCTATTCGGGGCCGGGCTGGCCGGTGAGGCGGCGGTAGAGGGCGAAGCCGGCGTCGCGGTCGGCGCTGCGCAGGATGGCGGATCGGCCCGGGGTCGAGGGATCGGGCTTCAGGTCGACACCGGTATCTTCGGCGGCGCGGAAATCGGCGTCGGTCAGTTCGACCTCGCCGAAGACCGAGATGATGTAGCCACCGGGGATCGGCGGGGGTGGCGTGAACGACTCGCCGTCCGCCAGCGCGACCCAGGCCGGGATGAAGGCCGGGCCGTAGAAGTCGAAGAAGCCGTTGGAGCCGCGCAGATGGGCCTCGATCGGCCGGCCGCCGATCAGCTCGATGTTGCAGATGCCGCTGTAACCGGTCAGGTTGCGCCGCACCCAGTCGGCGATCCACGGCTCCACTTCGGGCACGGCGGCGCCCACCTCCCAGTAGATCGGGCGCGCGGCGTCCTTTTCGTCCGAGCCGCGGGTGTGGGCGAACCAGCGCACCTCGCCGTTCTCCACCAGGCAGTCGGTGCTGGTGTGGGCTCCCTCCAGGCGCTGGCACCAGAAACTGCCGGGCTCGGCCGGCACCTCGCCAGCGGACAGGGCGCGGGCATCCAGCCCCATGCCGGCGAGGTTGGTGATCGGCTTCACGAACACAGTGTCCGCCGCGTCCAGCCCCAGGTCCGTGGGCGCGACCCCGCAGGGCGCGGCGGTCAGCCCCGCATCCAGGGCCAGGCGCAGCTTGTCGTAGACATGCCGATGCGCCGGATTCAAGCGCCAGGCGGCAGCATCCGACACCGCCACCTCGCGCCGTGGCTCGGGCCGGAAGATATGCCGGCGCTCGGGCAGGACGCCAACGAACGGCAAGGTCAGCCCGCCTCCGGCAGGCGTTCTTCGTGCCCGGCGCGCAGGCGTTCCACCTCGCACAGCAGCGATTTGAACGCGGGGAAGCCACTGATCGGGTCGAGGTTGCGGTCGTCGGTCAGCTCGTTGATGTTGGCGTGGTTCCAGCCGTGCTGGCAGTGCGCCACGCCGGGCTTGATGCGGTCGGTGACCTTCGCCACGAAGGCGACCCGCCCGCGCGGCGAGCGCACCTCCACGGTGTCGCCGTCGGCGATGCCGCGCGCCGCGGCGTCCTGCGGATGCAGCTCCACCAGCGGCTCCGGCATCGCCCGACGCATGCGCTCCAGATACTGGTGCTGCGAGTGGGTGGCGTGCTTGTGGCGCGCGCCGCTGGTCAGCACCAGCGGATAGTCGCGCGCCAGCTCCGGCGTGGACAGCGGGCTCTCGGCCGGCTCGCGCCAGACCGGCAGGCCGTCGTGCCCGGCCGCGCGCAGCTCGGCGGCGTCGAATTCCACCTTGCCGCTGACCGTGCGGAAGCCATGCAGCCGGTACTGGCGGTCGCCCTCCTCGAAGCCGTGCTCGACCAGGTCGTCCAGCGCCTTGGCGAATACGGTCACCCCGTCCGGGTCGTTGTACACCTGCTCGCGGATGGTCTCGGGGATGCCCTCGGCGGCCTCGGCCCAGCTGGCCTCCAGGTCGCCGTCCCAGAACTGCTCGCCCATGCCCAGGCGCACGCCCAGCTCGAGGAACACCTCGGCGTCGGCGCGTGCCTCGCCGCGCGGGGCCACCGCCTGATGCCGGTAACGCAGCTCGCCGCGGAAGTTGCAGCCGGGATAGGCGATCAGCGCCGGGCGCTCCAGGCTGGTGGCGGCCGGCAGCACGATGTCCGCCATATGCGTGGCCGGGTTGTGGAAGAAGTCCGACACGGCGAAGAAATCCAGCGCCCCCAGCGCCTGTTCCATGCGCTTCGAGTTCGGCCACATCGCGGTGTTGATGCCCATCGCCAGCAGCGAGCGTACCCGTTGCGGCCGGCCATCGAGGATCGCGTCCGGCAGCAGCATGCTCTGCGCCGCCGGCCAGTGCGCCGTCCACACCGGGAAGGTCTCGTCGCCGATGCGCGGCGGTAGGTTTTCCTTGCAGTGGTCGAACAGGTCGATCGGCTTCGGCGTGACCTTGTCGTTGAAGAAGCGGTTGCCGCCCTCGCGGTCGATATTGCCGGTGACCGCCGCCAGCAGGGTCACCGCGCGGTGATTCTGGAAGCCGTTGGAGTGCTGCACGGTGGCGGTGGGCGAGAGCATGATCTGCGCCGGGCTACGGGTCGCGTAGAGCTCGGCGGCGCGCTGCAGGTCGGCCTCCTCGATGCCGCAGATCGCCGCCACCCGCTCCGGCGGGAATTCGGCCACGTATTCGCGGAACGCCTCCACCCCGTTGCCCCATTCGTCGAGGAAGGCCTGGTCCTGCCAGCCGTTCTCGAAGATCAGGTGGTGCATGCCCAGCGCCAGCGCCCCGTCGGTGCCCGGACGGATCTGCAGGTGCACCTCGGCCTGCTCCGCCAGCGGCGTCACCCGCGGGTCGACCACCACGGTGGCGCAGCCGGGGCGCGCCGCGGCCAGCGCATGCTGATGGAACAGCGGGATGGAGCCGCGCGGGTTGGTCGACCACACCAGCAGGCAGCGGGTCGCATCCGAGGCCACGGTGGAGGAGGTCTTGATCTTGGTGCCGAAGGTCACTTCCTCCGCCACCTTGGTGGAGGAGAAGCAGCAACCGCTCTCGGTCAGGTAATTGGGCGAGCCGAAGGCATGCGCCAGGCGCTGCAGCTGCGGCCGAGCCTCCTTGGTGTAGCCGGCGAAGAAGGCCGCCGCCGGGGCGCCGTGCTCCTCGCGGGTCGCGCGCAGGCGCTCGGCGATGGTGTCCAGTGCCTCGTCCCAGGAGATGCGCTCGAACTCGCCGCTGCCGCGCGGTCCGGTGCGCCGCAGCGGGTACAGCAGGCGTTCCGGGTGGTTGCGGCGATCCAGCTGGACGTAACAGCGCGGACAGTCAGGGCCGTCGATCTTCACCGGCTCGCCGGCGTTGTCCAGGGTCACGTCGATCGCGCAGTTGGCGTCGCATTCGTAGCAGGTGCTTTTCACGGTCGCCATGGGGTCGGCTTACCTCGCGCGGGCATTCGGTCGATGTATCCCGATTATGCGCACGGAGCCCGCCGCCCTCGAACAACGTCATGCGCCCCGGGGCATTGCCCCCGCGTAGGAGGCCAGCCCCCTGGCCGATGGGGGCCCGACGCCCCACCCGGCCAAATCGGCCGGAGGGCCGGCCTCCTACCGCCCCCCCGCGTAGGAGGCCAGCCCCCTGGCCGATCCGGCGTCGAACATGATCGGCCGGAGGGCCGGCCTCCTACGGGCGGGTTACCGGGATTCGTCGTCGGGATCGGGGAAATCGAATTCCCAGTCATCCTCGTCCTTTTCCGAGGCCTGCGGGATTTCCGCCTCGTCGGAGGAATCGTCGAACGCCGGTTCTTCGTCCGAGCCGGGTTCCGGCTCGGGTTCCGGCTCGGGTTCCGGCTCGGGTTCCGGCTCGGGTTCCGGCTCGGGTTCCGGCTCGGGTTCCGGCTCGGGTTCCGGC